>CAYSIX010000110.1:0-12887 GCA_964431205.1 uncultured Phycisphaeraceae bacterium
AGCAGGGCGAGCACGGCGCCGGCGGGCTGGCCGCGCCAGGCGTCGAGCAGGCGGCCGTCGGCGGCCAGGGCGAACGAGGTCGTCATCCCGCAGGTGACGCACGGCAGGCCGACGGTGCTGTGAAAGCCGCAGGCGGGCAGGCCGAGCTGCTCGTGCGTGCCCAGGCCCGCCGACGCCGGCCGCAGGCCCGAGGCGACCAGCAGCACGCCGAGCGTCGCGGCCAGGGTCAGCCCCGCCGTCGCCCGCCGCGTGATCGCGCCCTGGTTGTGCATCGCCTGCGCCATTGCCATGCTCCGAAGCCCCGGAAGTCCGGCCCCCGGCTCGGGAAGCCGTCGCCGGTCGCCCGACCCGACCCGGCACCGAACTGGACCGGCCCGGCCGTTCGGCCGATCCACGATAGGATACCCGTATGGCCCCGCGTCAGCGACCCGCCCACAGCCCGCCCGAGCGCGGCGACGGACACGCCGACCGCCCGCCGCCCTCGACCCGCGACGGGTCGCACGCCCCCGCCCCCGCCGCCCGGCACGAACGCCACGTCGCCAATCCCCGACGCCACCGACGCCGCGTCGCCCTGGCCCGACGCGGCATCGCCGTCCTGCCCACCGCCTTCACCCTCGGCAACCTCCTCTGCGGGTTCGCCGCCATCTTCACCGCCTCCCGCCCCGCCACCGTCACCATGCCCTTCGACTGGTCCCCGCTGACCTTCGCCGCCATCTTCATCTTCCTCGGCATGGTCATGGACGGGCTCGACGGCCGCATCGCCCGCCTGACCCGCAGCCTCAGCGACCTGGGCGGTCAGCTCGACTCCATGGCCGACATGGTCACCTTCGGCGTCGCGCCCGCTTTCCTGGCCGTCCAGCTCGCCGGCGTCGAGGCCCCGTTCGTCTCCGAGAAGAACGACCACCTATTCGACCGACTGGCCATCGTCGTCGCCGGCATCTATGTCGCCTGCGCCGCGCTGCGCCTGGCCCGGTTCAACCTCGAGTCCGCCTCGGAGCATGTGCCCGACCACCGCTACTTCAAGGGCCTGCCCACCCCCGGCGCCGCCGGCACCGTCGCCAGCCTCGTCCTGCTTCACCAGCACTTTTTCGCCCGTTATCCGGCGATGCACTGGTCGATCCGCCTGGCCGCCCTCGCCATGGTCGCCGTCATGCTCCTGACCGCCCTGGGCATGGTCAGCAACTTCCGCTACGTGCACATCATGAACAAGTACGTGCGCGGCCGCGCCCCGTTCACGACGGTGGCGCGCGGCGTCGTGGTCGCCGGGCTGCTGCTGGTGCACCTGCAGGGGGTGCTGGCCGCGGGCTTTGCGATCTACGCGCTGTCGGCGCCGGTGGCCGCGACGGCGCGCTGGCTGCGCCGCGGCTCAAGGCCGCGCGGATCGAGCCCGTAAATCGCTGCTCTGGCGCAGACGGGCGATGAGCGGGGTTCACGGCGGTTTGGACGCGGTCGACGGGCGTGGGCGGTGCGCATCGGTATCATGGCCGGCCGTGATCTGGGTTGTCGCCATTCCACTTCTGGCCTCGGCGCTGGCGCCGGCGGTCTGTCGCGTGGCGGGCCAGTGGTCGGGCTGGGTGCTGGCGGCGGCGCCGATCGCGTCGGTGGTGCTGCTGGCTCGTCACCTGCCGCTGGGCGAAGAGCCGCTGGTCACGGGCTGGTCGTGGGTGCCGGGGCTGGGCGTGCGGCTGTCGCTGCTGCTGGACGGGCTGTCGGCCACGTTCGGGCTGCTGATCGCGGGCATCGGCGTGCTGGTGGTGATCTACGCCGGCGGGTACATGGCCAAGGAGGCGCGGCTGGGCTCGTTCTACTGCCGGCTGCTGCTGTTCATGGGCGCAATGCTGGGCGTGGTGCTCAGCGACGACATCATCAGCCTGTTCGTGTTCTGGGAGCTGACGAGCCTCAGCTCGTTCCTGCTGATCGGGTTCTGGCACGAGCAGTGGTCTTCACGGCAGGGCGCGTTGCAGGCGCTGCTGGTCACGGCGCTGGGCGGGCTGGCGTTGCTGGCGGGGCTGCTGCTGCTGCAGATCATCGGGGTGGGGGCGGGCCTGTCGGTGACGGAGGCGGGTCAGCTCTCGCGGTTGCAGGGCGTGGACGTTCTGAGCCACTGGCTGTGTCCGGCGGCGATCGTGCTGATCCTGGCGGGCGCGTTCGCCAAGTCGGCGCAGTGGCCGATGCACTTCTGGCTGGTCTCGGCGATGGCGGCGCCGACGCCGGTGTCGGCGTACCTGCACTCGGCGACGATGGTCAAGGCGGGGGTGTACCTGGTGGCGCGGCTGAACCCGGCGATGGCCGACTCGGCGCTGTGGCAGACGCTGGTGATCGTGGCGGGGACGCTGACGATGCTGACCGGGGCGGTGATGGCGTTGTCGCAGCACGACCTGAAGCGGATCCTGGCGTACACGACGATCAGCGTGCTGGGGATGCTGATGCTGCTGATCGGGGTGGGGACGGCGGCGGCGATCGCGGCGATGGTGGTGCTGCTGGTGGCGCACGCGCTGTACAAGGCGGCGTTGTTCATGGTGGCCGGGATCATCGACCACGAGGCGGGCACGCGAGACGTGCGCGAGGTCGCGGGGCTGCGTCGGCTGATGCCGGTGACGGCGACGGTGGCGCTGCTGGCGGCGTGGAGCATGGCGGGCGCGCCGCCGATGCTCGGTTTCGTCAGCAAGGAGCTGTTCTACAAGGCGAAGCTGGATTTCCCGGGGGTGCTGGGCCTGCTGCTGGTGGCGGCGGTGCTGAGCAACGTGCTGATGGTGACGATGGCGCTGGTGGCGGGGGTTCAGCCGTTCTGGGGCCGGGCACGGCATCGAAGCGCCGAGGTGCACGAGGCGCCGGCGTCGATGCTGCTGGGCCCGGCGGTGCTGGCGCTGGCGAGCCTGGGGCTGGGGTTGTGGGGAAGCGGGTTTGGTCAGTTGCTCGGCGCGCCGATGGCCGCGGCGATCGCGGGTGAGGCGGTGAAGGTGGACCTGAGCCTGTGGCACGGGCTGAAGCCGGAGGCGTTGCTGGTGTTGGGTTTGAGCGTGTTGACGCTCGGCGTGGGCGTGGCGGTGTACGCGGTGCGGGCGCGGGCGTTGGGCGTGGTGGACCCGCTGACGGCGCGTGCGAGCCGGTGGGGCCCCGCGGCGGCGTACGAGTGGCTGTACGCGGGTCTGTTCCGCCTGGCCGAGACCCACACGCGGCTGGTGCAGCACGGCTACCTGCGTTGGTACCTGTTGACGGTGCTGTTGGTGCTGGTGTCGCTGGCGATGCCGTCGGTGATGCGGGCGTGGCACCTGCCGGCGATGGAGGTGCCGGGGGCGCACGAGGTGGCGGTGGTGGCGATGATCCTGGTCGGCGCGGTGGGGACGGTGTTCAGCCGCGAGTGGATGTCGGGCGTGCTGTTTCTGGGGGTGACGGGGATGGGGGTGACGCTGCTGTTTGCGTTGTTCAGCGCGCCGGACCTGGCGATCACGCAGATCATGGTCGAGACGCTGACGGTGATTCTGTTCGTGCTGGTGTTTTACCACCTGCCGGCGGAGGCGAAGGCGCTGCGTCCGACCAGCCGGGTGCTGGACGTGGTGGTGGCGGTGGCGTTCGGGGGGATGGCCGGGGGCTTGGTGCTGGCGGCGGACGCGGTGGAGCTGCCGCGGCTGCTGAGCGAGTTCTACGGCCAGGCGAGCCTGGAGCGGGCGTACGGACGGAACGTGGTGAACGTGATCCTGGTGGACTTCCGCGCGTTGGACACACTGGGTGAGATCACGGTGCTGGCGGTGGCGGGGATCGGCGTGGTGGCACTGCTGCGCCCGGCGCGCCGCTCGCGCGACGCGCAGAAGGCCAGGGGGAGGGAGCAGCAAGCGTGAAGTCACTGATCCTTCAGACGGCGAGCCGGTTTCTGATCGTGGTGCTGGTGGTGTTCAGCGTGTTCATGGTGCTGCGCGGGCACAACGAGCCCGGCGGCGGGTTCATCGGGGGGCTGCTGATGTCGTCGGCGTTCGCGCTGTACGCGCTGGCGTACGACGTCAAGACAGTGCGGCGGTTGCTGGGGGTTCCGCCACAGAGCCTGATCGGCGCGGGGCTGCTGGTGGCGTTGATCTCGGGGATGGTGGGCACGGGATCGGGGGGCGAGTACCTGGAGGGCCGGTGGCTGGCGACGCCGGTGCCGGGGGTGGGCAAGCTGGGCACGCCGCTGCTGTTTGACGTGGGGGTGTTTCTGGTGGTGGTGGGGACGGCGTTGACGATCCTGTTGAACCTGACCGAAGAGACCGAGTAATGACGTATCTGGCGGCGATCGCGGTGGGCGGGGTGTACGCCAGCGGGATCTACCTGATCCTGCAGCGGAGCATCATCCGTCTGATCCTGGGCCTGGCGTTGCTGGGCCACGCGGCGAACCTGCTGATCTTTTCGGCGGCCGGGCTGAAGCGCGCCGAGCCGCCGCTGATCGCCGAGGGGGCGCGGACGCTGGGGGGGGACGCCGCCGACCCCGTCCCGCAGGCGCTGATCCTCACGGCGATCGTGATCGGGTTCGCGGTGCTGGCCTTCGCCGCGGTGCTGGTCAAGCGTGCGTTCGAGCTGATCGGCAGCGACGACGGTGACCGCATGAGGACCACCGATCAATGAGCACGCTGGCGGCCCTGCCCATCCTCGTGCCGGCGGTCACCGCGGCGCTGTGCTTCCTCGCCTGGCGCTGGGTCGCGGTCCAGAGGTGGCTGGGCGTGATCGGCGGCGCGGCGTACCTGGCCGCGGCCCTGGCGCTGCTGGCGGCGGTCGATCGCGAGGGCTTCCTCGTCGTGCGGTTCGGTGCCTGGCCCGCGCCGTTCGGCATCGTCTTCGTCGCGGACATGTTCAGCGCCATCATGGTCGTGCTCACCGGGCTCATGGGCCTGGCCGTGGTCGTCTATTCCCTGGCCGACGTCGGCCCGGCGCGCCAACGCGCCGGGTACTTCGGGCTTTATCACGTCATGCTCATGGGCGTCTCGGGCGCCTTTCTCACCGGCGACCTGTTCAACCTCTACGTCTGGTTCGAGGTCATGCTCATCGCCAGCTTCGTGATGCTCACGATCGGCGGTCAGCGCGACCAGATCGAGGGCGGGCTCAAGTACGTCTCGCTGAACCTGCTCAGCTCGGCGATCTTCCTCGCGGCCGTCGGCGTGGTCTACGGCATCTGCCACACACTGAACCTGGCCGACCTGCACGGGCGGATGCAGCAGGTCCAGACGAACCAGCCGGCGCTGGTGATGATCGTCGCCACGCTGCTGCTGGTCGCCTTCGGCATCAAGGCCGCGGTCTTCCCGCTGTTCTTCTGGCTGCCGGCGAGCTACCACACGCCCCCGGCGGCGGTGTCGGCGATCTTCGCCGGCCTGCTGACCAAGGTCGGCGTCTACGCCATCGTCCGCGTCTTCACCCTCGTGTTCAGCGAGCCCACGCTCTATCAGTGGGTGCTGATCGCCTCGGGCCTGACGATGATCAGCGGCGTGCTGGGCGCGGTCGCCCAGGTCGAGGTGCGGCGGGTGCTCAGCTTCCACATCATCAGTCAGATCGGGTACATGATCCTGGGCGTGGGGCTGCTGCTGGGCCAGGACGCGGCGACGCGGCGCCTGGGCCTGGCCGCGGCGGTCTTCTACATCGCCCACCACATCATCGTGAAGACGAACCTGTTCCTGATCGGCGGGACGGTGCGCGCGATCGACGGCAGCTACAAGCTCGAGCGGCTGGGCGGGCTGGCGTCGCGTCGGCCGTGGCTGGGCGTGCTGTTTCTGATCCCGGCGTTGAGCCTGGCCGGCGTCCCGCCGCTGTCGGGCTTCTGGGCCAAGCTCGGCGTGGTGCGGGCGGCCCTGGAGACCCAGGCGTACGTGGTGGTCACCGCGGCGCTGGCGGCGGGCTTGCTCACGCTGGTGAGCATGATGAAGATCTGGAACGAGGTGTTCTGGAAGCCGAGCCCGGCGCAGATGCGCCCGCCCACGAGCCCGCCGCCCGGCCTCGCGCTGCGGCTGGGCCCCAGCGTGGCGCTGGCGCTGCTGACGGTCTGGATCGGCCTGGCGCCGCAGACGCTGTTCGGCTGGGCCCAGACCGCCGCCGACCAGTTGCTCCACCCGGGCCGATACATCCAGGCCGTGGGCACGGCGCCGCCGCCGGGCCCGCTGCACCGGGCGATCGAGGAGACGACCCCGCCATGACCATTTTACTGCTGAACCTGTTGCTGGCGCTGACCTGGCAGATCGCCGTCGGCCGCCAGGGCTTCGAGCACCTGGTCGTGGGGTTCGTCGTCGGGTATCTGACGCTCTGGTGGCTGCGCCCCGTCCTCGGGCCGACCAACTACTTCACGAAGCTGCCCGCCGCCGTCGGGTTCCTGATCTTCTTCCTCGCCGAGCTGGTCAAGTCCAACCTCCGGGTGGCCTGGGACGTGATCACGCCGCGGGCCCACCGCAGCCCCGCGATCATCGCCGTGCCCCTGGCCGTCACGACCGACGAGGAGATCACGCTGCTGGCGAACCTGATCACCATGACGCCCGGGACGCTGAGCATCGACGTCTCCGACGATCGACGGACGCTCTACGTCCACGGCATGTTCGTGACCGACCCGGACTCGTACCGCCGCACAATCAAGGAGGGGTTCGAGCGGCGCGTGCTGGAGCTGATGCGATGACCGTGCCGCTCTCGGTTCAATGGGTGTTTCAGTTGATGCTGGCGCTGCTCGGCGGCGGGCTGCTGCTGTCGATGGTCCGCCTGATCCGCGGGCCGTCCCTGCCCGACCGGGTGCTGACGCTGGACATGATGATCATGCTCGTGCTGGCGATCATCGCCGTGTACGCGATCCTCTACGACCAGGCGGTGCTGATCGACGTGGGGTTGATCTTCGCGCTGGTCGGGTTCATCGCGACGGTCGCCTTCGCGCTGTACGTGGAAAAGAGGCTCTGATGGTGTGGGTGCTGCTGATCACGTTCGCGCTGATGATCGTGGGCGTGGCGTTCTGCCTGCTGGCGGCGGTGGGCGTGGTGCGCATGCCCGACCCCTACATGCGCGTGCAGGCGACCAGCAAATCGACCACCCTCGGCGCGACGTGCGTCCTGCTGAGCGCGGCGGTGTACTTCGGCGACGGCGGGCTGACCATGCGCATCCTGCTGATCATCGTCTTCGTCGCGATGACCACCCCCGTCGCGGCACACGTCATCAGCCGGGCGGCGTACCTGACGGGCGTGCCCCTGAGCCCCGACACCACGCGCGACGAGCTGGCCGGTCAGTACGACGCGGCCCACCGCCTCTCGGGCAAGACCCTGCCCGAAGACGACGACGAGCGATCAAGCCCCGACGCCTGAGCCTCGGCGTACCCGCGCGTTCCCCGCTTTGCAGCCGCGCCCGGCTCCGCCGCGCCATCCCGCACGCGCGGTAGGATGAGCCCATGCCCATCCGCACGCTCCCGCCGCTGCTGGTCAACCAGATCGCCGCCGGCGAGGTGATCGAGCGTCCGGCGTCCGTCGTCAAGGAGTTGATCGAGAACAGCCTCGACGCCGGCGCCACCCGCATCGACGTCGCCGTCGAACAGGGCGGCGCCCAACTGATCCGCATCTCCGACAACGGCCGGGGCATCACCCCCGACGAGCTGCCCCTGGCCGTCGCCCCCCACGCGACCAGCAAGCTCGTCTCGGCCGAGCAGCTCGCCGCGATCGAGACGTTCGGCTTCCGCGGCGAAGCCCTGGCGTCGATCGCCTCGGTCAGCCGCCTGCGCCTCACCAGCCGCGCCGCCGACGAGCCCGCCGGCGCGATGATCGAGGTCAGCGGCGACCGGTTCGGCCAAGCCCAGCCCGCCGCCGCCTCCCCCGGCACCATCGTCGAGATCCGCGACCTGTTCTTCAACACCCCCGCGCGACGCAAGTTCCTCCGCGCCCCGCAGACCGAGTTCGGCCACATCGTCGACGCCGTCGAACGCATCGCCCTGGTCCACCCGTCCGTCGGCTTCCGCCTCACGCACAACGACCGGCCGACACGTGAGCTGCCCCCCGCCACCTCACAGGCTGAACGCTGCCGCGACATCCTTGGCCGCGAGCTCACCGACGCCTTGCTCGAGTGTGAACGCGTCGAGCCGCCCGACCGCGGCGGCGCCCGCGTCTGGGCCATGATCGGCCCGCCCTCGCTGGCACGCAGCAACAGCCGCGCCCAGCACCTGTGCGTCAACGGTCGGCCCGTGCGCGATCGCAACCTCGCCCACGCGATCAAAGAGGCCTACCGCGGCCTCATGCCCCCCGACCGCTTCCCCCTCGCCGCCGTCCTGCTCTGGATCAACCCCGCCGAGGTCGACGTCAACGTCCACCCCGCCAAGGCCGAGGTCCGCTTCCGCAACCCCGCGGCGGCGCACGGCCTGGTCCTGGCGACCCTCCGCCAACGCCTGCTCGGCAGCGACCTCACCACCGCCGCTTCGTTCCCGACGCCGCAGACGCGTCCTGCGGTTTCGACTCCATCCCTGGAGCCCGAGCGTTCCCCATCGTCAATCGATGATCGCCCGTCGCCGATCACCGACACCTCCGCGTTTGTCGACTATTTCCGCCGCATGGACCCGACGCAGAAGAGCTTCGCCTTCCGTCAGGTCCGTGAGGCGCTCGCCGAGGAGGCACCCGATCAACTCCCCGACGCGGGGTTGCGCAACACCGCCGAGCACGACCCGGCGACCGTCGCGCCCGCCAACGGCCACGACGCCTCGCCCCTGCGCCGACGCGACATCCTCCAGGTCCACCAGAGCTACGTCGTCACCCAGGACGAGGAGGGCCTGCTCATCGTCGATCAGCACGCCCTGCACGAACGCGTCATGTTCGAGCAGCTCCGCCGTCGCCTGCTCGGGGACACCGACGCACCGCCCAAACCCCTGGAAAGCCAACGCCTGCTCGTGCCCGAGACGCTTCGCGCCGGGCCCGCGCGGCAGGCCCTGGCCGAGGAGCTGCGCCCCCTGCTCGAACGCATCGGCGTCGAGTGCGAGCCGATCGGCCCCGACACGCTCGCCATCCACGCGTTCCCCACGTTCCTGTTCGACCGCCACGTCGAGCCCGCCGCGTTCGTCGAAGAACTGCTGGAAAAGGCCGAGTCCGGCGACATCGACACCGGCTCGCTCCGGCCCGACGGCTCGAGCCACGTCGAGGAGGCCGTCCTGCACGAGGTGCTCGACATGATGGCCTGCAAGGCCGCGGTCAAGGCCGGCGACCGCATGAGCGAGTCCGAGCTGGCCGACCTGCTCGCCCGCCGCGACGAGATCGAACGCGCCAGTAACTGCCCCCACGGCCGACCCACCACCCTGCGCCTGAGCCTCAAGGACCTGGCGCGCCAGTTCGGCAGAACCTGACAAACCCACCGTGACGACCGATCGGTTGAACGCCCGGCCCCGTCGCACGGATGGGCGAACGTCATCCCCACCTGCCGGGACGTCCCGCGGGCAAGCGTCAGTCCGACTCGTCACGGTGACGCAGAAACAGCCACTCGCCGCCGAAGATCGCGACCATGCCGGCCGCCGACACGTAGAGCACCATCGGGTCCGACCCCGCCTTGATCCAGAGGAAGGCCCCGAGCACCACGACGTCGAAGACGATCGCGGCGATCAGGATCGAGGCGCTGGCGTCGAGGTCGCGGCGGAGGCGCCGCAGCACGCCCCAGTGGATCGCGATGTCCATGACGATGTAGAAGATCGCGCCGAGCGAGGCGATCCGGCTCAGGTCGAAAAAGATCGTCAACAGCATGGCAATGACGACGGTGTACACGAGCGTGTGCTTCTGGATCCGTCCGGGCATGCCGAAGTGCCGGTGCGGGACGAGCCGCATATCGGTGAGCATGGCGAGCATGCGCGAGACCGCGAACGTGCTGGCCAGCAGGCCGGAGACCGTGGCGACGATGGCCAGCACGACGGTGAACCAGACGCCGAGCCGGCCCACCGCGGGGCGCGCCGCCTCGGCCAGCGCGTAGTCCCGCGCCCCGATGATCTCGTCCACGCTCAGGGCGCTGGCGACGGCCCACGCCATCAGGAAGTAGAGCCCCGCGCAGATGGCGATCGAGATGACGATCGCAAGGCTGACGTTCCGATGCGGGTTCTTCAGCTCGGCGCCGCTGTTGGTGATCGTGGTGAAGCCCTTGTACGCGAGGATGCCCAGGGCGACGCTGGCGATGAACCCGGCCGTCGTGGCATCCTCGGTCGCGGTCAGTCCCTCGGATGAGAAGTCGGCGACCCAGAGCCCGACGATGGCGAAGATCGCGATCCCGCCGATCTTGACCGCCGCCATGACCATCGAGAACGTGCTGATAAACTCGTTGCCCAGGATGTTGATGACGAAGACGACGGCGATGAGCCCGACCCCGAGCGCCGGCACGAGCCAGCTCTGAGCGCCAATGCCGAACAACTGCAGCGTGTACGTCCCGAACGTGCGCGCGACCAGGCTTTCGTTGATCACCATCGAGAAGTACATAAGCAGGGCGCACCCGGCGGTGATCGTGCCTTGGCCGTATGCCTTCTCCAGGTACATCGCGATGCCCCCGGCCGACGGGTAGGCGTTGGACATCTTGATGTACGTGTAAGCGCTGAACGCGGTGACGACCGCCGCGGCGAGGAAGGCGTAGGGAAACAGGGCGCCGGCCTGCTCCGCGATCTGGCCGGTTAGCGCGAAGACGCCGGCGCCGATCATCACGCCCGTGCCCATCGCCACCGCCCCCATCAGCGAAAGGCTGCCCTCGCGATACTGATCGTCGTGGTCGGCTTGGCCGCCAGAATTGTCGTGCGAGTCGCTCACCGTCGCACCCTGACTCAGCGACGCGTCGGCCCGCATCGGCGCGGGGCTTGTGGTCGAGGCGCCAGCCCGGTCGCGAATGACGTGCGCGCCTGTCGGCAAGATTCGATCAGAACAATGATTCGGGCGAGGACGATCGCCACGCGGCGGGGCTTGGCCGCCCAATCAATCGGCGTAATCCCAGATCGTCACGGTCAACCGCTGGGCACCCCACTGGCGCGCGATCTCGTGCGTCGGGTACAGCACGTCCAGCCGCTTGCCCTTGATCTTGCCGCCGCGGTCGAGCACCGGCACCGGCCTGCCCCCGTGATAACCCGGGATCGAGACCAGCGATCCGAACGGCAGGACCTTCGTGTCCGCGGCCACCAGCTTCATCCCGTTGGTCCACACGCTGTACCCCGAGGCGGTCATCCCGTCAGCCCAGATGCCGCACGATCGCCGATCGGGGCTGTACGCCGTCACGAGCATCGTCATCTCACGCACCTTGCGCAGCGGCCGGCCGTTGAACGTCGGCGTCTCGCCGATCTCACGCACCTCGGCCGCGCCCGCCTCATCGCTGCCCGGGTCGGCCTCGGCCACCGCCGCCGTCCACGCGTCAAGCTCCAGTCCCAGCTCCGTCCCCGGCGCCCCGAGCGACCCCCGCTGGCCCGACAGGTTCATCAGCGGCACCGGCTCCCCCGTCCGGCCCGACGCCGACGTCAGGCTCCGGATCACCAGCCCGCACGCCAGACACACCGCCGTGATCACCAGCGTGAGCACGACGAAGTCGGCGATTGAACGTGTCCGGGATGTCTTGGTGCACGCCATCTCGTTTGGTCCCTGATCGCGGCGGCTCGGCTCGGCAGAGCGTCGCCGACCGCGACTCATCTTAGCGGCTTCGAGCCCTACCCCCAAACCTTGTTCATCGGAGCCGTCTGCGGCTCGCCGCGCCCTCGCCCCCCGTTACTTTTTCTTCTTCGTCTTTGTGCCGGCCCTGGACGCGTCGCCCTTGGATGCGCCGTTCGCCGGCTTCTTGCGCCGCTGGGCGCTGGCCGTCCAGACGACCTGGTCGGCCGCGTGCCAGACGCCCTTGCCATACGACTGGTGCATCGGGCGGATCTGAACGAACTGCATGCCGTCGTCCTTGGCCAGGTCGCAGATCCGGCCGGACGTGCCGTCCCCGATGGTGGTGACGGTATCCCCCTTCTGGAGCCTGTGGCCCGCGAAGTCCTTGGCATTCACGATCTTCTGCATCGTCGGTCGGGTCAAAAGTTAGCGGCGACAGCCATTGAATCAGAGCGGTGAAAGCCCTTGAGCAAACAATTCATACTAGGCCGCTAAACCCGGTGAATCAAGGATGTTGCGTGAAACGGGCCGCTCGGCGTCCCGGGCGTCGACCAGCCGCCGGGCCGGCTACAATCACATGAAATGGTTGCATCGCCCCCTCACGAATCGGCCCCTTACAAGGCCCGCTGGTGGCACCCGCTCGAGAGCGATCGAGGCGGCGACGCCGGCTCCGCGCCCGACCCGCGCGCCCGCAAGATCGTCTGCACCCTCTGCCCCCGCGAGTGCAAGATCCCCGCCGGCGGCCGCGGGTTCTGCTTCGTCCGCGCCAACGTTGAGGGCGAGCTGGTCCTGACCACCTACGGCCGCAGCTCCGGCTTCTGCATCGACCCGATCGAGAAGAAGCCGCTGAACCACTTCCTGCCCGGCACGCCCGTGCTCTCGCTGGGCACCGCCGGATGCAACCTGGGCTGCAAGTTCTGCCAGAACTGGGACATCTCCAAGAGCCGCGAGATGGATACGCTGGCAGGCGTGGCGACGCCGGAAGCGGTGGTCGCGGAGGCGAAGCACCTGGGCTGCCGCAGCATCGCCTTCACGTACAACGATCCGACGATCTGGGCCGAGTACGCCATCGACATCGCCAAGGTGGCGCGGCGGGAGGAAATCAAAACCGTCGCCGTCACCGCCGGCTACATCAGCCCGGAGCCGCGCAAGGCGTTCTACGAGTGGATGGACGCGGCCAACGTCGAACTCAAGGCCTTTACCGAGGATTTCTACCGGCGCCTCACACAGACGCACCTGCAGCCGGTGCCCGATACGCTTATCTACCTGAAACGCGAGACGGACGTGTGCTTCGAATTGACCATGCTGGTGATCCCCACTGAGAACGAC
>CAYSIX010000111.1:0-12758 GCA_964431205.1 uncultured Phycisphaeraceae bacterium
GGACGGGGAGACGTTCGCGTGGGCGGTGGGGGCGTTGGCGGTGCTGGGGGTGGTGGGCACGGGGCTGGCGCAGGCGATGTTTTATCGGCTGATCACGGCGCGTGGCCCGTTGTTCGCGGGGATGGTGACGTACGTGATCCCGATCGGGGCGTTGGCGTGGGGCTGGCTGGACGGGGAGCGGGTGTCGGGGACGCAGGTGGTGGCGTTAGGGGGGATCCTGGTGAGCGTGGCGCTGGTGCAGTGGCCGGGTCGCGCGGGGGCGGCGGCACGGCCGGTCGAGGCCCCGGGGCCCGTGGGCACGACGGGCCAGGCCGTGACGACGCAGGTCGTTGAGGCGGAGGGCGTCGAGGCGTCGGCATAACCCGTTCAAGGCGGTGGGGCAGGCGCGGTCGCCGGTTCGGTCTGTGACGCGGCGCCGCCGGCACCGGTACAAGCCGGACAAAAGGTCCGATCAAGCGGTCTGCCGTGTTGGCCGACGAAGGGAGGAGTCCCGGAGGCCGGCGGAGACCCGCATGCTGAGAGTGGAGCTGCCCAACGCGCGGCCCGGCATGAAGCTGGCGCTGCCGGTGTACAACCCGCGTCAGCCCGGCCGGACGTTGCTGAGCGTCGGCTACGAGCTGCGGCGTGAGGAGATCGTGCGGCTGCGCGAGCTTCGCGTGCGCTCGGTGTGGGTCCGCTACCCGAGCCTCGAGTTCCTCGGCAAGTACGCCGACCCGGCGCTGGTCGAGTCGCAGAGCGAGGTCGTCGGGCACATCGCCGAGACCTTCGAGTCGCTGCAGAACGAGTCGACGGCCAAGCTGGACTATCACACGTATCTGGCCAGCGTCGAGAAGCTGGTCGAGCACCTGATGCTCAACCCGCAGGCGGCGCTGTTCCTGGGCGACATCGCCTCGGCGGACAACGTCCTGATGCGACACAGCGCCGCGGTCTCCTACCTGAGCCTGCTGCTGGGGATGAAGCTGGAAGGCTACCTGGTGCGGGAGCGGCCGCACGTCGATCCGGTCCGCGCCAAGGAGGTGCGCAATCTCGGGCTGGGCGCGATGCTGCACGACATCGGGGTCACCCAGCTCGCGCCGCAGACCGTCAGCCGGTACTACGAGACCGAGGACGAGTCGGACCCGGCGTGGCGTGAGCATCCGGCGGTGGGTTACCGGCTTGTTCGAGGCAGGATCGACCCGTCGGCGGCGGTCGTGGTGCTGCACCACCACCAGCGGTTCGACGGCACGGGCTACGCCGGCGAAGGGTACGCGGTGCAGCGGGAGCGTACGACGCACGTCTTTGCGCGGATCGCCGCGGTTGCGGATCGGTTCGATCGGCTGCGGAACCCGCCGAACCGCCCGGCGGTGCCGACCGTCGCCGTGTTGCGTCAGATGCTCTCGGAGCCGATCGCGTCGTGGTTTGACCCACGGGTGCTCGGGGCGTTGTTGGCGGTCACGCCGCCGTACCCGCCGGCCTCGACCGTCCGTCTGAGCGACGGGCGCTGGGCGGTGGTGATCGACCACCGCCCGTCGCACCCGTGCCGACCGACGGTGCAGATCATCCCGCCGCCGGCGTCGCTGAATGGTGAGGACGTGAAGCTGGGCCCGACGATCGACCTGGCCGAGCAGTCGTCGGCCTTGCACGTGGTCGAGGCGGAGGGCCGGGACGTGCGTCACCTGAACTTCGCGCGGCCGGAGCGTTTCGACGCCGAAGTGCATCCGCTGGCCGCGTGGCTGTGAGCGGGTAGGGTGGGCGCAGCGAGCGTGGTGGAGCGTCCGGGTTCAGACCTGGGCGCGGAGCCAGCCGCCGTGGAAGAAGCGAGTGATGAAGATCAGCCCGCGGACGACGAGCTCGATGCACAGGGCGTACCAGACGCCGAGCAAGCCCCAGCCGAGGCCGACGGTGACGGTGTGATCGAAGAGGGTGACCTCGCCGAGGCCGAAGAAGACGACCAGGGGCAGGCGGACGCACCAGGTGGAGAGGTTGGTGAGGATGGCGGGGGTGCGGGTGTCACCGGCGCCGCGCATGGAGCCGGCGAGGACGATGGCGCTGCCGAGGAAGAACTGGACGAAGCCGGCGAGGCGGACCAGGGGCGGGGCGAGGTCGAGCAGGACGGGTTCGTTGGTCATGAGGCGGACGAGCGGGCCGGGGATGGCGATGAACACGAGGCCGACGGTGGCCATAAGCCCGGCGCCGGAGAGCCAGCAGGCGGCGGCGGCGCGGCGGGCGGCGTGGGGATCGGCGGCGCCGAGGTACTGGCCGGTGAGGGTCGAGCCGGCGACGGCGAAGGCCATCGCGGGCAGGAAGCTGATCGCCTCGATGCGGATGGCGATGATGTGGGCGCCCTGAGCGCCGTGCTGGCCGAGGCGGGCGATCCAGCCGACGATCATGATCACGACCCAGTTGCCCGCCCAGTGGCCGACGCCCTCGGCGAGGTTGGGCAGGGCCAGGCGGACGACGCGTTTGGCCGTGTGCCAGTGCGGGCGAAGCCGGATCCACCGCAGGCGGACGGCGCTGCCGCGGCGGAGCATGAGGCCGACCAGGATCACGGAGCCGACGGCCCAGGCGATCGCGGTGCCCAGGGCGATGCCGGCCACGCCCATGCCCGCGACGACCAGGGCGATCGTCAGCGTGAGGTTGATCAGGTTGACCACGAGCATGACGAAGAAGGGGCTGCGGGTGTCGCCGGCGCCGCTGAGGCAGGCCGAGCCCACGACGACGATGCCCGCCAGGGGCAGCGCGGCGGCGAGAATGCGCAGGTAGGTGGTCGCCAGGTCGAGGCTGTGGCCGCGGAGCCCCGCGGAGACGCCGATCGGGCCGGCGGCGGCGTAGATCGCCACGCCGACGCCGCTGCCCCAGATCGCGGCGATCAGCAGCGACTGGCCCAGGGCCGCGTTGGCCAGGCGCTTGTGCCCCGAGCCCGTCGCCCGCGCCACCAGCGCCGTCGCGCCCACGCCCACCGCCGAGTGCAGGATCCCCATCAGCCACCCGATGTACGCGCCCACGGCGATCGCGTCCGTCGCCTCCACGCTCAGCCGCCCCGCCACCGCCGTGTCCACGGTCGACACCAACCAATTCAGCAGTTGCTGGAACAGTGGCCAGACCGCCAGCGCGTACACCTGCCGCGGCAGCGACAGCCCCGCCAGCCGACCGCTCAACGGGCGCGGCCCGATCGGCACGCTCGACGCCACCACACGCCCCGCTCGCTCCCGGTCCGCTGGGCCCGCCTCGAGCGCCGGCCAGTCCTCCGCCTGCGGGGCGTCAAGCTCGGCGGACCCCGGTTTCACCGTTCCTCCCCCGACTCCACCGGGTCCGCCGGCGACCCCGCGCCGGCCTCGTCCCGCGTCCGACCGCCCGCCCGCTCGACTCGGTCCAGGATCGAGACGCTCGTACCGATCGCCGCGAGCCGACCGTCCGACCCGATCAGCAGGTAGCGCGGCAGACGATCCACACCGAGCTGCTCGGCCACCGCGACCGCCGCCTCGCCCCTCAGCCGCACAACGCCCGGGGTCGACTCGACTCCGCCCTCCCCGCTCAGGTCCACCGTCACCAACGCCACGCGCGCCTCCCCGCCCGATTCGGTGGCCCGTGCCAGCATCGCCCGCACCTCCGCCGACGGCGACGTCCGCGCGTCGTACACGTGCACCAGCACGGATGCGCCACCCTGCGGCTGAAGATGCCATGTCTCGCCGTCCGGCGTCTGCACGGCCAGCGAGATCGTCGCTTTCAGTCGCTCGCAGGCTTCTCGCACCGGCGCGAGCTCGGCCCGTCGTGGATCGTTGCCGAGCAACGAATCCAGTCGCTCGGCCAGGGCGCACGCCGACTCATTGCGACCGGCCTGGTCGAGCAGGCGCATGAGCGTGACGGCCGCGTCGATCGCGTGCCGTTGCCCGCCGACGGCGCCCGAGCCCGCGGCCAATGGGTTCTGCTGGAGGTATTCCGTCAGGCGATCAATGGCGCGGCGTTCGTGCTCACGCGGGTCCGAGGCGGTGCGTTGGATGTCGATCAGGTCGGCGGCGAGCGACCAGTACTCGGCGAGGGCCGTCGCGGCGTCGCTGTCGAGCTGTCGGGTCGCCCGGACCGCGCGGCGAAGGCGGAGCAGGTGATAGCCGGCCTCGCTCGGCCGCCGTTCGGCCATCGCCAGCCGCACGAGCGCGTGATACCCCCGCAGCTCGATCGTCGCCGCCGCCACGCGAGCGTCCACGCCGTCCGCCTCGCGTGCCAGTCGGCCGGCTCGCCGCGCAACGGCGTTGATCCTCGCCTCCGGCTCCGACGCCGACTGGCCCGCCGCCAGCGCGTCCGTGGCCGCCGACCACGCCTCAAGCAATTCCCCGCGAAGCGACTCCATCTGCGGCCGTGGAGCGCGATCGGTCGTTCGCTCGCGATCCGCTGGCGCGTCGCCGTCGGTCGTCGCGCTGTTCGCGTCGGCGTCGGTCGTCCCGCTGTTTGCGGCGGCGTCGGCGCCGGCGGTCGGGGCGTCATCGCGTCCCACCGCCTCTTCGGGTTCCATCTCGGCTGCGGATGACGAGCCAAAACCCGTCGCCATCGCGACCGCCAACGCGAGCGCCGGCCATCGGCTCACGCCGTGACCGCGCCCCCCCGCCGCTTTGCCTCTCGATCCCACCATCGCGGCCCGATCATAGCACCGCCGCCACGACGTGGACGCCCGCGCCGCGCGTTCGCTAGACTGCCCCCGATGACGCAGGAGCGCAGCGACGAACGGACCCGTGCCGATCACGAGGCCGACGCTACGGCCCGGTGGACGCCGGTCGGAGCCGTCGACGACTTCCCCGAGGGCGAGCACATCTGCCTCGATGCCGCGGGCAAGCCGCTGGTCCTGTTCCACATCGACGGCACGTTCTACGCCATCGCCAACGAATGTCCCCACGCCGGGCTGCCCATCGGAGAGGGCGAACGCCGCGGCATGGTCATCACCTGCCCCTACCACGGCTACACCTACCACATCCGCAACGGTCGCAACATCGATTACCCCTACGACGAGCCGCCCGCCCGCACCTACCCCGTCCGCGTCGCCGACGGCCGGGTCGAGGTGGACCTGGCCCCGAAGCGAGGCGAGCCGTGAGCGACGCCGCCCTGAAGTACCTCGACGCCCACCGCGACGACGCCGTCGCCCGCCTGCGCGAGCTGCTGGCGATCCCCAGCGTCAGCACCGATCCGAACTACACCGAGCACGTGCGTCGGGCGGCGGGCTGGGTCCAGCAGCAGCTTCGTGCGTGCGGCCTCGACGCCGAGCTGATCCCGACCAACGGCCACCCGGTCGTGTACGGCCAAACCCCCGATGGCGTCGTCCCCCCCGACGCGCCGACCGTGCTGTTCTACGGTCACTACGACGTGCAGCCGCCCGACCCGCTGGACAAGTGGGAGTCGCCGCCCTTCGAACCGACGCTGCGCGACGGCGCGATCGTCGCCCGCGGCGCGTCGGACGACAAGGGCCAGGTCTGCTGCTTCCTCGAGGCGTTGCGGGCCTGGCACGAAACGGCCGGCGCGCCACCCTGCCGCGTCAAGGTCGTGATCGAGGGCGAGGAGGAGTGCGGCAGCACGAGCCTGCCGGCGATGCTCGAGCGAGAGCGTGACCGCCTGACGGCCGACGTCGTGCTCGTCAGCGACACCTCGATGTGGGACGCCGACACCCCCGCGATCACCTACGCCCTGCGCGGGCTGGTGTACTTCGACGTCAAGCTGCACGGCCCCAGCCGGGACCTGCACTCGGGCGTGTACGGCGGAACCCTGGCCAACCCCGCGACGCTGCTCGCCCGCGTGCTCGGCCGGCTGTTCGACGACGATAACCGCATCACCATCCCCGGTTTCTACGACGACGTCGCGCCGCTCACGGACCAGGAGCGCGAGCGCTGGGGGCAACTGGCCTTCCGCGAAGAGGCGTTCCTCGGCCGCGTCGGGGCGACACCGTTCGGCGAGGCCGGCTTCGAGACCCTCGAACGCCGCTGGGCCCGCCCCGCCTGCGACATCAACGGGCTCTACGGCGGGTACATGGGCGAAGGCGCCAAGACCGTCATCCCCACCTTCGCCGGCGCCAAGGTCAGCTTCCGCATCCCCGCGAACATGGACCCGGCCAAGGTCGCCCGCCAGTTCGAGCACTGGCTGCGCCGCCACGACGTCGGCGGGTGCCGGTGGGAGCTGACCAACCACGGCATGGCCTCGCCCGTCGCCACGCCGCTGGATTCGCCCTACATGGCCGCCGCGCGCCGCGCTGTCGAGGCCGCCGCCGGCACCCCGCCCGTCCTCGTCCGCGAGGGCGCGACCATCCCCGTCGTCGCCGAGTTCAAGGCCACCCTCGGCATCGACACCATCCTCATCGGCTTCGGGCTCGAGAGCGACGGCATCCACTCGCCCAACGAGCGCTTCGCCCTCGATCGCTTCGCCCTCGGCGCCCGCACCCACGCTCGCCTGCTCGCCGACCTCGCCGCGATCGACCGTTGAACACCCCGCGAGCCCAACCACACGCCGCCACGCCCCGCGGCGGCAGACCGAGCTATCCTGATGAACATGGGCAGCTCGCTCTCGCACGGCCGTTCCCTCGACGTCGGCGACGTCGGCATCGCCCGCGAGGACCTGCCCCCGCTCGACGCCGGGCCCGTCGACCCGCACGCCTGGTTCGAAGCGCCCGCCCCCTCCGCCATACCACCCGCCGACCCCGCCTCGCGGCCGCCGCTCGAACTCGAGATCGGCTCCGGCAAGGGCACCTTCCTCGTCCAGCGGGCCGCACACCGACCCGACACCCGCTTCCTCGGCCTTGAGTACGCCGCCGCCTACTGGCGCTACGCCGCCGACCGCTGCCGACGGCACCGACTTCACAACGTCCGCATCGTCCGCGCCGAGGCCTTCGGCTTTCTCCATCACTACGTCCCCAACGCCGCCTTCGCCCAGGTCCACGTCTACTACCCCGACCCCTGGCCCAAGGCCCGACACCACAAACGCCGCCTCATCCGCGAGGCGACTCTCCGTGAGCTGCACCGCGTCCTCGTGCCCCGCGGCCGGGTCCACCTCGCCACCGATCACACCGACTACTTCCACTGGATGCTCGAACAGCTCGACCGCGTGCCCGACCTGTTCCAGCGCACCGCGTTCGATCCGCCCGGGACCGGCGAACCCGGCGAAGCGGTCGGCACCAACTTCGAACGCAAGTACCGCCGCGAGGGCCGGCCCTTCCACGCCATGACGCTCGTGCGATTGTGACCGAGCGGCGCCGAGACGGTGCGGCGCCTGGCGTGCGGCCGAAGACGAAAAAGCCCACGGCGGAAAGCCGTGGGCGGGTGATTCGTGATCGTGAGTTGTGTGTGTCGGCCGCGCGGTTCAGCGGCGCCGACGCAGGCTCGCCAGCACGCCGAGCGTGAGCAGGCCGAGGGTCGCCGGCTCGGGCACGGCCGCGCCCTCCAGGCCCGTGCCGAAGTTGGTCTGCCACAGGCCCAGGTCGAACGCGTCCACGTCGCCGTCGTCGTCGAAGTCGGCGGTCAGGTCGTCGCCGGTCTGGCCGAACTGGGTCTGCCAGATGCCCAGGTCGAACGCGTCCACGTCGCCGTCGCCGTCCGCGTCGCCGGTGACGGCGGGCGCGTCGGGTATCAGCGCGAGCAGGGCGTCGACGTCGGCCTGGCCGTCCAGCACGCCGTTCTCGTTGAAGTCGAGGAAGTCAAAGTACGTCTGGCCGTTGGCCACGTCGATGATGTCGTCGTCCAGCGCGACCAGGTCGTCCGGCGTAAGCCCCTCGACGTCGAGCACGAAGTCGATGTCGGCCTGGTCGAACTTCAGGTCCACGTTCACGTCCACGCGGAACAGTATTTCGTCGAGCTCGGGAAACGGGTTCTCCGTCAGCTCCTCGACGAGGATGTTGTCGAAGATGTAGGTCGTGTTGTTGTCCACCGAGTCGAAGCGGTCCTCGCCGCCGAACGTCACCTGCCCGGAGGTATCGTCGCTGGTGTTGATGAAGGCGTCGAAGAGCACGCCGTTGATCGTGAGGAAGGTCAGGAAGTTGCCGGTGGGCAGCTCGAACTGGCCGACCTCGATCTTGTGCCAGACGTCCTCGCCGGTGCCGCCGTCGCCGCGGAACCCGCCGGGGAAGTTGCCCGGCTCGGGGAACTGGTTCTCGAAGTTGGGGATGTCACCGACGCGGCTGAAGTTGCTGTAGTCGCCGAACAGACCGATGGCCTGCTTGCCGCCGACCTGGTCGTCACCGACGATGGCGACGACGTCGTTGGACGCGCCGCCGTCGGCGGTGAGGCTCCAGCCCACGCCGGGCTGGCCCGTCGAGCCGATGGTGTTGATCACCGGGAACGACTGGGTCTCGAAGTCGATGGCGGTCTCGTCGGTGTTCAGCGCGGCGAGGATGGACTCGGTGGCCGAGCCCTCGCCGGGGTCGAAGCCTTCGAGCCAGAGGTCGTACGACATCTTGTAGTTGCCGCTGAAGGTCTCGTCCTTGCTGAAGAAGTTGAGCGAGACCTGCTCGCCGCCCTGGAAGGGGATGTCGTTGAGGGTGACCTTGAGGCCGAGGGTCGAGGCGTCGGTGGTGCCCGGTGCGGCGGGGATGCCGAGGCTGGAGTAGTCGAAGGCGAACGCGTCGTCGAGGTTGGACGGGTTGCGGGGGCTGCAGAACTCGGGGTTGGGGAAGGCGTCGCAGTCGCCGACGCCCGACTCGCCATTGGTGACCGAGAGGATGGTCCAGTTGTCGCCGGTGCCGGGCCCGAACGGCTCGAACAGAAGCTGCGCCGACGTCGACGCCGCCGGCCACGCCAGGGCGACCGCCGCCGCGGCGGTGTAACGGACCGACCGATATCGAATGCTCAACATAGTTCCCTCCACCAAAACGGTTTGGAAAAAAGACGCTCTCTACATCGTTCCGCGCGTGCGGGCGACGGATCGCCCACGCCTGGGTTCAGTTACCGCTGCCGAAGAACGACCCGTAGTCGCCGCCCATGGGCTTGCCGTTGTAGGTCCAGTTGTTCGGGTCGTCGCGTCGGGCGTCGGTCAGGTTGTCCTCGTTGTACATCGTGACCAGGGCCTGCGTGCCGCGGATCTGGTCGAGGCCGATGATCGGCTTGGGCTCGGCGTGTCCGTCGGCGTAGACGATGTTGACCGCCTTGTTGCCGTGGCGGGCGTCGGGGTGGCCGAGCGAGTTGGTGTTGAGGAAGTCCCAGACGAAGTTCTGTCCGCCGGCGGGTTCGATGTTGCCGCCGCTGCGGCTGCCCGGGTTGCCGCCGAAGCCGCCGCCACCGCCCGGATCGTAACGGGCCGAATCCATGATGTAGTACGTGCTCGAGGGCCGCAGCAGCGAATCGACGCGTTCGGTCCGGGCGATCCGGGTCTGGGGGTCGAGCCAGAAGCTCTGGCCGCCGTTGCCCGGCTCGGTGCTGCGGCGCTGGAGCGTGCCGAGGTTGCTCGTGTTCATGCCGTAGTGCGTGTGATACCAGGCAGCGCTGCCCGTGCCGTCGGGGCCTTTCTGATCGGCCTTGGCGCTGAGGACTTCCTCGATGCCGAAGTCCATCCGCGGGCAGACGAAGATCTCGGTGCCGCCGAGGTAGTTCATGCGGACCAGCCGGCCGGTCCAGTACTCGACGTTCTGCGGGTCCGCGGCCGCGTCGAAGGGCGAGCGGTACTCGGTGTAGAAGCCGTCGTGGTCGGTGGCGTAGGTGTACACGGCGATGCCGATCTGTCGGGCGTTGCTCATGCACTGCACGTCTCGGGCGGTGTTCCGCGCCGCGCCGAGCGCCGGCAGCAGGATGCCGATGAGCAGAGCGATGATGGAGATCACCACGAGCAGCTCGATGAGGGTGAAGGCTTTGGTTCGATGCATGGTTCCGACCCTTTACTGAATAACCCGATCATACAAGAGCAAAAGTCAACGATCCGCGGTCAGGCGGATCGTTGAGGGTTGGAGCGCGTTCAGGCGCGGCGGCGGCGCAGGGCCGCGAGCCCGCCGAGGCCGAGCAGCGCCAGCGACGCCGGCTCGGGCACGACGACGATGTTGTCGAACACCACGCCGTTGGTCGGGCCGCCTTCCGTGAGCGGGATGTTCACGGAGTTGAACGGGTCCGACTGCCCGATGAGGATCGTGCCGTCGGTCACGCCGGCGACGTCGATCGAGTCGATGACATGGCCGTTGATCGAGAAGCTGAGCGTGTCGCCGGCGCGCTCGATCTTCAGCTCGACCCACTGGTTGAACGGGCCGATCTGGGTGGCGTCACCGGTGGGCACGCCGGGGATGGTCCCGTCGGGGATGTCCTCGTACCCGCCGAGGCCGAACTCGGTCGTCGGGGTGGCCGGATCGGTGATCGGCGGGTTCTCGTAACGGAGGATGTCCGTGCCCGAGTCGCCGTCGGAGTCGATCTGCCAGGCGACGCCGTCGCCGGCGTCGAGGCCGAAGCGCAGCGGCGCGGCGGTCCCGCCGGAGAAGACGCCGAAGGTCGCGTACTCGGTGCTGCCGCCGCCGCCGTTCCAGAAGACGTAGGTGTCGGCGGTGTAAACGAAGTCACCGCTGAGGTCGACGTCGGCCAGGGGGACGATACCGATCGACTCGCCCTCGTCGACTTCGCCGTCGTCGACGGTGTTGGTCTCCATGAACACGCCGACGGTGGTCCCGCCGGTGCTGTTGGGCGCCGAGGGCGCGCCGATCGTGCTGTAATCAAACGCGTAGTCCACCGTACCGTCGAACGGGATGGTGTCGTTCTCGGCGGTTTCGATCGGGGCCGACCAGCGCATGGCGCCGTTGCCGTCGTCCCAGTTCTCCTCGAACAGCGGCTGAGCCGAGGCGGCGCCGGTGACCAGCGTCGCCGCGGCGCCCAGCGCCGTCAATCGTCCAAACTCCATTCCCTTCACCCTCATGAGCTTTCTCCTTTTCCTAAATAGCAACACCAAAACACACGATAAGCTGCCACATCAGCCGACTGAGGCTGAGACAGACGATCAGATTGGAACAACCCTGTCGGGCATGATCGAGACGGCCCCGTTCGGAACAGACAGGCGGCGGGGCGTGCCTCTCCTCGATTTATTACCTCGCAGGCCAGCAATTCGTAGACTAGCGTGATCGGCCGCGCAATGCAAGGGGTTTTCCCCAGAATTCTCACACTTGCGTCGCCGGCCGCGGCCTCCAAGGCCCCACCAAGGGACAGTTGGCCGCTACTCGGCGGACTTCGCCTCCGCCTTCTTCTCGATCACCTCGTCCACGATCCCGTAGGCCTTGGCCTCCTCGGCGCTGAAGAACTTGTCGCGTTCGGAGTCCTCCTCGATCTGCTCGACCGGCTGGCCCGTGTGCCGGGACAGGATCTGGTTGAGCTGATTCTTGGTCTTGATGATCTCCTCGGCCTGGATCTGGACGTCGGAGGTCTGGCCGTAGATCCCGCCGTAGGGCTGGTGGATCATGACCTTGGCGTGGGGGAGGCTAAAGCGTTTACCCCTGGTCCCGGCGGCGAGGATGACCGCCCCGCCGCTCATCGCCTTGCCGATGCAGTAGGTCGACACGTCGCAGTCGAGAAACTGGATCGTGTCGTAGATGGCCAGGGTGTCGTCGACGGCCCCGCCGGGGGAGTTGATGTAGAGGTTGATGTCCACGCCGCGCTTGGTGTTCTGCAGGTGCAGCAGGCGCATGATCACGCCGGTGGCGGTGGCGTGGTTGATCTCGCCGACGAGGAAGATGACGCGGTTCTCGAGCAGCAGCTCGTCGATGGTCATCTCGCGGTAGCGCTGGTAGGGGGCCTGGGCGCGGGTGGGCAAGCCCGCGGCGATGAGCGCGGGGTCGTGCGTGGGCGCGGCGTCATCGGGCGAGGCGGTCGCGGCCGGGAAGGCGGCGGGATGGATCGGCCAAGGGGCAGGCGTGCGGCTCATCGTCGTCTCGTGCTCCATGCGTGAGGGCTCCTGGAAATCGAGGCCGCATCATAGCGGGGCGGGCGAGGGCTCGCAGGGCCGGGGGGGCGGCGTGCGGCGGGCCTGGAAACCGTCGCCGACGCCGTGGCCCGGGCGCAAGAAAAAAGCGGAGCGGAATCTTTCGATTCCGTCCGCCGGATCGGGTTCTGCTGGTCCTGTGACCCCGGACCACGGGTTCCAGAAAGGGATAGGAGCCTGGATGATGCCCTGCCCCCCGGTCACGGGGACGGGGTTCAGTCGTGGTCGTTCGAAGCCTGGTCCTCCTCGATGACGCGGCGGAGATAGGCGTTCTCCCGCCGCGTCGCTTCCAGGTCGAACACGAGGTACTTGATCGAGAGGCGCAGGTAGTCGAGGCTCTCCTGCAGGTCGCTGACGGTCTTCTTGAGTCGCTTGTGACGCTCCTGCGTCTGGGCGGCCAACTGCTGCAGCTTCTCGCGCTCGGCGCGGGGCAGCGTCGAGATCTCGCCCATCAGTTCCGCGAGCTTGCTCTGGAATGCTTTTTCGTCCATCGGTCGTCTCTCCTTCCCTCCGGGCGCGATGTCCCGGCAGCGACCGCGCGATCGGTCTGGGCCCGATCCGCCCCGGCCCCTAGGTTGATCCTGTAACGGCGTCTCGGCGACGGCTCCCTCCGTCGCGGCCGGCTCGGGCTCGCCCCTCGCCGGCCTCCTACATTCAACCCCGTCAGCGTGGCGCGGCAAGATTTTCTCGGCCGATTCCTCGGATTCTCCCCGCCACCGGCCGGCATCGTGCCGCCGGCCCACAAACAAACAGCCCCGCCACGCCGGCGGGGCTGTCAAATGGGGCTGTCTGTACCGGCCAGACCGGCGCGACGCCGGGTCAGACCGGCGCTTCCTCACGCTGCTCTTCCTCGGCCATGTCCGCCCGACGCG
>CAYSIX010000112.1:0-12716 GCA_964431205.1 uncultured Phycisphaeraceae bacterium
GCCGACGTTCTCGATGATCAGGACGTCGAGGCGTTCGAGCTCGAGCTGGTCGGCGGCGTTGCGGACCTGGTGGGCCTCGAGGTGACAGGCCTTGCCGGTGTTGATCTGGACGACGTGAGGCGTCCACCGTGCGAGGCGGTCGGCATCGCGGGTGGTGGCCAGGTCGCCGACGAGCACGCCGATGGCGCAGTCGTGGCGCAGCCGGCGGAGCGTGGCCTCGAGCAGGGCGGTCTTCCCGCAGCCGGGGGCGCCGATCAGGTCGATGGTGAACAGGCCGGCATCGTGAAATCGCCGACGGTTGGCGGCGGCGACGTCGTCGTTGAGCTTGAGCACGTTTTCTACGACTTTGACTTTCATCGTACACCTTCCGGGGCTGGGGTCGTGTCGCGGCCGGCGGTTGCCTCTTCGTCGCCCGCGAGGTCATCGATCAGGTCAATAGCGGTCAGGATCAGGGCGTCGTCCCCTTCGCGATCGGGGTCGGCGTGGCCGCAGGCGCAGGATTCGAGCGGGTCGTCGCTCTGCCATCGGCGGCCGCACACCGGGCAGGTCATGGTCCAGGGCAGAATGGTCAGCTCGAGCGAGGCGCCGTCACAGAAGGCGCCCGTGGTGGCGGCAAGCCAGGCCCACCGCATGGCGTCGGGGTCGATGGCCTGGAACGGCCCGGCCCGGACGTGCACGCGGCGCACGGTCGCGGCCGGCGGGACGTGCCGCCGAACCAGCCCCAGCAGTGATTGGGCCAGCGACAGCTCATGCATGACAGAGCTCCGTGCGGGCCTTTCGATCTCGATTCATGAAGTCGATCAGGCGTTGTGCGGCGGCCGATGCCAGGGCGCGGACGGCGGGGGTCGCCGGCCGGCCGAGCGCTACGGTCGTGACCGGCGCGGCGATCAGGCGCACCACCGGCGGGAGCATGCCCAGCCGCCGCGCCAGCTCGAGCTGGTCGGCGATCGACAGGCCGTGCGTGCTCAGGGCGTCGTCGTGCACCAGCGCCGGTCGTTCGGGATCGAAGAAGTCCACGTCGATGAGGTGGTTGGCGTCGGCGTCGTCGTCGGTTGGAGCATCAACTCGTGCGGCGTCCACGAGCAGCAGCACCCGTTGACCGGGCAGGTGATCGAGCAGGGCGGCGGGGCGCATGCCCAGCTCGACGAGCGTGGCCGGCAGCGGCGGCTCGCGACGCATCGCCTCGGCGACGAGGGAGCCGAACGCGTCGTCGCCGCGCATCGCGTTGCCGCAGCAGGCGATCAGGATGTCGGGCGGCTCAGTCATGGATGCTCAGCGGATCTCGGCGTGGTCGCGTCGGGCGTTTCCCGCTGACCCACGTTCGACGGAAGTCCAGAAAGTGGACGGAGCAACTGATGCAGGGGTCGTAGTTGCGGATCAGGTGTTCGCAGCGGAGGGCGGCGTCCTCGTCGGACAGATCGGTGATCTGCCGGGCCAGCGCGAGCAGGTCCTGCTCGATGGTCATCTGGTTCTGGCTGGTGGGCGGGACGATGCGTGCGTCGGTGATGGTGCCGCGGTCGTCGGTGCGGTAGTGATGCCAGCAGATGCCGCGGGGCGCTTCGGTGCCGTGGGCGCCCTCGCCGGCGCGTGCGGTGATGGCGATGCGGGGTTCGGCGTCGGCCGGGGTGTGGGCGTAGCGCTCGAGGATGTCGGCGGCGAGCGCGAGCGCGTGGACGGTTTCGATCGCACGGGCGGGCAGGCTGAGGAAGTTGTTCCGCCACGGGACATTGGCCTGGACCGCGTCGCACACGCGTGGCAGCAGCTCCGCGGCGCGGGGGTGCAACCGCTCGTGGTTGAGGTTCAAGCGCGCCAGCGGGCCGACCAGGTACGCGCCGCGGGCCCGGATCACCGCGTGCAGCGCGGTCGAGTGTTCGACGTGGCGCTCTTCGATGGCGTCGAGAAACTCCTCCTGTGCGATGTCCAGACCCTTGTTGGTGCGGATGCGTCCAAGGTTCATCGGGTACTCGTCGTCGGTCGTGAGCGAAAGGAACTCGTAATCGCGTTCGAGGTCGGGGTAGGTCACGTGCTCGGCGAGGAACAGCGTCAGCTCGGCCATGGCGTCGAGGCAGGCGCGGACCTCGGGGATCAGTGCGGCGGCGCGGTCGCGGTCGGGAAGGCGGTAGAACCCGCCGACGCAGATGCCGACCGGGTGCACCGCTCGCCCGCCCAGCAGCGCCACCAGCTCGTTGCCCAGCTTCTTGATCCGAAGCGCCCGCCGGACGATCGGCCCGTGGTCGGAGGCCATCGAGATCGCGCTCTCGTAGCCGAGGAAGTCCGGCAGGTGGAGCATGAACATGTGCAGCACGTGGCTCTCGATCCACTCGCCGCAGTAGACGAGGTTGCGCAGGGTACGGATCGTTGGGTTGATCGCGTCAAATACGCCCATCGCCTTCTCGAGGGCGTGACAGGAGCTCATCTGGTAGGCGATGGGGCAGATGCCGCAGATGCGCGCGGTGATGTCGGGGACCTCGCGGAAGTCGCGGCCACGGAGAAAGGCCTCGTAGAAGCGAGGCGGCTCGTAGATCTGGAGCTGGACGCGTTCGACGTCGCGGCCGCGCATGACCAGGTGCAGGGCGCCCTCGCCCTCGACGCGGGCCAGGGCCCCGACGCGGATGGTCCGGGTGCCGTCATCGTTCTTCGAGGCGCTCATAGTGATCGCTCGCTTGTTTGAAGGGTTCGAGGTATCCGTTGAAGTTGCGCAGCATGAGCTTCATGTCGCGCGGGGAACGATGCTGCTTCTTGAGGAACCAGGCGCCGAGGGAGCGGGTGTTCGGCTGCTCCATGGGCCCGAAGCAGCCGTAGCAGGCGCGGTTGCATCCGGGGCACAGGGCGCCGCAGCCGGCGTTGGTGATCGGGCCGAGGCAGGGCTCGCCGCGGCAGACCATGACGCACGGGTGGCCCCGCCGCTTGCACTCGACGCAGACCGAGTGCGCGGGGATGTTGGGCCGACGCCCGGCGAGCAACGCGGTCACCAGCTCGAGCAGTTGATCCTGATTCACCGGGCAGCCGCGCAGCTCGAAGTCCACGAAGACGTGTGCGGCGATGGGCGTGGCGGTGTCCAGCGTGGCGATGTACTCGGGCCGGGCGTAGACGTATCGGCAGTAGTCGGCGGCGTCGGCCCAGTTGCGCAGGGCCTGGATCCCGCCCGACGTCGCGCACGCGCCGATCGCCACGAGGTACCGGCAGTCGCGGCGGACCTGGTGAATCCGCTTGGCCTCCTCGGGCGTCGAGATGCTCCCCTCGACCATGCCGATGTCGTACGGCGGGGGCAGGACCCGACGCCGCGCCTCGAGGAAGTAGGCGATCTCCACCGCGCCCACCAGGTCGAGCAACTGGTCTTCCAGGTTGAGCAGGGAGAGCTGGCACCCGTCACAACTGGAGAACTTGTATACGGCCAGCCTGGGCTTCGGCGGGTTGGTCGGGTCGTGCTCGGGCATGGCTAGATCTCCTCTTTCGCGAAGATGTCCGCGATGTCGTCGAACCGGAACACGGGCCCGTCCGTGCAGACGAACATCGCGCCGTACTGGCAGTGCCCGCAGCGGCCGAAGCCGCAGTTCATGTTCCGCTCCAGGCTCACGTACACCCGCGATGCCGGCACGTGCAGTTGCAGGAAGCTCCAGGCGCCGACGCGGTTGAGGATCCGCGGCCCGCAGACCATGACCACGGATCGTTCGGCCTCGACCTTCACGCGCTTGAGCAGGTTGGTCACCACGCCGACGGGCCCCGCCCAGTCGGCGCTGGCGTTGTCCACGGTCACGAGCACGTCGATGTTCGGGTCGTCGGTCCACTGCTCGAGCTCGTGGACGAAGACGCGGTCGTCGGGCGTGCGGCAGCCGAACAGCAGGATGACGCGTCGGCACAGCTCACGGTGGCGCAGCAGCCAGTAGATCATGGGGCGCAGCGGCGCCAGCCCGATCCCGCCGCTCATCATGACCACGTCCCGGCCGGCGACGGCGTCGGTGGGCCAGCCGACGCCGAACGGTCCCCGCAGCCCGATCACGCCGCCCTCACCGGCGTTGAGGATCGCTCGCGTCACCGAGCCGACGACGCGGATGGTGTGCGAGAGCGTCTCGGTCTGGTCGGGGTTGGAGCTGATAGAGATCGCTGCCTCGCCGACGCCGGGCACGTAGAGCATGTTGAACTGACCGGGCGACCAGCGGTAGGCGCGGCGGATTTCCGGATCCACGATCTGTAGATCAAACGTGTAGGTGTTGAAGTTCTCGCGGGTGACGCGCACCAGCCGGGTGGGCACGGGCAGCCACGTGTCCATGCCGCAGACCGGCGCGGCGCGGTCGGTGGTGGCAACGCTGGTCTCGGTATCGATCGGTGCGGTCATGGGTGCAGCTCCATCTCTTCGGCGATCGAGGGGCGGGGCAGGCCGGTGACGGTGGACTCGGCGGATCGCTCGGACTTGCGGATGGCGGCGAGCTCCTCGGTCAGGTCGATGCCGACGGGGCACCACGTGATGCAGCGTCCACAGCCAACGCAGCCCGAGCAACCGAACTGGTCCCACCACGTGCCGACCTTGTGCCGCAGCCAGTGGCGGTACCGCGCACGGATTGAGTTGCGCGCGGGCCCCGCGGTCGTGTAGCTGAACTGGTGGGTGTAGCAGGACTCCCACTGGCGGGTGCGCGTGACGTCCCCGGTGGCCAGGTCGTTCGAGTCCGTCACGGTGGAGCAGAAGCAGGTCGGGCAGACCATGGTGCAGTTGCCGCAGGAGAGGCATCGATGCGCGACCTGGTCCCAGCGCGGGTGCTCGATCGTGCGATCCATCAGGTCCTTGACGCCGTGTGTGTCGAACGTGCGACCCATGCACTCCCCGGCCCGCAGCAGGCGCAGCTCCTCCAGCTCCATCTCGGCGTCGGTCGGCTCGCGCACGGGCAAACGCCGCAGCAGCTCCCGACCGCGATCGCTGCCAACCCGCATCAGGAATCCGGTCCGCAGCTCGGTCATCGCCAGGTCGTATCGGTGGCGGTCGTTGACGACCGGGCCGGTCTCCCAGCTCGCGCAGAAGCACGTCCCACCGGGGCGCGTGCAGTTGACCGCGATCAGCAGCGAACGCTCCCGCGCCTGACCGTAGTACGTCTCGGTTTCGCAGCGGAAGGTCTGTTGCTGCGCTTCGACGCCGAACACGCGGTCCTGCACGGCGATCGCCGTCAGCTCGCACGGGCGCAGTCCGATGAACGCGTACCGCGGTGGCTCGGGCGGCCGTTGCGTGACCTCGAACCGCTCGCCGTGGATCCGAAGCGTGAACAGCTCCTGCCGGGGCGGGAAGAAGAAACGCTTGGGGCTGTCGTGACCGACGACGTAGCCGTCGAAGATCATGCCGGGATCGCCGTCCTCGAGTCGGTAACGGCCCGGGCTCTGGCGATCGCGCACGCCACGGGCGATCTCGCTCGCCGCCTCGATCGGCCGCAGCACGATGACACCGTCGCGGCAGACCGGCGCAATGACCTGATAGCCCTGGGACTTCAGGACGCCGACGAGGTCGTCGAGCGACTCCTTCGGCAGGCAGAAGCGGTCGTCGGTGGTCCGCGGGTCGTGTGGTTGACTGTGCGTGGGCATGGCTTACGGCTCCCGAGGCTTGTCGCGGTGTTCCGAGCGATGTGCGCGTGCGGCCCATAGCGCAGCCAGGGCGATGCCGCCGGTGGCGGCGCCGGCCGCGCCGACGATGGCGATCCACAGCAGCACGTGCGGCCAGGAGACGCCGGCCGCCGAGTGAATCGGCGTGCAGTGGCCGAGCGATGTGAGCGACGTGGCAAGCGGGTGAGCGATCATGGTATCCGACTCCTTTGAAATCCGTCAGCAGATACGGGGCAGTTGCTCGCCGTAGGGTTTTTGCACGATGCGGCGGCCGCCGATGCCGGTGTGCAGCTCGCAGAGGCCGTCACGCACCACGCCGACCGTGCCGATGATGCTCGCCTCGGGCCCCCCGCCCACGTCGCCCGATTCCTGAAGCACGGCCAGGGCGCGCGAGGCGGCCTCGCGGCGGACGACCATGACGACCTTGCCCTCGTTGGCGACCTCGAGCGGGTCGAGCCCAAGCATGTCGGCGGCATGGCGCGTCTGTGGGCTGATCGGGATGGCGTCCTCGTGGAGGGTCACGTGCCGGCCGGTCAGACGCGCCAGGTCCGAGACGACGCCGGCCAGGCCGCTGCGCGTCGGGTCGCGCATCCACACCAGCCCGTCACCCAGGCGCTGCATGCACCGGTGGATCAGGTGGTTGAGCGGCTGCGCGTCCGACCGCAGGGCGCTGTGCACGTCGGGCATCTCGCGGGCGAGCATGATCGCCAGGCCGTGCTCACCGATCGGCCCGTTGATCAGCAGCACGTCGCCCGGGCGAACCCGCTCGATCTGGACCGACGACGCGAACGGCACGCTGCCGACGCCGGCCGTGGTGATGTAGAGGCCGTCGGCCTGATCGTGGCCGACGACCTTGGTGTCGCCCGTGACCACGCGGACGCCGGCCTGCTCCGCGGCGCGGGCGATCGAGTCCATGACCGTGGCCAGGTCGGCGATGTCGAAGCCCTCGGCCAGGATCAGCGACAAGGCCAGGGCCCGGGGTTCGGCGCCGGCGACGGCCAGGTCGTTGACGGTGCCGCAGACCGCGAGCCGGCCGATGTCACCGCCCGGGAACCGCCACGGCTGGACGACGTACGCGTCGATCGTCATGGCCGGCCGATCCTGCCACGAGGGCGAGAGGATCGCCGCGTCGCCCAGCGAGCGCAGTGCCGGGTTCATCAGTCGGGGCAGGATGCAGTCGGCCAGGAGCTGATCGGTGAGCTGGCCGCCCCCGCCGTGCGCCAGCAGGAGCTGGCGCGACGGTGGCGCGGCGCGGGTGCCCGACACGGCCGAGCTGAGGGTGGCGGCGTTCATCGGTGAGCCCTCCGTGGGCGGTGCGCGGCCGCACGGCGCGACCGGGTGGCACGCGGTGCGGACGCGGTGCGATTCGTCTGGTATTGCCCGTATCGGAGCCAGGCCTGGCACGTGCCCTCGGAGCTGACCATGCACGGGCCGATCGGGCGGATCGGCGTGCAGGCGGTCGCGAAGAGGCGGCAGTCGGGCGGTGTGGCGTGGCCGGAGATGACCCGCCCGCAGATGCAGCCCTTCGGCTCGTGGTCCTCGCGCGCGGGCAGCGCGAAGCGGCGAGCGGCGTCGTAGGACTCGTATTTCGGGCGGAACCCGAGGCCGCTTCGCGGGATCACCCCCAGCCCCCGCCAGCGTACGTCGGCCGGCTCGAAGACCTCGCCGAGCAACCGTTGCGCCGCTTCATTGCCCCGCGGCGTGACCGCTTCGGGATACAGGTTCACCAGCTCGGCGCGGCCGTCGCGCACCAGCTCGGCCAGGCACGCCAGCGCCGCGGCCATCAGCGCCGGCTCAAACCCGCCGATCACGCACGGCAGGCCGTGTCGCTCGACGATCGGCCGGTACGCGTCGGACCCGATCACGACCGAGACGTGCCCGGGACAGAGGAACCCGTCGAGTCGCGGCGGCCCGGCCGTGCGGTCTTCGAGCAGCGCCAGCATCGCCGGCACGACCCGCTTGTGGCTCGCCAGCGCGGAAAAGTTCACCAACCCCTGGCGACAGGCTTCGAGCACCGCCGCGGCCGTCGCCGGCGCGGTCGTCTCAAAACCGACCGCGCCGAAAACGACCTGCCGCGTCGGCTCCTGAGCGGCGATGCGGACCGCGTCGAGCGTCGAATACACCACGCGCACGTCCGCGCCCCGTGACCGTGCCGACTCCAGGCTCCCTCGGTGGCCCGGCACACGCATCATGTCCCCGTAGGTGCACAGCGTCACGTCATGGTCCGTCGCCAGCTCGATCAGTTGGTCGATGTCGCCCTGCGCCGTGACGCACACCGGGCAGCCGGGCCCGCTGAGCAGCGTGACCGACGCCGGCATCACGCTGTGCAGCCCGCTGCGGAACGCGCTCATCGTGTGCGTGCCGCAGACCTCCATGAACGTGACCGGTCGGCCGATGCGTTCGGCCGCCGAGCGGAGGCGATCGAGGTGGCTGCGCGTGGCGCTGTGTCGCGCGTTCATGGCGTCGCCTCCTCGTCGGGTTGGGTTCGCCGCTGCAGGTCGTCGAGCACGGCCCAGGTGCGCTCGGCGGCGTCCGGCTCGAGCCGCTGGATCGCGAAGCCCGCGTGCATCAGAACCCAGTCGCCGACACGCGCCTCGGGCACGAGCAGCGTGCTGATCTCCACGCGGCTGCCGTGCATGTCCGCGACACCGCGTGCTCCTTCCATCGTCACGAGCTGTGCGGGCACCGCCAGACACATGGTCAGCCTGCTTTCTGTTGGTGTATCCGGGCACACGCGATGGCCGCCTGGCCCAGGCTCAAGCCGCCGTCGTTCGGGGGCACCGCGCGATGACGCAGCACGCCAAGGCCCACGTCGTTCAGTCCCTTCTCGATCCGTCGTGTCAGGCGCGCGTTGCAGAAGACCCCGCCGCTCAGCCCGATGGTCTCGACGCCCGTCGTGTCCGCGAATCGCCGCGCGACCTCGACCCAGGCGTCGGCTACCTGGTCGTGAAAACGAGCGGCGAGCAGCGCCGCCGGCACGCCACGCTTGAAGTCGTCAGCGAGCATGAGACACAGCAGCGCGGGGTCGAGCTCCGGCAGGTCGCCCTGGCGAAGGGGGATCAACGACGGACCGCAGGGGGCGGCGGCAGCACTCGTTTCAGCCGCGGCTTCGAGCGCCATGGCCGCCTGCGCTTCGTGATCGTTTCGTTCGCACAACCCCAACAGCGCCGCGACGCCGTCAAAGACGCGCCCCAGCGCGCTGCTGGTCGTGCAGGCGACGCCGCGCTCGATCATGCGGGCCAGGTCGTGTCGGCGTATCTTGTCGGGAATCGCACGTGTGACCATGGGGTGATCGACCGCCGCCGGGCCGATCGCCTGAAATATCAGCGCCAGGGCGCAGCGACCGGTCTCGCGTGCGGCGGCGTCGCCACCGGGCAGCAGGATCGGGCGCATCCGCGCCAACCGACGGAACCGGGTCGTGTCCGCCAGCAGCAGCTCGCCGCCCCAGCTCGTGCCGTCCGGGCCGTAACCCACCCCGTCACACACGATGGCGAGCATCGGGCCGCGTTGCCCGTGCTCGGCGAGCAACGACGCCGCGTGCGCGTGGTGGTGTTGGACCGGGATCAAGGTCAGGCCGCGCGCGTCGGCGACGCGTCTGGCGTACTCGCTGCTCAGGTAAGCCGGGTGCGTGTCGTGGGCGATCCAGCGCGGTGTCACGCCGCAGAGCTCGCACAGGTCGTCGATGGCGCGCTCGAACGCCGCGTAGTTCAGCGGGTGTTTCAGGTCGCCGAGGTGCTGGCTCAGGATCGCCTCGCCCGGTCGAACGACCGCGATGGTGTTCTTCAGCTCGCCGCCGACGCAGAGGCCCGGCGCTGCACAGGGCGCCGGCAGCCTCATCGGCGTCGGGACCGCGCCGCGCGATCGGCGGATCGGCACCGGCTCACCCTCGCCGACGTCCAGCCAGACCGAGTCGTCCACGGCTCGCGCGATCGGCCGGTTGTGCCACAGCATCGCGTCGCAGATGCCGCCGAGCCGTTGCACGGCCTCGGCGTTGTCGATCACCAGCGGCTCGTCGCTGACGTTCCCGCTGGTCATGACCAGGGCGTTCACGGGCCGTGGCAGCTCGGCGAACAGCAGGTGATGGATCGGCGTGTAGGGCAGCATCACCCCGAGACGGTGTGTGCCCGGCGCGACGCCGGCGGCGATGGGAACAGCATCTCGTCGCGGCAGCAGGACGATCGGCGCGGCGGGCGAGGTCAGGGCGTCGGCGGCGCGGGGCGTCACGACCGTCAGCGCCTCGGCCGTCGCGAGGTCGCGCACCATCACCGCGAACGGCTTGGCTTCACGGCGTTTGGCCGTACGCAGCCGCCGCACCGCCCGTTCATCATCCGCCCGTACGGCCAGGTGAAAACCGCCGATGCCCTTGACCGCCACGATCTTGCCGTCGGCCAGCAGCCGTGCCGCCGCCACGTACGGATCGCCCGCGATGGGCGCGCCCGTCGAGCGGACCATCGCCACGTCCGGCCCGCAGCCGTGACAGGCGATGGGCTGAGCGTGGAAGCGGCGGTCGGCGGGCTGGGCGTACTCGGCCTGGCACGCCGGGCACATCGCGAAGTGGGCCATCGTCGTGTTCGGCCGGTCGTACGGGACCCGAAGGACCATCGAGTAGCGCGGGCCACAATGGGTGCAGTTGGTCAGCCCGTAGCGGAAGCGGCGATCGTCCCGATCGAACAGCTCGCCGAGGCACTCGGCGCAGACGGCGGTATCCGTCGTGATGCGTGCATCGGCGCCGCCGGCGCGGTCGGTGTCGGTGATGCAGAATTCGTTGTCGTGCGGTCGTGAGGGGATGGTGCGCGACCGGACCGAGTCGATGGAGGCCAGCGGCGGCTTGCGCGTGCGCAAGTCAGAGGCAAACCGTCGCAAGGCGTTGGCCGGTCCCTGGGCTTCGATCACGACGCCGTGCGAATCGTTTCGTACGAGCCCGGTCAGCCCGTGCTCACGCGCCAGGCGGTACACGAACGGCCGAAAGCCGACACCCTGGATCTGCCCGGTCAGTCGCCAGCGGCGGCGAACGGTGGAAAACGGGATGGTGGCTTGGCCGTGCATGGTTCTCAGCGGGCGGGTGGTGAGGCTCTCGGGAGCGGGGCCTGTGCCATCGAGATCAGGGCGAACGGTGTGCCAGTGTTCGCGGAGGGGGCTGGGTGATCGTAAACGTTGACCATGCAGACGCTTGCAAGATCGGAGCCTGCGCCACCGAACGGCACGACCGTGGCAGACTGACACGCCCGGCCTCCGGCGAACTGGCGATTTGCGACGGTGTGGAGGCTTCACCCGAGGTCTCGAGCGCCGATCGGCGCGTCGCCCGCCGCGCCACGACCCTCGCAGCCTGCAATAATCAAGTACATGGACCTGCGGCCTTCACCCTGCGAAGCGTGTCATTGGCGTTACGACGAACGATCCACCTCGCCGTCCGAGGCGGTCTGGTGCTCGATCCTGGACTCGGTGGCGGCGGGCATCGTGACGGTGGACCTGGATCAGCGGATCACGACGTTCAACAGCGAAGCCGAGCGGATCGTCGGCATCCCGCGACGCGAGGCGATCGGCTCGCGGTGCGAAGACGTGCTGCGCGCGGCCGAGGACCGCGAGCCCGGCCCGCTGGCGCTGGCGATGCAGCAGGATGAGCCGGTGGTCGATGCGCGGGTCGAGATCATCGACGTACGCGGGCGGCGGGTCCCGCTGAGCGTCACGGCGTCGGCGCTGACCAACGGCAACGGGAAGGTGATCGGTGCGGTCGAATCCTTCCGCGACCTGACGCACGTCGAGGAGCTGCGGCGTCGGCTCGAGGAACGGTTCCGTTTCGAGGACATCATCGGTCGCAGCCCGGCGATGCAGCGGCTGTTCGAGCTGCTGCCCGCGGTCGCCGAGAGCGAGAGCACCGTCCTGATCGAGGGCGCCAGCGGGACGGGCAAGGAGCTGATCGCCCGGGCGGTGCACAACCTCTCGCCCCGGCGGGACAAGCGGTTCGTGGCGGTCAGTTGCGGCGCCCTGCCGGACACGCTGCTGGAGTCCGAGCTGTTCGGGTACAAGCGCGGCGCCTTCACCGATGCGCGGCAGGACAAGCCCGGCCGGTTCGCGATCGCCGACGGCGGGACGCTGTTCCTGGACGAGATCGGCGATATCTCGCCGGCGATGCAGGCCCGGCTGCTGCGCGTGCTGCAGGAGCGGGTGTACGAGCCGCTCGGCTCGGTCACGCCGGTGGCGACGGACGTGCGGATCATCGCGGCGACGAACAAGCGGCTGTCGGGCCTGGTCGCCGCCGGCACGTTCCGCGACGACCTGTACTACCGCATCGACGTGGTGCGGCTCGAGGTGCCGGGCCTGCGCGATCGGCGTCAGGACATCCCGCTGCTGGTCGATCACTTCGTGCACCGGTTCAACGTGATGCGCGGGCGAGACGTCGCCGGCGTGTCGGCCGAGGCCATGGCGCTGCTGATGGAGCACGATTACCCGGGCAACGTGCGGGAGCTGGAGAACATCCTGGAGCACGCGTTTGTGCTGTGCCGGCACGGTTTGATCAGCCGCGAGCACCTGCCGGCGTCGGTCCGGGGGGGTGCCGACCGGCCCGCCGAATCACCCTCGCCCGCGGGCACGCTGACGCTCGAGCAGATGGAACGACTGGCCATCGGCGACGCGATCCGACGCTGTCACGGCAACCGTCAGGCCGCCGCCCGCGAGCTGGGCATCCACCCCAGCACGCTGTTTCGCAAGATCAAGCAGTTGTGCCTCGACCTTCCTTCCGGCGACGGGCGGCACCGCGCCGCCTCGGTCGCCAAGCCTGACTGAACCGGCGCGCAGATCGCCTCACCCGTGCCGCAACACGGTCGCATATCGCGACGGTGCGCCCGGCCGGGCGTGTCGCCCCGCTGCCAACAACGGCCATTTCAGCCCCGGGATCGCGTTCGGGTCCCGCCGCGCTCGCGGCATGGCGTTCGCATGGCAAAAGGTCACGTGGCAGGGGCGGACAGCCCCGCCCGCGCCGAAGGAAAGGACAGTTCCACATGCCCAGGAACGGGACGACGGTCGAAGGGAACGAGGCGGTCACCAGCGTGGCGCATCGCATGAGCGAGGTGGCCGTGCTGTACCCGATCACGCCCTCATCGCCGATGGGGGAACTGGCCGACGCCTGGTCGGCG
>CAYSIX010000113.1:0-12711 GCA_964431205.1 uncultured Phycisphaeraceae bacterium
AACTGGGCTCCGCAGGCATGGCGGGCCTGAACATGGAAACCCGCCTGGAGGACGACGGCGGCAACGAGGTGACACAACCCGGTGTGCCCGGCGAGATCTGCGGACGGGGCCCCCACGCGCTCCTCATGTACTTCAAGGAACCGGAGAAGACCGAGGAGGCCATGCGCGGCGGATGGTTCCATTCCGGGGACATCGGGGTCCTGGACGAGGACCTCGATCGGGTCGGCGGGCTCGAGGACGAATCGCAGCGGTTCCATGCCGGGTTGGACGCGGACGTTTCGGACCTGCGGCGCCTTCCCGGCGGCCTTGGCCTGGAGGGGGAACTCGTCGGGGGGAAAGTGGTCGAAGCGGACGCGTCCGGTCGAGTCGGTCTGGGCGCCGAAGGAACCGGGCGGGGTGCCGGGCAGCTCGACCATGACCCAGGCATCGGGGACGGGTTCGCCGTTGTGGTCTTGGACCGAGGCGACCAGGGGCGCGCCCTTTTCAAGGGTGGCCTGCCAGGTGGCCTGGCGGAGGTCGGAGACGGGCGCGTTTCGCCAGGTGGCGGTCAGCTCGTCGGAGAGGAAGTCGGGATGGCTCAGGGCGATCCACATCCAGTCGCAGGCGGCGGGCAGGGGCGGGCTGAGCCAGCGGCCGGCGTCGTCGGTGGCGACGCTGAACAGGCGCTGGCTGTAGCCGTGCCAGGGCACGCGGAGCTGGACGGCGGCGCGGGCGACGGGCTGGCCGTCGGCGTCGGTGATGCGTCCGCCGTAGTGCGCGGCGGGGCGCAGGGCCAGGCGCAGCTCGCGGCCGGTGCCGCCCTGGGCGTGGTCGAGCTCGGCGGGGATCATCCCGGGGTACTCGACGCGGAGCATGTGCTGGCCGGTCTCGTTGACCACGGGGGTGACGGTGGCCTTGCCCTCGGCGTGGGTGTAGGCGGTGCGGGCGTGGCTGAGGCGTTCGGCGTCGACGGTGACCCGGGCGCCGATGACGGGCCGGCCCTGGTGATCGACGACGCGGACGGCGATGGGCCGCTCGGATTGGATGGGCTGGGCCTCGCCGTCGGGCCGTTCGAAGCGCAGGCCGATCAGCTCGAACGTGGCGGGTCCGGCATCGCCGCTGCGGACGGCGAGGGTGAACTCGCGGATGGGGTTGGCCGCCGGGTTCTCCCGAAGGTCGAGACGGTGCTCGTGGACCTGGCCGTCGGTGACGAGCTGGTCGTGACGGGCGACGATCTTGCCGCCGCCGTACTCGCCGGTGCCGTCGTCGAGCCAGAGGGCGTAGCGGGAGTCGGCGGTGTTGAGGTTGGTGGCGCGGTAGGTGAGCACGACGATCGGGTATCGGGCGGTGTCGATGGACAGGACGGGGCGGGCGAGCCAGATCTTGCGTCGGTCGGGCGCGTTTACGACGAAGCGGGGTCGCTCACGGTCGGTCTCGATCCACGCCGAGAGGGTGTCGAGCGGCCCGGAGCGACGGACCGGGCGCCAGTAGAGCCAGGGGTCGAGGTCGACGGCGCGGTCGAGCCGGCGTTGCGAGTCGGTCGGGCCGGTGTTCTGGGCGTTGGCGAAGCGGGCGTGGCCGGCGGCGACGAACGCGAGCGCGAGGACGGCCAGCAGGACCAGCCGTGGCAGCGGGCGGGCGAGCCCGGGTCGGATCAAGCGTGGGCGTCGGGACGCAGACCGGTACGGTAGAGAAGCGCGTCTCATGTCAAACCCCTTGCCAAGCGCGGGTGAGGTGCACGGGGTCGGCGGTGCGCGGGGGGCGTGGTCGCCGACCAGTCGGATTGTACCGGCGCGGGTGGGGTGATGTCACGGCCGCGCGGCCGAAACGTCGCGAGCCAGCCGTTTGTGCCGCGCGGGTCGGGCGCGGGGTCAGTAGCTGAACAGCTCATCGAGGCTGACCTCGATGAGCTCGCCGTGCTCGGCCAGGGCGTCGAGGTCGATGCGTTCGCGGTCGCCGACGACGGTGATCAGCCGCGGCCGGTCATCGACGTGCCGGCTGTGGAAGTCGAAGATGGTGTCGAGCTGGGCGCGTTGGATGGCGTCGAAGCGGTGCGGTCGCGGGTCGCCGTCGAGCCCGAGGCGCCGCCACTGATCGACGCTGCCGAGGATGCCGCGGAAGGTGATCCGGGCGGTCCGGTAGCGGTTGTCCATCGATTCGAGGACCTGGCCGAAGCGGGTGTCGGACCGCGGCAGCTCTTCGATGAGCCCGAGCAGGGCGTCGAGGGCCTCGACGGTCTTGTCGGCCTGGCAGGCGATCATGGCGAACATGCGGTTCTCGTCGTCGAGTCGGTCGGCCAGGCTGTAGCGCGCCCCGGCGGAGTAGGCCAGCGCCCGGGCCTCGCGGAGCTGCTGCATGACGATGCCGCCCATGCCGCCACTGAAGTACTCGTTGTACAGCTCGACCGCGGGGACGAGGCTTTCGTCGTACCTCACGTCGGCGAAGTCGACGTAGATGCGGCTCTGCGCGGTCTGGTCGTGATAGAAACGGATCTCGTTCCGCGTCGGCCGGTGGGCGCGCAGGGGCTCGTAGGGCGGCGGGTCGGCCAGCGGGCCGTCGACCCGGTGATGCGTGCGCAGCACGCTCATCACCGTCTCGGGCGAGAGCGAGCCGGTGTAACGGACCTCGTGCTTGAGCGAGAGCAGCTCGGCGATGCGCCGGTGCAGCTCATCGACGGTCAGCCCGTCGAGCGCCTCGTTGGGCAGGGCGCGGAGGAAGACGGACTCGTCACCGTGCAGGGCGTGCTGACGGATGGCGAAGGCCACCGTGCCGGGATTTTTCTTCGAGTCGGCGCGCTGGACCTTGACGTTCGAGACCAGGTCGTCGAGGGTCTGGTCGTCGGCGACGGGCTCTCGCAGCCAGGTCATCAGCAGGGCGAGCGACTGCTCGAAGTTCTCGTCCAGCCCGCTGAGGGTGATGCTCGTGCGGTCGTCGCCGACGCCGATGCCGCGATCGGTGGCCAGCTCGAACCACTTCTTGGACATCTGCTCGGCCGAGCGTTCACCGGCGCCGGACTTGTCCATGAGCTGGGCGGCCAGGCCGAGCGCCGGGTCGTGCCGCTGGCCCGTCTCGAACACGAACGAGAGCGTGAACAGGTCGTTGAGCGGGTTGGGCGCGTACATCAGCGGCACGCCGTCGGCGTAGCTCAGCTCGCGATAGTCCTCGCCCGGCACGATCCGCTGCGGCTCGATCGGCTCGGCCGGCATCGACAGCACCTCCGCCGCGAACGCCGACCGCCTCGTGTCGTCGATCTCAAGCGGCTCGATCGCCGGCTTCTCGATCTTCGGCACCTCCTGCTGCCCGTCCTTGCGGTACGCCACCACGTACCCGTCCCCGAAGTGCCGACGCGCCGCCGCCACCACCTCTTCCTTGCTCAGCTTCTCCATCCGCTCGATCGACCGGCGAGCGTAGTCCCAGTCCTGCCCGGCCAGGAACGCGTTGCGCAGCATCGCCACCCGCGCCGGGTCCGACTCCATGCTCCGGCTTCGATCCTTCTTCAGGTTCGTCACGATCCCCGACAGCAGCGACTCGTCGAACTGGCCCCGCTTGACCTTCTCCACCTGCTCCAGCAGCAGCGCCTCCGCCTCCTCGTGCGTCTGACCGTCCTTCGGGATCGCCCAGAGGTACTCCCACCCGTAGTCGTTGAACAGAAACAGCGACGCCCCCGCCGATCGCACCCTCTGCTTCTGCACCAGGTTCAGATCGATCAGCCCCGCCGCGCTGTTCGCCATCACCATGTCCGCGACCCGCAGCGCGTCCGCGTCCGACTCGTTCCGCCCCGGCGTGCGGTACCCGATGATCACGTACGGCTCGCCCTTGAACTCGATCGTCACCCGCACCACGTCCTCCAGCGGCGGCTCCTCCCACCCCCGCGGCTCCGGCAGCGACTTGCGCTCCCACCGCCCGAAGTGCTCGTCGATCAGCTCGATCGTCTCGGCCTTGTCGACGTCCCCCGAGATCGCGATCGCCATGTTGTTCGGCACGTAGTACGTCTCGTAGTACTCCCGCATCGCCCGCAGCGACGGGTTCTTCAGGTGTTCGACATCCCCCAGCGTCGTCTGCTGCCCGTACGGGTGCACCTGAAAGAGCTTCTCGATCATCGCCTCGAAGATCGCGCGGTTCTTGTTGTCCATCGCGCGGTTCTTCTCCTCGTACACCACCTCCAGCTCCTGCATGAACAGGCGGAACACCGGCTGGTGGAAGCGGTCCGACTCGATCACCGCCCACTGCTCCAGCCGGTTCGACGGCAGGCCCACCTTGTACACCGTCTCCTCGAACCACGTGTGCGCGTTGAGCCCCCACGCGCCCAGCGCCTTGTAGGTGTTGTTCAGCTCGTTGGGCACGACGTACGGCTCGGTGCGCTGCGTCTGCTCGTTGATCCGCTCGTAGATCTCGGCGCGCTTCTGCGGGTCCGTCTCGTGGAACCGCTGTTCGTAAAGCGCCTCGATCTTCTCCAGGTGCGGCCGCTCCTTCTCGTAGTCGAGCGTGCCCATGCGCCGCGAGCCCTTGAACAGCAGGTGCTCGAGGTAGTGCGCCAGGCCCGTGTTCGTCGGCGGGTCGTGCTTGTGCCCGACGCGCACGACCACCTCGCTGTAGAACTGCGGCTGCTCGGGGTTGCGGCTCAGGTACACCGTCAGGCCGTTGTCCAGCTCGTACGTGCTCACGCCCATCGGGTCGTCCGGCTCCGGCCCGTCGACCAGGCGGTAGCCCGCCCACGCCGGCATCGCCGTCAGCACCACCAGCGCCCAAGCCAACCCCAACACCACAACCCGATCCCACCCCGGTGTTCGCGCGACCATCCGCATGGATCACTCCTTGGCTCAAAACCAACAAAAAAGGCCCGACGCACCGCGCCGAACCTCCCGAAACCATAAGTTAAGCTTATCGCGATCCGCCGCCGCGAGCAAACGTCGCGCGATCCGCGGCCCCCCCATCGTCGGCCGGTCTCGATCGCTCTGCCCTGTTCGGCTCTCACCGCCCGCGCGCCCGACCCGCGCCGTCACAACCCCAGCCACCCCGACCCATGCCGGTCAACGGCTGATACAATCGGCCCGGCCGCGCCGGCACGATCACCGCGCCCCGCCGCCCGTCCCATGCACGTCCACCTCGGGAGGTCCCATGCTTCCAATCCAAAAACGGCTCCGACACCTTGCGATGGCCGGCCTGGTCGCGTCCCTGACCACCGGCGCGTGCGACCGGTCCTCAACGTTTCCCGGTCAGGACATCTCCGGACACCTCAACGACGACGGCTACGTCAACGAGCCCCTCGGCTTCCAACTGCCCATCCCGGACGGCTGGCACGTCGCGCCGCCTGAGGCCCGCGATCGGATCATGGGCATGAGCCAGCAGGCCGTCACCTCCGACGAGCCCCTGACCCGCACCGCCATGGAGGAATCCTTTCAACGCACCCGCGCCCTGCTGATGGTCTCCGAGCACGAGCTCGGCGCGCCCGTCGTGTTCAACGACAACATCAACGTCCTCGCGGAGTACGTCGGCGACCTGCCCGGAGTCAAGACCGGCCACGACTACCTCTTCCACACCCGCCTGACCCTCGAGCAGACCGCCCTGCAGTACGAGAACCTCGGTCCGATCGAGCAGGAGACGATTGACGGCCAGTCCGTTTACTCGATGGCGGGTGACCTGCGATTGCCCTCGGTCCTCGTCAAGCAGCGGATGTTCGCGTTCGTTCGTGACGGGCACGCGGTCGCCATCACCACCAGCGCCGGCGACGAGGGCCGCCGGGACGAGCTGGTCGAGCACGTTCGTCGGATGCGTTTCACCTCGGATGATCCGTCGGCCGTATCGGACTGACCACGTCCGACGCGCGGCGCTGCGTGGGGCGCCAGCGGCGTCGTGGCCGCCGGGGTCGGCCGCCGAGCGCGATCGCGCTGAATAGCAGGAACGCCGTCGCCGGCTCGGGCACGGTGGCGCCGACGCCCGTGCCGAAGTTGGTCTGCCACAGGCCCAGGTCGAACGCGTCGACGTCGCCGTCGCCGTCGGCGTCGCCGTCCGAAACCGTCGCGCCGCTCGTGGTGTCGAAGCCGGTCTGCCAGATGCCCAGGTCGAACGCGTCGACGTCACCGTCGCCGTCGAAGTCGCCGGGGATGCCGGCGTGGATGATCTGCTCGACGAAGAAGCGGCCGTCGACGGCGTCCTGGTCGAACAGCAGCCGGGCCTCGGTGAAGAACTCGTCGCGTTGAATACCGATGAAGTACCGCGTCTCGGTGCCGGGGGCGTTATTGCCCGCCGTGACGAATACAAGGAAGGGTCCGGGCGAGCCCGAAACGGTTGAGGTATCGATGAAAGGCATGTTCAAGCCGGCGAAGTCGCCGGTGAAGCGGATCGTCCAGACGCCCCCGGGGGGGCCGGTGACGTCAAAGTTTCCCGGGCCCCCGGCGGGCAGGGCTTCGAGGGCGGCTTCGAGCAGTTCGGCCGTGAGCGTTTCGCTCCAAAAAGCCGCCGTGCGGTTGTCGCCGATCCCGAAATCGATCTCGCCGTTCCCGGCATCGATGCGGGGATGCTTCGTGATACTCTGGATCTGCTGAAATCCGAACACGGCCTCGCTGCCCGACTCGGGCACGCCGGTGCTGTAGCCGGTGATGACCAGCGGCTGCTCGTCGGTGTAGGTCTCGAGGCGCAACCCGCCGGGCGCGACGGCGCCCTCGGCGCGGAGCAGCAGCCCGACGGACCGGACCGGCTCGGTGAAGCGCAGATTGAGGGAGTCGCCGCGGCGAAAGCCGTGGGTGTTGGTGGGGGTGAGCAGTCTGGTCGCCGCCGATCCGGGCGCTCGGTCGGTGACGGCGAGGGTTCCGCCGCCCACGAGTGAGAGGTTCACGCCGCCGCCGACGTCGCCGTTGACCCGGTCGCCCGGTGCTCCGTCGCGGATTCCGGCGGGTAAGGCAATAGAGCCGGGGCTCGCCCCGCGCAGATCGGTGCCGATGAGGGGCAGATCCTTGCCGGAGAGTTTGCCGACGAACTCCAGGTCCCACGTCGTGGGGGCGACTTTGGTCACGGCGATGTGGCCGCGGCCGATGCCGGCCAGACTCGCCAGGGCCGTCTCGATCCGCTCGGCCGATGCGTTGAAGGAGATCGGGGCGGTCAACTGGTTCTTGTACTGGATCCGGAAGGTGCCGCTACCGACGGCGACGAGTCGCTGCCGCTCGACCACATCGGGTACCAGATGGTCGAATCCGACGGTCGTCCCGGTGTCCCCGATCGCGGACAAGAAGGTGTCACGAGTCTGAAAGACAGCGGGGCCGGCCTGAGCCACGTATGGATGGCCGCCGATCATCAGCGCGCACCAAGCGCCGGCCGTCGTGATTCGTGTGCCGAGCGTCATTTGCTTCTCCCACCTCCCTTTCTCCTGCTGCGCGCGGGCCGGCCCGTTACCGACGTTTTCGTAAACTATTTTAACACGACCTTCCACCCCACGCGAGGGGGCCGGCGCCCGCGCTGAGCGGAAACTCTGCCGGCAGAGCCCTCGCAATCGCCCAAGGGGGGCCGCCGGACCGTCGAGTCGATAGAGAGCTTCGAAGCGCACGGTGTTGTGCGCAAGTTGGCGCTGGGCACGGCGCCGCCCCCGAAAATGAGGGCGCCGCGCGACCGATGATCTTGGGATGTCGGCCGCCTCCGCAGATCTTTCACGCGAGGGGGCGAGCGGCGCCGCGATGCCGTCGTCGAACCGCGAGCGTCGCCACGATCGCTGCGCTCAGGCCGAACGCGCCCGGCTCGGGCACGGTGGCGCCGACGCCGGTGCCGAAGTTGGTCTGCCACAGGCCCAGGTCGAACGCGTCGACGTCGCCGTCGCCGTCGAAGTCGCCGTCCGTGGCGGTTGCGTTCTGTGTGGCGCCGAAGCCGGTCTGCCAGGTCCCGAGGTCGAAGGCATCGACGTCGCCGTCGCCGTCGGCGTCGCCAGCGACGGGCGGCGGGTTGGGGTCGGCGAAGTTGCTCTGCCACAGTCCGAGGTCAAACGCGTCGGCGTCACCGTCGCCGTCGGCGTCGCCGGGGCTGAACGGGTCGCCGCCGGTGGCGCCGAAGCTGCTCTGCCAGACGCCGAGGTCGAAGGCGTCGACGTCGCTGTCGCCGTCGAAGTCGCCGAGGGCGACGGCGAGCACGAAGTCGGTCAGGACGACACGGTCGGGATCGAAAGGACTGGCTGGGCCGTAGTGGACGAGGAAGGACCCGAGGCCGTCGGCGGTGTCGAGGCGTTGGCCGGGGGCGGCGTTGTCGAACGCGCCGAGCAGGCCGCCGTCGGCGGTGAGGATCTGGAACGGCTCGTCGGTGAAGGGGAAGCGGACATCGTCGAGCGAGAGGGTCAGGTCGCCGGCGAGGGTGGCCTGGCCGTCCACGAGCAGGCCGTCGGGGCTGGCCGCGTCGAGCAGGTCGGCGACGAGGACCGAAAGGGTTCCCCCGTTGTCGAGCGTGCCGGTGAAGCGACCCAGGCCGCTGAGCGTCACGCCCTGGCTGAGCGCAAAGGCGGAGGCGTTGACCACGCCGTCGAGCTGGACCGTGCCGGCGGTTGCGGAGAAATCGCCGGTGACGTCGAGGTAGCTGTTGGCGGCGATGTCGAGCAGGCCGGTGGTCAGCACGTCGCCGTCGACGAAGAGCTTGCCGGCGTCGGCGAGCGTGAGCGTGCCCTCGTTGGTCAGGCTCTGTTCGAGGCGCAGCTCGTTGCCGCCGCGGAGCGTGAGCTTGCCGCGGATCCGGCTGACGCCCGAGAGCGGCTCGAACGTGGCCTGCTCGCCCTCGACGAGGATGTCCGCGTTCGGGTTGATCGTCGGGAACCACGCGTCGCCGTAGCTGACGTGAGCGGACGCGATGATGTCGTTGCCCTGCTCGTCCTCGCCGAGCCACTTCTCGCGGACGATCCAGGGCGTGTTGACGTTGAGCGGGATCGCGCCGCGCTGGATCGTGAGGGTCCCGCCGACGACCTCGACGGTATTCGCCCCGACGTCAAGGACGGAGCTGGCATCGACCATGACGGTGCCCTCGTCCACGATCAGGTCGCCCGCGACGTTCAGCCGCGCGTTCGACTCGACGTGGATCTGGCCGCGGTTGAGCAGGTCGCCGTCGGTGGTGAAGTGGTTGTTGTTCCGGAGGGTGAGCTTGCCGCGGTTCTCGCGGATCGTGTTGAGGTAGTCGAAACGGGCGGCGCCGCTGAGCAGGACGTCGGCCTCGCTGACGGCGAGCTCGGTGTCGTAGTCCTCGGGGGAGTAGTTGTCGGGCACGCCGTCGCCGTCGGTGTCACCGAAGTCGATCTCGCCGACGAACAGGTCCTCGTTGAGCAGGCGGACGATGCGGATCTCGAGCCTGGACTGCTGGACGCCGGGGATGAAGACGTTCTGCCCGGTGTTGTGGAAGGGGTCGGGGGGCGTGTTGCCGAGGATCTCCCACGTGCCGGGGCCGAGGGTGGCGCCGCCGGGGACGTAGCCGACGATCTCGGCGTTGAAGGCGAAGGTCGCGCCGGGCAGGATGCGGACGGTGCCGCGGTTATCGACGTTGATGCCGACGACGCGTGGCTCGGGCTCGCCGGGCATCAAGATGATGTCCGGGTTGAAGTAGAAGCGGTTGTCGCCGCCGGTGACCTCGACCAGCCCATGATTGACCAGCGAGATGTTGGAGTCGGACCGTTTGACCTCGACGCCGCTGAGCCGCAGCGTGCTGGTCTCGTCGACGTGCAGCTCGGCGACACCGGCGTCGAACCCGCGCAGCGCGCTGTCGAACTCGATCGTCGAGCCGTGGCGCGCCTCGAAGCGCACGGTCTGCGGCTGCTCGGTGTCGACCGTCTGGAACAGCACCGTGTCGGTGAACCGCATCGTGGAACCGTCGTCGGCGACGAACCGGCCGACGCCCGAGCGGCTCTGGACGTTGATCTGCCCGAAGCTGTCGGCGTGATTGAACGTCAGCACCGTATCCGCGCCGCTGGCCTCGAACAGCCCGTCGCTGACCAGCGTCGGTGTTGTGAGCGACACCTCGGCACCGTTGAGCGCCCGCAGCGCGCCGGTCGCCGTGTTGCCGAACGACTCGGACAGTATCAGGTTCGCGTCCGTGTCATCGAAGATGATCGTGCCGGCGTTCTCGATCTGCTGCGTGATGTCCAGCGGCCGATCGTTGACCGCGTACTGCGCGGGCGTGGGGAGGAACACCGGCGGCAATGGAAAATTGTTGACGATCTCGACGCCCGACGAACCGAGCGCGATGCCCTCGGCCGTGTCGAACCGCAGCGTGTGCCCTTCGCCGTGGAGCAGGATCGCCGCGCCGATCCGGGCGCGATGGCTGAAGCTCATCTCGCCCTCGCCGGTGATCTGAAGCAGCCCGCCGGTCCGGTCGATCTCGGTCGTGCCCGTGCTCTGGTACAGGCCGTCGTTCTCGATCGACGTGAGCTTCCAGCGGCGCAGGCCCGACTGGAGGAACCGCGAGCCCTCGGGGATCGACAGCCGGCGCGCGTCGATCACCACGCGCGTGTCCTGGTAAATGGTGTCGTGCGCGCTGTGCGAGCCGGGCAGGTTGAACCCGGTGCGGTCGCGGTAAAGCTGTGCGAGGGTGACGTTCGGCGTGCCGCCGTCCTGGACGGTCATCGGCGTCAGCTCGCCGGCGTGCATCACCGACGCGTCGCCGCGCGCGATCGTCAGCGTGGCGTTAGCGAACGTGGCGGGGACGCTGTGGTCGTCCAGCGATCGCCAGCGGCTGAGCATCTGCGGCTCGTTGTTCGCCGCGTCGGCCCAGTAGAGCCGCTCGCTCGGCGCCGGCGTCAGCGTGAACCCGCTCGTCCCCAGCAGCCCCGTGCCCAGCGCGAACGGCGCGATCTCCGCCGTCTGGTCCGTCAGCTCCAGCTCCACCTCGCCCAGCAACTGCCCGAGGATGCTCGTGCGCGCCTGGAACACCGGCGGCAGCGAGAAATCGAACTCGTCCAGCACCTTCAGCTCCTCGAGCTCCAGCAGTGTCAGCTCCAGGAAATCGGTCAGGTAGAACACGCCTCGCTTGGTCTGCTGGCCGAGCAGTTGCTCGAAGCTCACGGTGACGTTGACCGCCTCGTCCCCGATCAGCGCGATGTCGGGCAGGTCGCTCCACAGACCCGTGTAGGTGTCGGTGAGGCTCGCGGTCGAGCCGTCCCGGATCACGACCGTGTTGTCGAAGTTGAGCGTGACCTCGAAGTCGGGCCTGACGTCGACGGTCTCGCGGTAGCCGATCTCCGGGCCGTACTTGATGTCGATGAAGTCACCGGTGATCTCCGCGAGGTTGTTGCCGATGGTTTCCTCGAGGCGGGTGAAGGACTCGCCCGTGCCCAGAAAGGCGGCGATGCCGTCGAGGTCGAGCCCGAGGCGCAGCAGCGGGGTCTCGTAGGAGTAGTGGACGGCCGAGTCGGTGACGGCGGTACTGATCACGAGGTTGCGCTCCTCGCCGCCGAGGATGCTCTCGCCCGTGCCGAAGGGGTTGACCAGTTGCGCCGAGCCGATGTCGAGCCGTTTCGAGACGCCGGGCTGACCCTTCACGCCGACGTCAACGCTGAACTGCTTCTCCGCGATCGACTCCGAGGCGTCGAGGAACTCGATGCGGTTCTCAAAGAGCGTGTCCTCGAAGATGACGAAGCTCGGCGGGACGCCCACGCCGCCGTTGCTCTTGGGGTCCAGGTCGAACTCGAACTTCAGCAGGCTCTGGTTGACGTGGATCGGGTCCGGGTTGAACTGGGACGAGCGATACGAAAGAACGGGGAACAGCGCCGCCTCGACCTTGCTCCGCAGCTCCAGGTCGAAGAAGAAGTTCATGCCCGCCTCGAACGAGGGCAGGTCCACCAGCGCCTCGGTGAACGCCGGGTTGTCCACGACGCCGGGACGGGTCTGGAGGCGGATGAACTCGCCGGCGGGCACCTGCGACGGCAGGTCCACGATCTGCGGCGCGAAGTCGAACGCCGCGCCCGGCTCGAGGCCGCTGGCGTTGAAGTCGGCGAAGAACTCCAGGCCCGTCCCGCCCGAGACGTTGCCGCTCATCCGCGCCCCGGTGCGCGTGTCCGCGCTGACCCGGGGGACGATGACCTTGCCGAAGGCCTTCACCTCGGGGATCACCGTCGCGTTCTTCTTGCCGATGATCCCGCCGATCGAGAAGTCGCGGTCCCACTCCGTCCCGAGGATGTAGTTCCACTCCAGGTCGCCGATGCGATCCACGTTCGAGCCCAGATCGATCGGTGAGTCGAACGTGAACGTGACCGTCTCGGCTTCAACGCCCGCGCCGGGAAACGACAGAAGCGCCACCAGCGACACAGCCCAGGTCCCTCGCCCGGTCGCTCCACCCATGAACCACCCACCCTTCCTTGAAGCCCGGACGTGTCGTAACCACCCACACCCGTATCACGCCGCCCGATCGCAACGATCGGGCACCGGATTTCAGCTTTGGGGCTCCTCCTCCCGGCATTGCCCGCCGTACCGCGGCGGCGCGCGGAACGTCACGGACGGCCGCCCCAGCCCCAGGGGGAATATCCTACCGACCGGACCGCCCTGCCACAAGAAGAAAATACACGCGCACAAGTCGCGTGTGCCGACACGCCCATCCCGACGCGCCGCCTCGGACCGTCAGCGAGGACGATCGACCACCGACAGCCGGCCGGTTTCAACGGCGTCGGGGCCGAACCACGCCGACCGCCGCGAGCAGCATCATCACCGCCGTCGCCGGCTCGGGAACGTTGGCGCCGACGCCGGTGCCGAAGTTGGTCTGCCACAGGCCCAGGTCGAACGCGTC
>CAYSIX010000114.1:0-12691 GCA_964431205.1 uncultured Phycisphaeraceae bacterium
GACGGTCCCGTTGGCGACCCAGTCGCAGCCGGCTCTTCAACCACGTCACCCACTGGCTCTCGCCCTGGCCCACCTGACGCACCATCACCGACGAAAAAACCGTCAGCACGAGCGAGATCGCCACGCTCAGCGTCGCGAACGTGGCGAACGGTTGCGAGAGGTACCACTGCGCCGCCGCGGGCAGGTGCCCCAGCGTCGCCGGGTCCGGCGGCCGATACGTCGCCCGGCTCAGCGACGCCTCGAGCACCAGCAGCGGATGCAGCGGCGTCAACCACGTCGTCTCCGGCCCGGCGTGCAGACGACGCAGCACCAGCACGTCCACCGTGTACGCCCCCGCCAGGTACGCCGCCACCACGATCACGAACCCGAACACCGCCTTGCGCCCCCCGACGCGCAGCACCGACATCGTCACCGCCACCGCCCCGACCGTCAGCGCCGTCAACCCCGCCGTCGCGAACGCCACGAACACCGACCGCATCGGCACGCCGCCGAAGATCAGCAGCACCGCGAACAGCGGCAACCCGCTCAGCAGCAGCACCAGCACAAAGAACAGCCGACCCAGCAGCGTCCCCAGCACGATCTGCAGGTTCGACAGCGGCGTGGTCAGCAGGATGTCGTACGTCTTGCCCGCCTGCTCCTGCGCGATCGCCGCGGCCATGAACAGCGGCGCCAGCAGGCACACCAGCAGAATCTGCCCGTAGGCAATGACCGCGAACACCGTCGTGCCCGCCTTGGCCAGCTCCGTCAGGCTCAACTGCCCGCTCATCCCCCCGGCGCTCATCAGCCCGATCAGCACCAGCGCCACCAGCGCGCCCAGGTACCCCAGCCGCGCCCACAGGTGCCGCGGCTGACGCGAGCCCACCTGCAGAATCCGCACCACCATCGGGTTGCCCGGGCCCAGCGTCCACAGCCAGTTCAGCAGCAGGTTCATGCCACCCAAAGAATAGCCGATCCGCCGGCGCTTTCGGCTATCATCGCCGCGTGTTCATCCTCAAGTCCATCAACCTCTACAAGTCCTACGGCGGGCGCACCGTCGTGGACCGCGTCTCATTCGACGTCGCCGAGGGCGAGATCGTCGGGCTGCTCGGTCGCAACGGCGCCGGCAAGACCACTAGCTTTCGCATGACCATCGGGATGATCACCCCCGAGGGCGGGACGGTCATCTTCAACGGCCAGGACGTCACCCGCCTGCCCATGTACCAGCGGGCCCAGAAGGGCATGGGGTACCTCTCGCAGGAGCCCAGCGTCTTCCAGCGGCTGACCGTCGAGCAGAACCTGCTGGCGATCCTCGAGACCCGCCCGCTGCGACGCGCCGATCGCCACGCCCGCGCTGAGGAGCTGATGGAGCAGTTTGACCTGACCAAATGCCGCCGCCAGCAGGCACGCACGCTCTCGGGCGGTGAGCGTCGCAAGCTCGAGATCGCCCGGGCGCTGATCACCGAGCCGTCACTGATCCTGCTCGACGAGCCGTTCAGCGGCGTGGACCCCAAGGCCGTCGAGGAGTTGCAGGCCGAGATCCGCCGACTTCGTGATGAGCAGCACATCGCCATGCTCGTGACCGACCACAACGTCCACCACATCCTCGCCGTCTGCGAGCGCGTGTACCTGATGTCGGAGGGCAAGGTCGTCTTCCAGGGCACGCCGAAGCAGATGATCAAGGACGAGAACGTGCGTCAGCTCTACCTCGGCTCGACCTTCCGCGGCGACGAGTTTGATGAGAGGGGTTGAGAAGGGAAGAAGAGAAGGAGGGCAGCAGGGAAGGAGGGAAGGAGTTGAGTAGAAAAACCGGAATGACGAAAGCCCGCCGCTGCGAGGCTCGCTGCGGCGGGATACGCACCCGACCACGCACTTCCGCCTACACTGCATAACGGCCCATGCCCGATCGCTCCCCCCTTACCGCTTCGCTCTCGCCACTGCCCGTCCGCGTGACGGCGATGGCTGTGCTCGTGCTGATCGCCCTGGCCGCGATCTGGCTGATCGACCGCCGCGCCGTTCAACGCATGCACGAGCTGGAGGCCGAGCACCCCGCACCGGCCCGGCACACCTCCGACCCGAGAGAACGCCATGCCCCCTCGCCGTAAGACCACACCGAGATCGCGCTCGGCCGGCTCCGAAGCGTCCGCCGCCCTGCGGGATGCCTCGCGCGGGATCCGCCTGCAGAAAGCGTTGGCCGAGGCCGGCGTCGCCTCGCGGCGCGCGTGTGAGCAGCTCATCGAGGCCGGGCGCGTGCGGGTCAACGGCCAGCGCGTCACCGAGCTGCCGGCGTGGGTCGATCCCCGTCAGGACACGATCGAGGTGGACGGCGAGGCGATCGCCCGCCCCAGCCGCAAGGGCCGCCACGGCACGCGCCACACGTACCTGATGCTGCACAAGCCGAGGAGTGTGATCTCGACCAACCGCGACCCCGAGGGCCGTCGCCGCGTGATCGACCTGATCCCCTCGACCGCGCTGCCCGGGCGGCCGCGGCTGTTCCCGGTGGGCCGGCTCGACGCGGACTCGACCGGCCTGATCCTGCTGACCGACGACGGCGAGCTGACCCAACGCCTCACCCACCCGCGTTACGAGGTGGCCAAGCACTACCTGGTGTCGATCAAGGGCCGGGTCAGCGAGGACGATCTGGAGCGTCTGCGTCGGGGCATCTACCTGGCCCCGCCCCGGGACGCGCCGCCGGGCCGCAAGCCGCCGGCGAAATCGCGTCACCCCCGGGCCAGGCGCGCCTCGGTCGAGCGCGTGCGCGTCGTCCGCCACGAGACCGACCGCGCCCGCGGCGACCGCACGACGCTGGCGATCACGCTGCGTGAGGGCCAGAACCGCGAGATCCGCCGGCTGCTCGCGCGGCTGGGGTTCAAGGTCCGCCGGCTCAAGCGCGTCGGTATCGGGCCGCTGCGCCTCAAGGGTTTGGCCGTGGGCCAGTGGCGACCGCTGACGCCCACGGAGCTGAGCCAGCTCCGCAAGGCCGCGGGGATGGGCGGCCGCCACGAATCATCCGGTCAAGATTGAGCGTGCTCCGCCGCGATCAGTATTCGCCCGTTCGCGGCTGGGGCGCCGCCTCGGCGTCGTGCCAGCGACGCGCCAGCTCGACACGCATCCGCGATAGAACCGCGGCGTAGACCGGGTCGGCCGCGACGTCCCGCAGCTCGTGCGGATCACGCTCCAGGTCGAACAGCAGCTCCCGCCCGTCGCCGCTCGAACAGTAGCGGTGCGTCCGCGTGCGGATCGTCTTCCACGACGGCCCGCCCGGCTCGCGATGCTCCAGCAGCGCCGAGGCCCGTGGCTCATACGCCTGTCCCCGTAGCAGCGGCGCAAACGACCGGCCCTGAAACCCCACCGGCACTGGCAGGCCCGCCAGCTCCACCAGCGTCGGCGCCAGGTCCACCAGCTCGATCAACTCGTCCCGCCGTCCCGCCGCCAGCGCGCCCGGCCACGAGACGATCAGGGGCACACGCGCGCAGTGGTCCAGCCCCGGCGGGCCCTTCTGCACCTTCCCGTGATCGCCCAGCCGCTCGCCGTGGTCCGAGCTGAACACCACCACCGTCTGATCGCTCACGCCCAGCTCGTCGAGCGCGTTGAGCACCCGCCCGATCTGATCGTCCACGTGACTGACCAGGGCGTAGTAGTGCTGCCGCACGACCCGCCACCGCTCGGGGCTCAGGCCCAGCCTGTCCGCGTCGCCGGGCCGCATCGCCGGCGGCGGCAGCGTCGCCGGATCGTACCGGTCGAGAAACCTCGCCGGCGGGTTCAGCGGGCAGTGCGGCGCGTAGAACCCGGCGACGCAGAAGAACGGTTGGTCCGGATGCCGTCCGACGCGCTCGTGCAGGAAGTCGATCGTGCTCTGCGCGACGAAGGCGGTGTGCGTCAGGTGCTCAGGACCCTCGAAGGTGTACGGCTCGTGCGTGTCGCGCGGGCGCTTGCGGATCGGTGCGCCGATCCACGCCGGCGGCGTGCTGCAGCGGCAGGACTCGACGTGATCGGGCGCGACCCGCCGCACCCACTCGATGTAGGCGTCCTCGTAACAGCCCGGCTCGTCGGAGATCAGGACGCGGTCAAAACCGTATTTCGGATGCGGGCGGCGATGGTCCCGGTTCGCGTGGTTGAGAAAGTGCAGCTTGCCCAGATTCGCGGTGTGGTAGCCCGCCTCACCGAGCACGTGCTGGAGGCACGAGACGTCCGCCGGCATCTCGATGCCGTTGCACGTGCACCCCAGCGCCCCGGGGTATCGCCCGCTGAACAGGCTCATCCGGCTGGGCATGCAGACCGGACTGTTGCAGAACGCGTGGGTAAACAGCGAGCCGCGCGACGCCAGGCGATCGAGGTGCGGCGTGACCATGTGGTCGAACCCGGCGGCGGCGATCGTGTCCCACCGTTGCTGGTCGGTCAAGAGAAAGAGGATGTGCGGCGGTCGTTTCGGCATGACGTCTGTCGCGGCAACGGCGTGACGTGGCGGCTCGCAGACTAGCAGCCGCGAAGCGGTCTAGGCGTTCGGCGCCGTCGACGACCCCCTCTTCCCTGACTCAGAGCGTCGCACCGCCTCGCGATGCGCCCGACGCCCGGCCAGCATGCGCCGGGCCAGCTCACGCATGTCCACCACCTCGTCCGTCTCGTCAACGATCTCGGTGCCCAGCAGCGTCTCCAGCGCGTCCTCCAGGGTCACGATCCCCGCCGTCCCGCCGAACTCGTCCACCACCTGGAAAAGCTGGCTGCGCTGCTGCATGAACTGCTCGAGCGCATCGCCGACGCTGGCGTGCTCCGGGATCACGTGGACCGGCCCGGCCAGGTCGCCCACGCGCTGGTCCAGCCGCCCCTGATGCAGCGCCTCGAACAGCCGGTACCGATGCACGATGCCGCGGATGTCGTCCAGGTCCCGCCCGTACACCGGCAGGCGCGCAAACCGCGGCGGGGGCTGATCCCCGATCGCCTGGCCCACCGTCGCGTCCTCCTGCAGCGCCAGTACCACACGCCGCGGCGTCATCACCTCGTGCACCTTGATCCGCCCCAGCGCCAGCAGGTTGCGGATCACGCTCGCCTCGTGCCCGCTGAGCACGCCCTCGTCGTGGCCCATCCGCGCCAGCGAAACGACCTCGGCACGACTGAGCCGCTCCTTGTCCGACCGCCCCCCGATCAGTCGATTCATCGCCTCGAAGAGGATGACCAGCGGGTAGCACACGATCACCAGCCACCGCAGCGTCCACGCGGTGAACACGGTCAGCGCGCGGGCGTACACGGCGCCGAGGGTCTTGGGGATGATCTCGCTGAGCACGAGGATCAACAGCGTGAGGATCGCGCTGGTCAGGCCGACCCAGCGATTGCCGAAGACGATCACGGCCTGGGCGCCGACGCCGGCGGCGCCGACGGTGTGGGCGATCGTGTTGAGCGTGAGGATCGCCGAGAGCGGCCGATCGACGTTGCGCTTCATGGCGCCGAGGACGGCGGCGGCGCGTGAGCCGCGCTCCTCCATGGCCGCCAAGTGGCTTTGGGGCACGCTGAGCAGGGCCGCCTCCAGCAGGGAGCAGAGGAACGAGACGCCGAGCGCCAACGCGAGGTACAGCAGCAACAGGACCATGAAAGACGCCCGGCCACGAGGGGGTGCCGGCCCGCCGCGGTGGCCAGCCCGCCACCGGCCCGGCCGCCGCGATGCTCGAATTGCATTGCCCCGCGCGCACGGATACTCTACCGGGCTCGGCCGACCCGTGAAAGGAACGACCCATGTACGCGGTGATCGAAGACAGCGGCACGCAGATCAAGGTCTCGGAAGGCGACGTGGTGAAGGTGGCGATCCGCGACCTGCCCGAGGACGCCGGGACGCTCACGTTTGACCGGGTGCTGATGATCGGCGGATCGGGCGAGCCGAAGATCGGCCAGCCGCACGTGGAGGGGGCGGCGGTGACCGCGGACCTGCTGGCCCGGGAGCGGACCGACCGCGTTCCGGTTGTAAAGTTCAAGCGGCGCAAGACTTATCGCCGCCGCCGCAGCCATCGCCAGGACTACCTCAAGGTCCGGATCACCTCGATCCAGGCCTGATCGGATCCCGGACCAACTCCCTCCGTGGCCCCTTTGGCCGCCGCGGCGCCAGATCCCCTGTCGCCGGTTGAGCCGGCCCCCCATCGAGCCGATAACACCCCGGGAGCAGGCGGAAACCGCGCCTCCCGCGGCGATCTGTTCGATGGGTACCAAGGCGATGGCACGAGATGGCGACATCACGGGCAGCGGATTCCGCGGTCTGCACCTGGTCGAGGAGGCGCCGACGGGTCTGGACGGGCGACGGGTGCTGATCGCCGACGACGGGCCGGACCTGCGTTTCCGTCTGGGCCGGTTGCTTCAGGAAGCGGGCGCCGAGGTCAGCTTCGCCAGCGACGGCCGGCAGGCGCAGAACAAGCTCGCCGGCGTGCTCGAAGCCTGCCGACCTTACGCCCTGGTCCTGCTGACCACACGCTTCGACGCCGATCAGGGCCTCTCGCTCGCGCGTCGGCTGCGGGAACGCGGCTACCGCGGGCCGATCCTCGCGATCAGCGACCGCGACGGCTTCGATTCACGGGAAGCCTGCCTGGACGCCGGCTGCGACGAGGTGATCAGCCGCGGCGAGCTCGAAGCCATGTCCCGTGACGAGCTGCTGGCTCGGCTGGACGGCTTGGCGTCCAGCGCCGCTCACGTCGGCTCACGTCCGCCGGCAAGCCTGGTCCCCTCGGCCCCCGACGGCCAATCGCCCGCCGTCACCAGCGACCTGGCCGCCTACCCGACCATGCGGCCGATGCTCGAGAAGTTCGTCGTCGACCTCTCCCAGCGGCTCAGATCGATCGAGGCGGCCGCGCGAGCCGGCGACCTCGAGGCCATGGGCGACCTGGTCGCCCGGCTGAAGCGATCGGCCGGCAGCCACGGCTTCGTGCCCATCAGCCGCGAGGCAGGCCACGTCGAGCAGACCCTGCGCCAGCTCGACCGCAACGAGGCCGACCTCGACCGCCTCGTCGGCGAGCTCAAGGATCTCTGCCAACGCGCCACGCCCTGGCCCAGCGTCCCGGTCGATCCCGACGACGATCCCCTGCCGCCGACCGCCTGAGCCGCCCCTCTCCGCCCCAGTCCGACCAGTCGGATCCCCGCGGCTTCGCCGCATACCCCGCGTCCGCCCTGATACGCCTGTGCCTCTCGATGCCGCCGCGACGACCCCGCGCCCGTACCACGTCGGTCCGCGCTGCGCCGGCGACCCGTTCCTCGTGTATGATCGTTTCAACACGAACGCCTACGGAGAACGGCATGTCCACTGTTCCTTCGCCGATCACGGCGCATCCCGATGCGCCCCGGGTGGAATCCGACCTCTACCGGGCCCGCATCGATTTTGCCAAGCCGATCCGCAAGTGGGACGGCTTCGGGCTCAACTACGTCGAGGCCTGCCAGAGCCGAGACTACGACGCCGAGCCTCAGGATTACGGCGGATTCGACATTCTCGGCGAGGACGATCGTCGCCGCGTCATCGAGGCCTCCTTCGGCCCGGACGGCATTCGACCCGGCGTGGTCAAGATGTTTCTCGATCCCTATCACCAGCCCGTGGAGCCGCCGCGCGACCGGCTCGACGATCCCGTGATCGACCCCGCGGCTTATGACCACGTGCGCACGACCGGGTCGATGCGCCGTTTTGTCCGTGACGGCTACGCGTTGCTGCGTGAGCAGGGGCTGGACATGGAGGTGATCGTCACCCTGTACGGCCCGCCGGCGTGGATGACCCGCCAGCGCTTCGTGCGTGGCCGCGACCTCGACCCCGCCTGCCGCGTCGCACTGGCCAAGTATCTCGTCGCCTGGGCGAAGTACCTGCGCGACGTCGAGGGCCTGCCCGTCCGCTTCGTGTCGCTGCACAACGAGGGCGAGGACTGGATCCGCTGGCCGAACGACGGCTCGACCGCCGGCGGCCAGAACCACGACTACAACCTCTTCTGGCCGCCCGAGCAGGTCGTGGACCTGATCAAGCTCACGCGCCGGGTCCTGGACGCCAACGGCCTGCACGACGTCGGCGTCTCGCCCGGCGAAACGTCGTCCTGGACCCGCTTCGAACGCTGGGGCTACGCGGACGCTATCGCCGACGACCCCGAGGCGCTCGACGCGCTCGGCCTGGTGACCTCACACGGGTTTTACGGTGGGATCTACCACAAGCAGAAGCTCATCACCGACTGGTGCGGCGACTGGCGCAGCACCGGGCTCGACATCCTGCACGCCAGGAAACCGTCGCTGCACAGTTGGGTCACCTCCACCTCGTGGGCGGGGATGAACGCCGGTTTCGTCTGGGAGCTGATGCAGAACATCTACGCCGCCAAGAGCCACGCCGTCATCCCCTGGGCCTGCATCCAGCGGTCACGGCTCTGGACCGGCGGGGACCCCAACCCCGGGACCGCCTTCCGCGTTCATGACGACGGCTCGCTCACCCTCGAGCCCGGATACTACTATTATCGTCAAGCGACCCGCGCCGGCCGACACGGCATGAACGTCTGCCGCGCCACCATCAACGCCTCGACCGGCGGCGTCATCGGCTTCGCACGCGGCGAGTCCAACCACCCCAACGCCGCGGTACTGATCAACGGCGGCGATCGCGACCGCTCCGTCACCGTCGAGCTGCTCAACGGCGGCCGCCGGTTCCTCGCCACGCGCACCTCCCCGCAGGCACAGGACGAGAATCTCGGCGTCATCGAGCTCCGCCAAGGCGCTGCCGTTCTCGACATGCCCTCGGACTCGGTCACCACGCTCATCGAGCAGCCATAGACCAACGCCACGAAGGCAAAGACGCCGAGGCGACGACATCGACCGGTATCCTGATTCACGGGCCCCACCCCGCCATGATGAACGCCGAGACGCTCAAAGAGATCGAGCGGCGCGTCGCGTACCTCAAGAGTCACCGGGACCGGCTGGTCATCGACGGCGACGTGCACCTGACCGATCCGGAAGCCTGGCCACAGGCCCTGCGTCGACGCGCCGCCGGGTCGCCCGACTACTTCCACGGCCGGCCGATCGACGCCGACCAGTTGCTCGACGAGATGGACGCCGCGGCCGTGGACATGGCGCTGGCGTGGCAGAACCCCGCCGCCACCGCTTATACCGGCGATCCGGATCGGGACTACGAGGCGCTGCTCGCGGCCAACCGATACGTCCACCGCGCGGCCCGGGCCCACCCGACGCGGATCCTCCCCGCCGGCTGGACCGACCCCAAGGCGCTCGGCGTCGACGGCGCCGTCCGCCTGGTCGATCACTGCGTGGACCGGCTCGGCTTCGCGATCGTGAAGATGAACCCGGCCCAGAACGAGTACCCGATCGACACCGAGTCGGTCGTGGCCGTGGTCGATCGCATCGTCGGCCGCGGAGCGATCCCGGCGTTCCATTACGGCGCCGACACGCCGTTCACGCCCGCCGAGGGCCTCGAGGCGATCGCCGAGCGCCACGCCGACCACCCGCTCATCGCCGTGCACATGGGCGGCGGCGGCGCGAGCTACCTCGACGCCGAGCCCCTCTACGCCGCGTCGCGGGCGCTCGGGCTGCGCCGGCCCAACGTTCGCTTCGTCTTCAGCGCCCGACGCGACACCCACACCGAGAGCGACCTGATCGCCTACCAGCACGCGGGCCAACCCTTCTGCCGCCACCTGATCTGCGGCAGCGACGCGCCGTACGGGCGGATCAGCTTCCACTTCGCCGGCTATCGCGCGATGCTCGACCATCTGCGCCAGCCCGAACGCCACCACGACCCGCGCCTGCGCGAGCGGCCCGGCCTGTTCGACGACAACGCCGTGATCAACTATCTTGGCCGTAACATGGCCGACCTGTTGATCGATGCGTATCGGCGGCTGCTCGAGGCGAGCCCCGCGGGCCGCCGCGGCGGCGTGGACGCGCCGCGGGTCGGAACCGGCGTCTCCCATGGCTGAGGTCCCCGTGACCAACACGACTCTGCTCGAAGCGTTCGAGGACCTGCGCGTCGCCGACGTGCGCGACGCGATGGACGTGCTGGGTTACCACCACTACTGCACGATGGAGGCCGCGATCCGGCCGCTGTGGCGGACGCGCGCGTTCGGGATCGCGCGGACGGCGAGGTATCTGCCGTACCAGGGCCGCGTGCCGGAGCTGGACCCGTCGGGCTACGCCGAGTGGTCGAGCCGGTTTTATCAGGAGGTCTGCACCTACCCGTGGACGCGGCAGATCGAGCCGGGGGACTTCATCGTGATCGACCAGAGCGGCGTGGACGCGGGCCTGATGGGCTCGGAGAACACGCTGGCGTGCGTCAGGCGTGGCGCGCGAGGGTTCGTGAGCAACGGCGGGATACGAGACACCGACGAGGTCATCCTGCAGCGCGTGCCGTTCTGGGCGGCGCGGACGTCGCAGAAGATGGTGCAGGGGCGGCTGCGGTTCGACTCGACGCAGCAACCCGTGGCGGTGGGCGGGGTGACGGTCTGCCCGGGGGACGTGGTGGTGGCCGACGGCGACGGGGTGATCGTGGTACCGCGAGCGGTGGCGCCGGAGGCGGCGCGCCACGCGCGGGCAGAGCACGAGCGGGACAAGCAGAGCCGGCGCCGGCACTACGAGGCGCTGGGCCGTGAGCCGGACGAGACGGTGCGGGGCCGCGAGGGCGGCTGAGCGACGATCCGGGAGTAGGCTCGCGGTGAGCGGGCGTGGGGCGTCTCGCGGGTGCATCACGGATGCCGCCACGTGGCCGGCGGCCAACACGGATGTGGCGTGGAAGCAACGACCCACGCAGACCGGCGCGGGGCCGGCCGACGGGGGGTCTTGACATAAAGCCCATTTCTGTTAGCCTTTATAGATGAAATGAACGGTGTTCCGGTTGTGGCACGCCCCTTGCCACTACTGGGGTGTCGCTCGGAAGGGAAAGACGACACGGCGGCCGGGCGCACCGGAAGCCGGGAGTGGAGAAGACACGAAGGGAGTGAGCGGGCTTGGGAGGGGAGCCCGTCCCCTCACTCCCCAAAGCTACGGAGACGGACCCGGTCAGGGACCGGTCCGGGGAGAGAGACGCGATGAAGTTCTGGATCGCCACGTTGTCATCCGCCGCCCTGCTCGCGGGGCTGCACGCACAGGCCGACGAATCGGTGCAGATCGTCACCCGCCCGGGGCCGGGCGTGGTGGTGGCCGTCGCCGCGGACGAGGCCGGCCAGGCCGAGCAGCTCTACACGATCCATCGTGATCGCGTGAACCTGGTCCGCCACCATCGCGTCGTGGAACCGGCCGCGGTCATCAGCCGGGAGCTGGCCGAGCAGCCGGTCTACCCGCACCTGGCTCAGTTGCGGATGGACCACACGATCATCTACGTGGACCCGAACTACGACTATCGGGCCAAGCGGCCCGGGCGGCTGGACGAAGGCCACTCGATCCTCCGGGCTCAGCGGCTTTACCACGCCCTGAACCGCAAGCCCGTCGAGATCGTGACCAATCCGCGTGGCCACGAGGCGATGCATGAGCGGACGCCCACGCCGCGGGCGATCTTCCTGCGGCCCGAGGCCACCCCGCGACCCGACAAGCATCAGTCGCCCCGCGTCCTGCATAAGAGCGACGCCAGGCCTATGGCCCGAGCTGACTGACGCTGACCTCGCCGGTGACGACGCCGGCGACCACATCCAGGCCCCTGATCGAGTACGGTCCGGTGCATCCCCTGCCCGGGCCGTGCTTTTTTTGCGCGCTTCAAGGGTGGTCCACGCCGACGCGGGTGGGATGCGATAGGCTATTTTCGGAACTGGCGAACCAGCCGCGTCGCCGTCGCCGCGGCGAGAGGCCACCAGGCGCCGGGTCCGGCCGGTGTCCCGGGCGCGCAGCAGCGAGAGGCATCGGCACGATCCAGCCGCCGACAGGGAACTGCCGGCGATGGCGATCGATCCGCAACCCCGGGCGCCTTCGGCGGAGCGGGGCGGCAACGCGTGATCGCTTGAGCAGACAGGGTGTGAGTCATGGCGGCGCTCCTTCATCGGAGATCCATAGGCTGACATTGAATATTGTATACAATATTTGGCATGAGTCAAGATCGTTCGCCCCAACCTGAGCCAGAATTCAATCTCCAGCGCGTCTCGCTGCGCGACCAGATCCTGCGTGAGCTGCGCCAACGCGTCATCCGCGGCCAACTCGCCGCCGGATGCCGGCTGATTGAGTCCGAGCTGGCGAAACAGCTCGGCGTCAGCCGCACGCCTTTGCGCGAGGCTCTGATCGCGCTGGAACAGGAGGGCTTCGTCGAGGCGGCCCCCGGCAAGGGGTTCACGGTGCAGCCGCTTCACGAGCAGGGTTACGAGGAGCTTCGCCACATCCTTGCGACGCTGGAGCGGCTGGCGATGAGCATCTGTCCGGTGCCGCCACCCGACCAGATCGCCGAGCTGCGCAGGCTCAACGAGGAGCTGCGCGCCACCTGCGCCCTGCCCGAGGGCCACGAACGCGCCGAGCGGCGCCTGCAAACCGACATGCTCTTCCACGACATCCTGCTCGAGCCATGCCCCAACCGGACGTTGCTGGACCTGCTCGCGTCTCTGAAGCGTCAATGGCGTCGGTACGAGTACGCGTTCTGGTCCGTGGTCACGGACGAGCGGACGTCGGCCGACCAGCACGATCGCGTGCTGGACGCGCTGGCCGCCGGGGACCTCGCCCAGGCGGCCGCCCGCCTCGAGGACAACTGGAAGTGCTGGAAACAGATCGGCGGCCGATGGGTCGGCCATGACCCGCACACCTCTGGGTG
>CAYSIX010000115.1:0-12680 GCA_964431205.1 uncultured Phycisphaeraceae bacterium
GGGTGCGTGGCCGAGAACAAGCTGCCGCCGGGCGTGGTGTATCGGCCGGTCGTGAAGGAAGAGTTCGGCGAGTTTCCGAACGTGCAGATCCGCTTCACGCCGCGGCCGTGCATGCAGTGCGAGAATCCGCCCTGCGTGCCGGTCTGCCCCGTGAAGGCGACGTGGCGGCGGCCGGACGGGATCACGACGATCGACTACGACAAGTGCATCGGCTGCCGGTACTGCATCACGGCGTGCCCGTACCAGGCACGGACAAGCGACTTCGGCGACTACTACAGCGACGATGCGGCTGAGGGTGCGCCGACAGACGGTGAGCGGCCGCTCGAGGCCGGGCGTCAGCCCTGGGAGGACGTGCCCAACTTCGAGTACGCCAAGAACTGGCAGCGGAAGAAGGGCCTGAAGCGTTCGCCCAAGGGCAACGCCCGCAAGTGCCACTTCTGTCTGCACCGGCTGGAAGTCGGCCAACTGCCGATGTGCGCGACGACCTGCATCGGTCGCGCAACGTACTTCGGCGACGCCAACGACCCCGCGTCGCTGGTGACGGAACTGATCACGAAGAACCGCGTGCAGACGCTGCTGCCGCACCTGGGCACAAAGCCGCGCGTGTATTACATCGTCTGACGCTGACAGGGAGCCGAGCCATGACACAAGCCGCGATGACATATCGGTTCGACCGGACGTGGGACTTCCGCCTCTCGCTGACGGTCGGGTTGATCGCCCTGGTGGTCGGGAGCGTAGGCGTGCTGCGGGTGTTGTTCACGGGGGACCACGGCGACCTGGGCAGCTACGTGCCCTGGGGGCTGTGGGTGTCGGTGTACGTGTACCTGGTGTGGATGGAAGTGGGGATGATCCTCGCCTACTACGCCCTGAAGCACGTGCTGAAGGTGGAGGGGATCGAGCGGCTGGGGCCGGTCATCGTGCTGGCGGCGATCTGCGCGCTGCTCTCGGCGCTGATGATCATCGGCCTGGACGTGGGTCACCCGTTCCGCGCGTGGCGGGCGCTGGTGTTTGCGGACTTCGGCTCGCCGATGACGTGGATGATCTGGCTGCACACGCTCTACCTCGTGCTGCTGATCGCGGAGTTCTGGGCGTACCGCAACGACTGGCAGGACCTGATCAAGTGGCTGAACTGGGTGAACATCCCGGCGGGGGTGGCGTTGATCGGCGTGATCGGGGCGTTGTTCGGCGTGATCGCGGCCAGGCCGTTCTGGAACGCCTCGATGCTGCCGATGGCGTTCTTCATGTCCTCGCTGGTCGCGGGGACGGCGTTGATCCTGCTGCTGCACCTGCTGTTCTCGCCGCTCGCCGGTCGCCCGCAGTACGTGCAGACGGCCCGCGAGCTGGGGCGGTTCCTCATGTGGGTGATCCTGCTGGGGTTGCTCGCGGCGGGCGCGAACGTCGTGGTGACGCTGTATCCCGGCGTTCCGGCCAAGGCCGAGGCCCTGCGGCTACTCCTGTCGGGACCGTACTGGTGGAGCGTCTGGGTCGTTCACCTGGCCATCGGCACGCTCGTCCCGCTGGTGCTGGTGGCGTTTTTCCGACACAGCCTGTTGGCGCTGGGCGTGGCCGCGGCGCTGCTGGTGGTCACGTTCGTGATGGTGCCGCTGAACGTCGTGATCCCGGGCCTCGCCTATCCCCCGCCGGAGCTGAAGGAGATCGCCGCGGCGTACGTGCATCCGCGTCTTTCGTACGACTACTTCCCGAACGCGACCGAGTGGCTGGTCGTCGCCTTCGGGCTGGGCGCGGCGCTGACGCTGTTCGCCTTGGGATACCGATGGTTGCTGGACCAGTACTACCGCCGGCTGGCCGTGAACGATACGGACGCCAAACGCTGAAAGGACGTGTGCGATGCCCAGGAAGTCAGACCGAATCGACGGGCTCAAGACAAGGCGGCAGTTCCTCGCCGGCGGTGCCCTGCTGGGGACGGGGCTGGTGGCAAGCCGATCATCCGCGACGGACTCGGGCGCGGGCGATGGCGACGCCGCCGTCCTGAACAGCGGGCGTCCCGACGCCGAGTACACCCTTGCCGACGCCGAGAACGTGCTCTATTCCGCGTGCCTTCAGTGCAACACGGGCTGCGGGATCAAGTGCAAGATACAGGACGGCATCGTGAGCAAGATCGACGGGAACCCTTACAACCCGTGGACCCTCCTGCCGCACCTGGACTACGCGACCCACCCGGAAGACGCGGCGCCCGTGGACGGTTCGATCTGCCCGAAAGGACAGTCAGGGCTGCAAACCGCGTACGACCCGTATCGGCTGCGAAAGGTGCTCAAGCGCGCCGGCAAGCGCGGGGAGGGCCGCTGGATCAGCATCCCGTTTGAGCAGGCGGTCAGAGAAATCTGCGAAGGCGGCAAGCTCTTCGCCGAGGTGCCCGGTGAAGAGGACCGACAGGTCGAGGGACTGCGGGAGTTGACAACGCTCACCGACCCGACCTTGGCGGCGGAGATGGAAAAGGACGTGACCGCGATCTGGGCTGAGAAGGATGCCGCGGAAAAGGCAAGGTTGGTCGAGCAGTTCAAGCAGAAGCACGCGTCGCACCTGGACAAGCTGATCGATCCGGATCATCCGGACCTGGGGCCGAAGAACAACCAGATCGTGCTGAGCTGGGGCCGGCTGAAGTCAGGCCGGGGCGACTTCTACAAAAGGTTTGCCGCCGCGTTGGGCACCGTGAACGCGCACGGACACACCACGGTCTGTCAGGGCTCGCTTTACTTCACGTGCAAGGCGATAGCGGCGGAGTATGACATCGCGTCGGGCAAGTTTGGTGGTGGCAAGAAGTTCTACTGGCAGGCGGACCTGGAGAACAGTCGGTTTGTCCTGTTCGTCGGTGCGAACCTGTTCGAGGCGAACTACGGCCCGCCGAATCGAACCGTGCGGCTGACGGAGAACCTGGTCACCGGACGAACGACCATGGCCGTGGCCGACCCGAGGTTCAGCAAGCTGGCGAGCAAGGCGTGGAAGTGGCTGCCCTTGAAGCCGGGCAGCGACATCCCCCTGGCCATGGCGATGATCCGCTGGCTGTTCGATCACGAGCGGTACAACGCCGCGTTCCTGGCCAACGCCAACAAGGCCGCCGCCCAGCAGCAAGGCGAGACGAGCTGGACCAACGCGCCCTTGCTGGTCGCGATCAAGAACGGCCAACCGGGCAAGTTCGTGCGGGCGAAGGACCTGGGGCTCGGCGACGGAAACGAACTGGTCGCCCTGGTCGGCGGCGTGCCCACCGCGGTCGATCCCAACAACAGCGATACGCCGGTGGTCGGTGATCTGCTGGTCGACACGGTGCTGAGCGACGGCACGCGAGTCAAGAGCGGGCTTCAGGTCCTCAAGGAGTCGGCGATGCAGCACACCATCGAGCAGTGGTGTGCGATGGCGGACTGCCCGGTTGATGACGTGATCGCCGTCGCCGGGGAACTGGCCCGCTGGGGCAACGCCGCCGCGGTGGACATCCACCGTGGGCCGGCGCAGCACACCAACGGTTTTTACGGCGTGCTCGCGTGGATGAGCCTCAACATGCTGCTGGGCAACTTCGATCACAAGGGCGGCATGATCAAGGCCAGCACCTATGACACCATGGGCAAGGGCGGCCTGTTTGACCTCAAGGCCCATCCCGGCGCGATCAAGCGGTTCGGCATCAGCTCGATCCGCCATGGGATCGACTACGAGAAGACGACCCTCTTTGAGGGCTACCCCGCCAAACGCAACTGGTATCCGCTGGCCAGCGACCTCTATCAGGAGATCATCCCCTCGATCGGTGACGCCTATCCCTACCCGGTCAAGGTGCTGTTCATGTACATGGGCGCGCCGACCTATGCTCTGCCGGCCGGGCACACCAACATCGAGGTGCTCCGTGATGTGCAGAAGCTGCCCCTGTTCATCGCCAACGACATCCTCGTCGGCACGACCTCGATGTACGCCGACTATATCTTCCCCGATCTGTCCTTCCTCGAGCGGTGGGAGTTCCAGGGCAGTCACCCGAACATCCCCAACAAGGTGCAGCCGGTGCGCCAGCCCGTGATGCCGCCGATCCCCACCGATTGTGAGGTGTACGGCCAACGGATGCCGATGTCGTTCGAATCGATGATGCTGGGGATCGCGGAACACCTGAACCTTCCCGGCTTCGGAGAGGATGCGTTCGGGTCCGGGCTGCACCTTCGCCATCCCGATGATCTGTACCTGCGCTGTGTGGCCAACCTGGCGTTCGGCGAAAAGGCCGACGGCTCGCAGAGCGTGGCCGACGCGGACGAGCGTGAGATGCGTCTGTTCGCCGCCGCCCGACGGCACCTGCCTCCGACCGTCTTCGATGAACAGCGCTGGCGCACGATCGTGGGTGAGCGGATGTGGCCGAAGATCGCCGCGGTGCTGAACCGTGGCGGGCGATTCGAAGACCACTTGGACGGATACCGTGAGCAGATGGTCACGCACGCCTACGGCGCGCTGCTGAACCTGTATCAGGAAAAGACGGCCACGACGATCCACGCCGGGACGGGGCAGGCGCACCCCGGGTACGCGACCCACGTGCCGATCCGCGACTTTCTTGGCAACGAGCCGGACAAGTTGCGCGAGGGCCACGACCTGGCCCTGATCACGCACCGCACGATCAGCCAGTGCAAATCGCGCACCATCACCAACCCGTGGTTGACCCCGCTGATGCCCGACAACGGCATCCTGATCAATCCGCGCGACGCACAGCGGCTCGGGCTGCGGGCGGGCCAACGCGTCAAGGTGGTCAGCGCCACCAACACGAGCGGGGAATGGCCCTTGACGGCAACCAATCGAAAGCCGATGGTCGGCAAGGTCGTCTTCACCCAGACGATGCGACCCGGCGTGGTCAGCTTCATGCTCGGATACGGCCACTGGGCAACGGGTGCCGCCGACGTGACGATCGATGGGGTCACCATCAAGGGCGAGCCGCGCCGGCAGGCCGGCGTCCACGCCAACGCCGCCATGTGGGTCGATCCCGCACTCAAGAACACTTGCATGGTCGACCCGGTCGGCGGTAGTGTCAGCTTCTACGATACGCACGTTCGCCTGGAGCCGGTTGGGTAATACGACACCGCGGGGATCGCGTCGCCTCCATGGATGACTCCGACGGACGACAGATCGGCTACCTGCGTCTCTCGCTGACCGCCGCGTGTCAGATGCGGTGCACCTACTGCCGTCCGGACTGGCTGCGCCACGGCGGCCGTTCGGGCCAGTTGACGCCGGCGGAGATCGAGGCGGTGGTGCGCCACCTGGTCAGACGACACGGGCTGACCAAGGTGCGGTTGACCGGCGGGGATCCCACGGCCAGGCCCGACCTGATCGAGATCATCGAGCGCGTCGCCGGCGTGGACGGCCTGCGTGACCTGGCGATGACGACCAACGGCCTGAGCCTCGCCCGCCACGCCGAGAGCTACCGCCGCGCGGGGCTGCAACGCGTCAACGTCTCGCTGGACTCGCTCAACCCGTCCACGTTTGCGCGCATGACGGGTGTCGATGCGCTGCCACGGGTTCTGGCGGGGATCGATGCGGCGCTCGACGCCGGGTTGCGGCCGGTGCGGCTGAACACCGTCGTGCTCGCGGGCGAGAACGATCACGAGCTGCCGGAGCTGGTCCGTTTCGCGGCGGCGCGCGACCTGGAGATCCGCTTCATCGAGCTGATGCCGATGGGCCCGCTGGCCGATCGCTGGGCTGAGCGATACGTGCCCGAGTCGGCCATGCGCCGGCGGATCGACCCGATCGCCGAGGCGTGGTCGTCCATCGATCAGGGCCACGACTCGGCACGTCGCTACCGGATTCGGCTGACCGACGGCCGGCGGGTGACCGTCGGCTTCATCACGCCGATGAGCTGCAACTTCTGTGCCGCGTGCAATCGGTTACGCCTGACCAGCGATGGAAAGATCTACCCCTGCCTGATGGACGAGCCACGCGGTTCGTTCCTCCCGGCGGTACGCCCGACGTTCGACGGCGACTTTCTCGATCGGCTGCTCGCGGCGGCGCTGTCCGCCAAGGCGGCCGAGCACCCCGCGCAAGGTGTCGCGGTGATGACCACCATCGGAGGCTGACCGTGAGCAACGAACCCACCGCACCGACGCAGAAGGTGCCGCAGACGTTCAAGGACTTTGTCACCAAGTTTCCCGAGCTGGGCGCGGCCCACGAGAACGTGGCCAAGGCGGTGGACCACGCCGGCCCGCTCGACGCCAAGACCTGTTTCCTGATCAAGATGGGCATCAGCATCGGGGCGGGGCTGGAGTCGGCGTTCCGCAGTCACGTGCGGCGGGCGCTGCAGGCCGGCGCCACACCCGACGAGATCGAGCAGGCGCTGCTGCTGGCGATGAACACGGTCGGGTTCCCTCGCACCGTGATGGCCTGGCAGTGGGCGTGGCAGCAGATCGAACGCGACCGGAGCGAGAAGGAGGGTGCCACGTGAACGTGACCATCCGCCTGTTCGGGCCCTACGCCGAGGCGGTCAAGGATTCATCGGTGACGCTGGAGATGCCGGAGCACCGCGGGTGCACCGCCGCGCAGGTCATGGCTCAGCTCGCCCGGACGCACCCGAGCCTCAGCGGCATGCTGGAGGCGGCGCACCTGGCCGTGAACCATCAGGTGGCGGAACCGGAACATCCGATCCGCGAGAACGACGAGCTGGCGGTCATCGGGCTGGTGAGCGGCGGATGAGCGTGGACGTTTCGATTAACGACGGCCCGTTGAGCCCCGCGAGCCCCTGGCGTGTGGACGGTGCCGGCGCGGTGCTTTGTTTCGAAGGCGTGGTGCGGCCCATGGAAGCGGATCAGCCCATCGCCGGGTTGACCTACGAAACCTACGACCCGATGGCCCGACAGGAACTGCAACGCCTCGCTCGTGAGGCCCGCGACCGATTCGGGCTGCTCGCGGTGCGGGTCGAACACAGCCGCGGGTTCGTGCCCAATCACGCGTGCTCGTTCCGCCTGCGGATCGCCTCGGTTCACCGCCAGGAGGGCCTGGCGGCGATGGACTGGTTCATCGAACGCATGAAAACGACGGTGCCGATCTGGAAACGTCCGGTGCCGGTCGAGCACGCGACGGGGGCGGCGCAATGAGCGGCCAGACGGCCAGGGCCATGTTCGCCTTCGAGTCGCCGGACGAGGCGATCGCGGCGATGGTGGATCGGCTGGACCGAGTCACCACCGAAGCGGTCTCGTTGAGCCATGCGACGGGGCGGGTCCTGGCTCAGCCGATCCGGGCCGATCGCCCCAGCCCCGCCTGCGACGTCAGCGCGATGGACGGTTACGCGGTGCGGTTGGCCGACTTGAGCGGGTCCTCTCTGCCGGTTGAGGGTGAGGGCGCCGTCGGCGCGTCACCGCCGGCCATGCCGACCGGCGCGGCCCTTCGGGTCTTTACCGGCGGGCCCGTGCCCGAGGGATGCGATGCGGTGATCCCGCGCGAACAAGTCGTTGAGCGAGCGGAGGCGATCGCTCTGCCCGACGATCTGCGGGTCAAGCCGGGCCAGCACATCCGCCGGCGAGGTGAGAACGGTGACGCGGGTGAGACGGTTATCGAAGCCGGCCGGTCCGTGGATGCCACGGCAGCGGCGGCCCTGGCGACGTTCGGCATCGCGAGCCCGCGCGTCTATCGTCGCGTCCGTCTCGCGGCGATCGTCACCGGCAACGAGGTCCACGACGTGACGGCCGCCGTCGAGCCGTGGCAACTGCGCGACGGCAACGGGCCGGCGTTGGCCGCAATGTTCGAACCACGGCCGTGGATCCGCTGGCAAGGCGCCATCCACGTCACGGATGAGCCCGACCGCCTGCGACGCGCCGTCTCCACCGCGTTGACGGAAGCCGACGCCCTGCTGCTGACCGGCGGCGTCTCGATGGGCGATTACGACTTCGTGCCGGCGACCCTGGCGGAACTCGGCTGCGAGATCATCTTCCACAAGCTGCCGATCCGGCCGGGCAAACCCATGCTCGGCGCCGTGGGGCCGGACGGCCAGGCGATCCTCGGCCTGCCGGGCAATCCCGTGTCTGTCATGACCACCGCCCGACGAATCGCGGCACCGGTGCTCCGTCACCTGGCCGGTTATGCCGAGGCCGATACGCCACCGCCCGTGGTCCGGCTCGTCAACCCCGACGACAAGCGACTCGCCCTGCACTGGTCGCGGCCGGTTCGACGGATCGCCCCCGGCCGGGCGCGGCTGATCGCCACACGCGGGTCGGGCGACATCATCAGCGCCTCCCGTAGCGATGGTTTCGTCGAGGTCCCGGCGAACGAGTCCGGACCCGGCCCCTGGCCCTACTTCTCATGGAGCGACCGGGATGGCTGACGAGCTGTCGCACATCGATGAACACGGCCGCGCCCGCATGGTGGACGTGGGCGACAAGCCGTTGACCGTTCGTCGCGCCGTCGCCGAGGGACGCGTGCGGATCAGCGCGGCGTTGGCCGAGGCGATCCGATCGAATCAGCTGGCCAAGGGGAACCTGCTGGAAGTGGCGCGCCTGGCGGGCATTCAGGCGGCCAAGCGCACCGATGAACTGATCCCGCTGTGTCATTCGCTGCCGCTGGACGCGGTGGACGTGCGGGCGTCGCTGGGTGACGGCTGTGTGCGCCTGTGGGCGGAGGCCCGGACCACGTGGAAAACCGGCGTGGAGATGGAGGCGTTGACCGCCGTCGCCGTCGCCGCGTTGACCGTGATCGACATGGGCAAGGCGATCGACCGGGCGATGGTCATCGAGGGCGTCCGTCTGATCGAGAAGTCGGGTGGCCGCGGCGGCGAATATCGAGCGGGCGATGGAGAGCCGTCGTGACGCCCATTCGTGTGGCCATCCTGACCGTCAGCGACCGTGGGGCGCGGGGCGAGACGGTCGATACCTCCGGGCCGGCGCTCGCCGACCTGGCGCGCGAACGCCTCGGCGCCAACATCGTCGCGACCGCCTGCCAGCCCGACGAACGCGATCGTCTGGCGGATCAGTTGCGAGCGTGGGCCACGCGTGATCCCAAGCCCGATCTGATCCTGACCACCGGCGGGACGGGCCTGGCGCCGCGCGACGTCACGCCCGAAGCCACGCTCGACGTGATTCAACGCCGGCACAGCGGCCTGATGGAGCTGATCCGCCGACGCTGCTACGAAAAAACGCCACGAGCCTACCTGTCACGCGGCGAGGCCGGCACCACCGACCGCACGCTGATCATCAACCTGCCCGGATCGACGCGCGGCGCCACCGAATCGCTGGAAGCCCTGCTCGACATCCTGCCCCACGCCATCGAGACACTGCGCGGCGAGGTGCAGGACGACGGCCGTCCCGACGCGGTCGCCCGCACCGGCAGGGTGATCCGCCACGAGGAGGTCTGATGACTCGCCTCCCGATGCCACGGACCGGCCTCTGGCCCGCCGCCTCCACCCGACGCGATCAGCCTCTGCGCTTCAACCTGCGCGAGCTGTCGGGCTCCCTCGGCGATCTCGGCACGTTTCTGCCTCTGTCCGTCGCGATGGCCTGGGCCTGCGGCATGGATCTCGGGCTGATCTTCATCTTCGCCGGGCTGATGAACATCGCCACCGGCGTCTGGTTCCGCCAGCCGATCCCCGTGCAACCGATGAAGGCCATCGCGGCGGTCGCCATCGCCGAGGGCCTCAGCCCCGGGGCGATCGCTTCCGCGGGCCTGATCACGGGCGTGGCGGTGTTCACGCTGGCGATGGTCGGCGGCATCGACTGGATCGCCCGTGCGATCCCCAGGCCCGTCGTGCGCGGCATCCAGGCCGGCGTCGGTGTCAAGCTCGCCTGGAACGGTCTGCAGTGGCTCGGCCCCCTGCCGTGGATCGGTTGGGACAGTTGGCTCGTCGCCGGCGTCGTCGCGGCGCTCGTGTTCGCCTTCATCGGCCGCCGCCAACCCGTCCTGCTGTACGTCTTCGCGTCCGGGTTTGTGTGGCTCGGCTTCAGCGGCACCGGGGCGTACAACCAACTGCCACTGGGCGTGCCCACGTTCACGCTCGTGCTGCCCTCTGTCGACCAGTGGTGGACCGGGCTGACGCACGGCGCGATCCCGCAACTTCCCCTGACACTGCTCAACTCGGTCATCGCCGTCTGCGCCCTGAGCGGCGACTACTTCCCCGGCCGGCAGATCGCCCCGCGACGCATGGCCGCCAGCGTCGGCCTGATGAACCTGCTGTGCGTGCCGTTCGGCGGCATGCCCATGTGTCACGGCGCGGGCGGGCTGGCGGCCCAGTACCGCTTCGGCGCGCGAACCGGCGGCAGCGTGGTCATGCTCGGCGTGATGAAGGTCTTCGCCGGCCTGCTGCTCGGCGGGATGCTGCTGACCACGCTGTCGCACTATCCAGCCTCGATCCTCGCGATCATGGTGGCCGTGGCGGGCCTGACGCTGGCGCGCGCCGCCGCGGACGCCCTGCACGGGCGATCGCTGATCATCGTCGCGGCCATGACCGTTACCATCGTGCTGTTCAGCACGCTGACCGGTTTCGCGGTCGGTTGCGTGTTGGCGCTGGTGTTCGCGAGCGTCGATCGTCACCGAATCCCCTCGCCATGACCCGCATCCCGGCCTACATCCTCGCCGGAGGGCGCAGCTCTCGCTTCGGGTCGGACAAGGCCCGCGCAATTTATCACGGCCGTCCGCTGATCCAGCACGTGGCCGACCTGCTCTCGCCCGTCGCGACCGAAATCACCGTCGTCGCCGACCAGAACGACAAGTATCAGGCCCTCGGCTTACGCACCATCTGTGACCTGAACCCCGGCCGCGGCCCCCTCGCCGGCCTGCACGCGGCGCTGACCGACCTGCCCGTTTCCGACCCCTGGCTGCTGCTCTGCTCCTGCGATGCCATCGTGATTCGCCGCCCATGGCTCGAGCGCCTGACCAATCAGATAAACGACCCATACCAGGCGATCGCCTTCCGCTCAGAACGCTGGCAGCCGCTGCCCGGTCTTTACGCCCGCAACGCCCTGCCGCACGTGGAACGCATTCTCGACTCCGACAATCGAAGCATGCAACGGCTTCTCGATCACCTCGACACGGCGGCCGTTGCGTTGCCGGCCGACTGGCCCGAGCACTGGCAGGTGAACAGCCCGGCTGACCTTCTTCAGCACCGGGATCAGCAGGGCCCGATCGCCCCGGATTGAGACGGACGGGTCCTGCCTTCGCGGTAATCGATCGACGAGTCGCGATCAGCGTGCCGAACCGGGCGGGTGAAGAGCGATCGTTACTCCGTCTGGATGGTGCCGGATCGGCCGGCGGCGAGCAGAGCCCATCGACGGCTGAAGCCAGAGTACGGGGATCAGGAGGTGAGCGACGCGACCTCGATGCCCAGGGCCTCGGCCATGGTGCGGCCGATGTCGGCGGGGCTGTCGGCGACGGAGCAGCCGGCGTCGCGCAGGGCCTGGATCTTGGACTCGGCGCCGCCCTCGCCGCCGGAGATGATCGCGCCGGCGTGTCCCATGCGTCGGCCGGGCGGGGCCGTGCGCCCGGCGATGAACGTGCTGACCGGCTTGGCGTCGCGCTCGGCGAGCCAGGCGGCGGCCTGCTCCTCGTCGGTCCCGCCGATCTCCCCGATCAGAATGATGCCGTCTGTTTCTTCGTCGGCGTGGAAAAGCTCGAGGCAGTCGATGAAGCTCATGCCGCGGACGGGGTCGCCCCCGATGCCGATGCAGGTGGTCTGCCCCAGCCCGCAGTTGGCGGCCTGCCAGACGGCCTCGTAGGTGAGGGTGCCGGACCGGCTGACGATGCCGACGGACTTGCCGGACTCGGCCCGCGCCGGGGGCTTGTGGATGTAGCCGGGCATGATGCCGATCTTGCACCCGGCGCCGTCGTCGCCCGGGCTGATGATGCCGGGGCAGTTGGGCCCGATGAGTCGGACGCCGGCGTATCGCGGCTGCTGGAGGAATCGCTTGACGCGCATCATGTCGAGGACGGGGACGCCCTCGGTGATGCAGACGACCAGGCGGATGCCGGCGTCGGCGGCCTCGAGAATGGCGTCGGCGGCAAACGGCGGGGGGACGAAGATCATGGTGGCTTCGGCGCCGGTCTGGGCGACGGCCTCGGCGCAGGTGTTGAACACGGGCAGGCCGTTGGCGTCTTTCTGACCGCCCTTGCCGGGCGTGACCCCGCCGACCATCTTCGTGCCGTATTCGAGGCAGCCCTTGGTGTGGAAGGCGCCGGCCGAGCCGGTGATGCCCTGGCAGATAACGCGGGTCTGGCCGTTGACGAGGATGCTCATGCGGCGGAGGATAGCGGCTCGGGGCCTGGCGGACAAAGCCGGCGGAATCCGGTGGGAGGGCCCGGCCGGGCCGCGCGGGCGGGCGTTCAGACCTCGGCCAGCTCGGTGGTCAGCTCGGTGGCGACCTGCTTGGCGTCGCCGAAGATCATGCCGGTGTTCTCGGCGTAGAAGAGCTCGTTCTCGATGCCGGCGAAGCCCGGGTTCAGCGATCGCTTGATGACGAAGACGGTGCGGGCCTTGTCCACGTCGAGGATGGGCATGCCGTAGATGGGCGAGTCCTCGGTGTGTCGGGCGGCGGGGTTGACCACGTCGTTGGCCCCGATGACGACGGCGACGTCGGTCTGTTCAAACTCGGGGTTGATCTGTTCGAGGTCGGCGAGCTGCTCGTAGGGGACGCCGGCCTCGGCGAGCAGGACGTTCATGTGCCCGGGCATGCGGCCGGCCACGGGGTGGATCGCGTACTTGACGGTGATGCCGCGGCCGGTCAACTCGTCGGCCA
>CAYSIX010000116.1:0-2630 GCA_964431205.1 uncultured Phycisphaeraceae bacterium
GCCGAACACCTCGAAGACGTGGCCGAGCAGGCGTTCGGCGACGATGGGGGCGGGGCGTTGAGCGCCGCCGGCGAACCAGGCGGTGCCGGCCTCGTAGGCGATCAGCAGCGGCAGGAGGAAGTAGAGCGACTGCAGCGGCCACTGGGAGCGATCCCAGTAGGAGGTCAGGCGGTGAGGCGGAGCGGGCGCGGTCTGGCGGGATGTGCGGGTGGATCGCCTCATCGAGCGTCGGGCGTGGGGTGTCGGCGGGCGTGGGCGTGGCCGGCCGCGGCGCGGGTGTTGCGCGGGCGGGCGACACCGGCGGGGCGGGCCCGGCCCGGCGCGGCCGCGGGGTCAGTACTTGAGGACGGCGTGCACGTTGTCATACGGTTTGAGACGTTGTCGGCCGTTGAGGAACGCCAGCTCGATCAGCACGGTCACACCGACGATCTGACCGCCCAGCTTGTCGATCAGGTCGCAGCAGGCCTTCATCGTCCCGCCGGTGGCCAGCAGGTCGTCGACCATCAGCACGGGCGTGCCCTTGTCGACGGCGTCGGCGTGGATCTCCAGCGTGTCGGTGCCGTACTCCAGCTCGTAGGTGATCGCGTGGGTGGCGGCGGGCAGCTTGTTGGGCTTGCGGATGGGGATGAACCCGGCCGAGAGCGACTGGGCGATCGCCGTGCCGAAAATGAACCCGCGGCTCTCGGCGCCGCAGACGAGCTCGACCCCGCGGTCGCGCCAGGGGTTGGCCATCAGCTCGACGGCCATGGCCAGCCCGCCGGGGTGCTTCAGCAGCGGCGTGATGTCCTTGAAGACGATGCCGGGCTTGGGCCAGTCGGGGATGTCGCGGATCAGGCTGGTCAGGTCCATGGGCGTGTCGCGTGGGGCTTGTGGGTGTCCACGGGTAGGCGCGACAACCGGGCGCGCCACGCCGACATTTGTACCAAGAACCCGGCATTGGGGTGGGGCGGCGAGCCGCGCCCTGATCGACGGGGCCGGCCGTCGGCGTGCCATGCGCCGCGGCGCATCAAGGGCCGAGCAGCGGGTGCAGGCTCCGGCCGGGGCGGTAGGGCTCGAAGCCGTGCTCGATCATCACCGAGTCGCTTCGGGGCAGGATGGACCGGCCGAGGGGCAGGGCGCCGAGGTCGGGCGGGGGGGCGTTCGTGTGGCCCGGGTTGAGCGGCAGGCCGGCGGCGACGGCGGGCGAATCGGGCCGCAGCGTGAAGTCGTTGCCGTGCGGGTCGGTGAATCCGGGGTCGGCGATGATCAGGTGCTCGCCGCGCACGGGGTGTGGCAGGCCGTAGTCCTGCTCGCCGGGCCAGTCGGCATCGTTCTTGAACGAGTCGATGAGGTTGTGGGTGATGCGGATGCCCAGCTCGGCGAGTCGCGCCGGGGCGTGTTGCGGTTCGACCCAGGTGGCGATCTCGAACCCGCCGCGGCCGGCGCAGACGTTGTTGGCGATGAGCGTGTCGCGGGTGCCGGCCGAGCGGACGTCGATCGACCCGGTGGCGCCGGCCCAGTGCCGGGGCGTGCCGTTGGCGTACAAGGTGTTGTGGGTGATGCGGACGTCTTCGCGCGGGCCGTCGTGGCCCCACGTGCCGAAGTAGATGCCCGAGGCGCGGTTGCGGTAAAACACGTTATGGTGCACGCGGACGTGACGCAGCCGCGAGTCGCGGCCCTCGACGCAGATCGCCATGCCCCACTCGCAGTCGTGCACCACGTTCGAGAACACCTCCACGTCTTCCAACAGCCCGAACCACGCGTCCACGTACAGGCCCTGACGCGGCAGGTCGTGGATGTAGTTGTGATGCACCACGCCGTGACGGGAGACTTCCTTGACGTCGATCCCTTCCTTCTCGCAGTGGTGCACGTGATTCCAGGCCACCTCGAAGTGCCGGCCGCCCATGATGCTGATCGCCTCGTGCGGGCACTCGCGCTCGGGGTTGCCGAACAGACGCATCTTCTGAGTGTTGGCGCGGGTGACCTCGCACCCGACGATCCGCACGTAGGCGGCGTGGCGCACCGCGATGCCCGGCGCGAAGGTCATGTCCACCGTGCAGTCCTGAACATCGACGTGACGACTGGGTTCACGGACGTAGATGCCGAAGCCGTACGAGTTGCGAACCCCCAGCCCCTTCAGCCGCAGGTACGCGGCGTCGGTGACGTCGATCGCGGCCATCGAGCTGGCCTCGCGACCGCTGGTCGGCCGGATCGCCTCGGCGTCGATCACCACCGCCTCGCCGTCGGCAGCGGTGAACTCGATCCACGCGTCCGGCTCGCCCCGGACGGCGAAGAGAAGCGGCCGGTCGATCGCGTACGTCCCGCCGTGCACCACCACCCGGTCGCCCGGGCCGACCGCTTCGATCGCCCGGTGCAGGCTTGCCCACGGCCGCGAGGCGGTTCCCGCCTGACCATCGTCACCGTCCGGCGAGACGTAATACATCATGACCTGCCCGTCCACCGCCGCCGGTGGTTCCTCGCCGTGACCCACCGACGCCGCGCCCACGGCCACGACCACGCCCAGCCACCCCGTCCCGACACCTCGCATCCGGCAACCTCCACGCCACACGATCGGATTCAGCCGGTCGGAACCGCCTCGACGGCTCGACCCAATATAGACGATTCACCAGCCACGCCGCGTCGCTTGTCGT
>CAYSIX010000116.1:2640-12594 GCA_964431205.1 uncultured Phycisphaeraceae bacterium
TCTGGGAGGATTGCCCGGGCATGGACGCATTCGAGATCCAGGGCGGGACGCCGCTGCACGGGCGGCTTCGGGTGCACGGCTCGAAGAACGCGACGCTGCCGCTGATGGCCGCGGCGTTGCTGACCGATCGACCGCTGACGCTGCGCGACGTGCCGGACCTGCTGGACGTGCGCAACCTGGCGAAGCTGATGGAGGCGTTGGGCTGCACGGTCGAGCGGGACGACGGCGCCCGCGTGATGGCGCTGCGGGTGATTGACGACTCGCCGTGCCTGGCGCACTACGACATCGTGCGGACGATGCGGGCGGGGATCTGCGTGCTGGGCCCGCTGCTGGCGCGGCGGGGCCGGGCTCGGGTGTCGATGCCCGGCGGCTGCGCGATCGGGGATCGGCCGGTGGACCTGCACCTGCGCGGGCTGCGGATGCTGGGGGCGAGGATCCACCTGGACGAGGGGTACATCGTGGCCGAGGGCCCCGCCGGGCCGGGTTCGCGTCTGCGCGGGGCGCACGTGTTCCTGGGTGGGCCCAACGGCTCGACCGTGCTGGGCACGGCCAACGTCATGTCCGCCGCGGTGCTCGCCGAGGGCACGACCGTCATCGAGTGTGCCGCGTGCGAACCCGAGATCGAGGACCTGGCCAGGCTGCTCAACGCCATGGGCGCGAAGATCGCGGGCGCCGGCTCGCCGCGTGTAATCGTCGAAGGCGTCGAGGCGCTGGATGGCGTCGAGCACACGGTCATCCCCGATCGCATCGAGGCCGCCACCTACGTCATGGCCGCCGCCATGACCCGCGGCGACGTCGCGCTCGACAACTTCCCCACCTACGCCCTCAGCGCCGCGATCGACCGGCTTCAGGAGATCGGCGTCGAGATCGAGCGGCCCGGCGGGGTCAACGGCTTCAGCGCGCAACCGGGCGGCGAGACCGTCCGCGTCCGCGTGCCCGATCGCCTGCGGCCCGCCCACGTCGTCACGCAGCCCCACCCCGGCTTCCCCACCGACCTGCAGGCACAGATCATGGCCCTGCTCTGCACCGCCTCGGGCAACAGCATCATCACCGAGAAGATCTACCCCGACCGCTTCCTCCACGTCGCCGAGCTCGCCCGCATGGGCGCCCACCTGATCCGCAACGGGCCGACCGTCCTGGTCACCGGTGTCGATCGGCTCGTCGGCGCGCCGGTCATGGCCTCGGACCTGCGCGCCTCGGCCGGGCTCGTGCTCGCCGCGCTCGCCGCCCGCGGCCGCACCCTGATCAACCGCGTTTACCACCTCGACCGCGGCTACGAACGCATGGACGACGTCCTGCGCTGCCTCGGCGCCACCATCCAGCGCGTCCGCAGCGACGCGACCTGACGTCGAACCCCCTCGCGGCCCGACCAGTCACCCACTGAAACCGAGCGGCAACCGCTCATCGGCCTGTCGCTGGCAGGAGGGTCTGCCGACCTGCCGGCTCAACCCCCTCCGTGTTTCCTTGGCGGCTTTGCGCCTTGGCGTTACCCGCGTGCTCGCTTGCAATGCCGGCGTCGTCGTCCTTCGCGTTCTGCGCTCAGGAAGCGGGCGCATCGGAGGCGGGCGCATCGGAGTCGGCCTCGGCCGCGTACCGCTCGACCTCCTCGGGGGTGATGCCGAGCCACTCCATCATGTACTGGTCGTACACGTCCTGGTGCTGGGCGTTGGAGAAGTCGAGGCGCAGCTCGTTGATGACCTTGGTGCCTTGGCCGATCCACTGTTGCCAGGTGAACTGGCCGAAGTGGTCGTAGATGTACCGGCCGAGGGGACCGCGCATGGGCGGGCCGGCCAGCCGGGGCTGGGGCTCGCCGGTTCGCTTGTCCAGCACCGTGTCGCCCGACGCCTCGACCTGCTGCTTCTTGGCCTGCGGGTCTTGCGTCTCGGGCAGGGGCACGCCGAGCTTCTGCAGCAGCGAGGCCATGGCACGCTGCGGCATGACGTCGCCGCGTTCGGCCGCGATCTTGTACCCCCGCGTCAGCAGGTCGGCGGCCTCCTGCTCGCGGCCGAGCTTGATCAGCACCTGCCCGCGCAGTTGATAGGCGCGGGACATCTGCGGGTTCAGCTCGATCGCCTTGGCAAAAGCGGCGTCAGCGTCCTCGAAACGCTCGGCGTCGCGGTAGGCCGAGCCGAGGCTGAAGTAGGCCATGTCGTCGGGCGCCTCACGGGCCATCTGCTCCCACTGGGCGATGCGCTGTTCGATCGTGCTGGTACTCATGCCCATAGCATAGGGCGTTGGCCGGGCGGGCCAAAGCCCGCGTCGAGGGGCGTATGATGCGGGCTGACCCGTCGGGACCGGACCGCCTCATATGACCGTGGAGCGACACTTTCTGGGCTGGGACGCGCCGGCGCTGCCGCGGATCGCGGCGTGGCTGATCGAGCGGGCGGGTTCGGCCCGGCCGATCGACCTGAGCGACACGGTGGTGGTGATGCCGACGCGCCGAGCGGGGCGGCGTCTGACCGAGCGGCTGGCGGAGCTGGCGGGTGACGGGGGCTTGCTGACACCGCGGGTCGTGACCGCCGGGGCGTTGCCGGAGGAGCTGTACGAGCCCGAGGCGCCACTGGCCGGCGAGCTGGAACGGACGCTGGCGCGGCTGCACGCGCTGCGACGGGCAGGCCCGGCCGAGGTCGCGGCGCTGCTGCCGCACCCGCCGGATCGCGGCGACCTGGCCGGCGGGTGGGCCCTGGCCGTGCGCTTGAACCGCGTGGCGGACGAGCTGGCGGCGTGGGGGCTGACCGCGGCCGAGGTGCGCGACCGCATGCGCCGCGGCGAGCTGGGCCTGGACGTGGACGACACCGCCCGCTGGGACGTGCTGGCGGCGCTCGACGCGGCGTATGAAGCGACGCTCGACGCCCGGGGCCTGGCGGACCGGCAGGCGGCGAGGCGGACGGCGCTGCGCGGCGGCCGATGCCGCGGCAACCATCACGTCGTGCTGGCGGTGGCGGACCTGAACCGGCTGACGGTGGCGATGCTGGAGCGGGCGGTCGAGGCGGGCGCGCCGGTGACGGCGCTGGTCCACGCGCCAAGTGAGCACGCCGACGGCTTCGATCGCTTCGGTGCGCTGGTTCCGACGTACTGGTCGGCGCAGGCGGTGCCGGCGGACGTCGGTGAGCTGCGGATCGTGGACCGGGTGACGGATCAGCCGGCCGCGGTCGCGGCGCGGCTGGCGGAGCTGAGCGAGGCCGAGCCGATCGCGCCGTCGCGCGTGACGGTCGGCCTGGGCGACGAGGCGCAGGGCGAGGCGGTGCGGCGGACGCTGGGGCTCGTCGAGACGCCGGCACGCGTGACGGCCGGGACACCGTGGTCGCGATCGCGACCGGCGACGCTGCTGGCCGCGCTCGCCGCCTTCGCAGACGGTCAGCGGTTCGACGACTTCGCGGCGATGCTGCGTCACCCGGACCTCGAGGCGTGGCTGCTCGCGACGCTGGGCGAGCCGACCGCCGCGAAGATCCCGGACTGGATCGGTCTGCTCGATCGATACGCCACGGATCACCTTCAGGCGACGCTGAGTGAGACCTGGCTGGGCGACCCCGAGGTCCGCGAGCCGCTGGCTGAGCTGTATCGGCAGGTGCGGACGCTGCTGCCGCGCGACGCGGGCGACGTCCGCCCCTGGCCTCAGTGGACCGAAGCGATCGGCGACGCGGTGCGACGTGTGTACGAGGCGGCGGCGCCGGGCGAGGAGGACGGGCCGACGCGCGACGCGCTGCTCGGGGCGCTCGAGGCGCTGGGCGAGGCGTTGGGTGAGCAGGCGTCGTTGCCGCGAGGCGAGCCGACGCCGGCGGTGAATCTTGCGGGGGCCGTGCGCCTGACGCTGGCGCAGCTCGAGCGGGCCGTGCTTCCTCCGGATGAAACCGGTGAGGCGATCGAGCTGGTGGGTTTTCTGGAGCTGCCGTCGGACGGGGCCGAGCACGTGATCGTGACGTCGATGAACGAGGGCCACGTGCCGTCGACGCGGCACGCCGACGCGCTGCTGCCCGACACGCTGCGCAAGCGGCTGGGGATGGCGGACGCGGCGCGTCAGCACGCGCGCGACCTGTACCTGCTGCGTGCGGCGGCGGGGGGGCGGCGGACCGTGACGCTGCTGACGGCGCGACGCGACGGCGCCGGCGACCCGCTGACGCCCAGCCGGCTGCTGCTGGCGTGCGATGCGGACGAGCGGCTGGCGCGCATCGAGCGATTCTACGGTGAGTCCCACAACCATGAGCCCGCGCCCGCGCTGTTGGCCCCGTCGCTCGACCCGCCCCCGCTCACCTTGCCCCTGACCGCGGCGACCGAGCACCGGGTCCGTGATCGGCTGGCCGACCTGCGCGTGACCGATTTCCGCGCGTACCTCGACTGCCCCTACCGGTTCTACCTGCGTCGGATCGTCGAGCTCGAGCGCGTGGATGACACGGCCCGCGAGCTGGAGGGCCGACAGTTCGGCGACCTGGCGCACGACGTGCTCAAGGCGTTCGGCAGGCACGAGGTGGCCGGCAGCACCGACCCCGAAGCGATCCGCGGGTTCCTTCACGACACGCTCGACGCCGAGGTGCGCAAGCGCTACGGCACGGCGCCGCGCGTCGCGGTCCGCCTTCAGCAGCAGGAGCTGCGGCGTCGGCTGGACCGCTTCGCCGAGGTGCACGCCGACGACGTGCGCGCCGGCTGGCGGGTGATCTCCGATTACGTCGAGCACCAGTTTGAGTGGCGGCCCGAGCCGGGCGTGCGCATCACCGGCCGGATCGATCGCATCGACCGGAACGAAGCCACCGGCGCCTGCCGCCTGATCGACTACAAGACCGGCGATACGACCAAAGAACCCGAGCAGGAGCACCGCAAGGGGCCGAGGGACGACAAGCGCTGGATCGACCTGCAACTGCCGCTGTACGAGAGGTTGGCGCGTGAGGCGGGGATCGTCGGCGAGGTCGAGCTGGCGTACATGGCGATCGGTTCAAAGCTCGCGGAGATCGGGCTCAAGCGGGCGAAGTGGAGCGCGGAAGACCTGGGGACCGCGATCGAGACGGTGCACGAGGTCATCGGATCGATCCGGGCTGGGCGGTTCTGGCCGCCGCGCGATCCGGGCTGGGCGGACGAGTTCAGCGGGCTGTGCCTGGAGGGGGTGTTCGGGCGGGAGCTGATGCTGGAGGCGACGGGGCAAGCGATCGCCGGGGGAGGTGCGGGATGAACCGTGCGGAAGCGACGGCGTGCCCGCATCGTTTGATCCGCGCGTCGGCGGGGTCGGGCAAGACGTACGACCTGAGCAGCCGGTACCTGGGCTTGCTCGCGCGCGGGGCCGAGCCGCGATCGATCCTGGCCACGACGTTCACGCGCAAGGCGGCGGGGGAGATCCTCGGCCGGGTGCTGACGCGGCTGGTCGAGGCGTGTGGTGATCAGGCGGCGGCGATGCGGTTGGGGGCGGACGCCGGGGTGCCAAGGCTGACGGCCGCACGCTGCCGCGAGATGCTCGACGGTTTGTGCCGGGGATTGGACCGGGTGAGCATCGCGACGATCGACGCGTGGTTTGCGCGGATCGGACGGTCGTTCGCGTGGGAGCTGGGGCTGACGCCGGACGCGACGCCGGCGGGCCGGGACGATCCGCTCGTCGTGCGGCTGCGGCTGCGCGCGGTCGAGGCGATGCTCGCCGACGCCGCCGAATCCGACACCGCGTTTCAGACGCTGATCGACCTGCTGCGTCGTGTGCACCACGACCGGGCCAGGCGGTCGGTGACCGAGGCGCTGGACACGCTCGTGGCGAGCCTGCACGCGATCTATCGTGAATACCCGGACCGCGGGCTGTGGACGGCGATGGACGTCCCGCCGGGCGAGCTGGACCGGGCGGAGCTGCAGGAAGCCATCGCGGCGCTCGACGGCCTGGACGGGGACGCCCCGAACGGGCACTTCCGCAACGCGCTGGAGAGCAAGCGGAACGCGGCCCGCGTTCAGGATTGGGAAGCGTTCCTCAAGGGCACGTTCTTCCGCGAGTTCGACGAGCCGACGCCGACGTATCGACGCACACCCTTTCCGGGCACGTGGCTCGCCGCGCTGCGCCCGCTGTACGCCCACGCCCGCGCGGCGCTGGTCGCGCGCCTCGCCGAGCAGAACGCCGCGACCTATGAGTTGCTGCGCACGTTCGACGCGCACTTTCTCCACCTGCTCGAGGCGCAGCGCATCGAGCTGTTCGACGAGCTGACCCGCGCCCTGGCGCGGACGCTGCCGAGCCGGGACGAGCTGTACTACCGGCTCGACGGCGTGGTGCATCACGTGCTGCTCGACGAGTTCCAGGACACCAGCGACGAGCAGTACGCCGTGCTCCGCCCGCTGATCGAGGAGGTCGCGTCGCAGGCCGACGGACGCAGCCTGTTCTGCGTCGGGGACGTCAAGCAGGCGATCTACGGGTGGCGCGGCGGGCGGGCGGAGGTGTTCGATCGCCTCGAGGGGGACCTGAACCTGCCGCCCGAGGCGATCCAGACCAAGCCGACCAGCTACCGCTGTTGCGCCGCGGTGCTCGAGGCGGTCAACACGGTGTTTCCCGCGCTCGACGCGCTGCCGCTGCACAAGAGCAAGCCACACCTGGAAGCGGTGGCGGCGCAGTGGAGCGAGGGGTTCGAGCCGCACGAGCCGGCGGACCCGGATCGGCCCGGCTACGTCGAGCTGGTGACGACGCGGCGGGACGCGGACGCGGACGAAGCCGGCGAGTCGAAGGGCGAAGACGACGGCTCGCCCGCGCTGGCCGATGCGCACTGGCTGCACGTGGCCGAGCGCGTCGAGGCCTTGGCCGAGGCGCACCCGACGCGGAGCCTCGGCGTGCTGGTCGGGCGGAACAAGACCGCGGCGCTGCTGCTGAGCCTGCTGCGTCAGCGCGGGCTGGAGGCGAGCGCCGAGAGCGGCGTGGCGCTGACCGACGACGCGACGGTGCAGTCGGTGCTGGCGGCGTTGCGGCTGGCCGATCACCCGGCGAGCTCGGTGGACGCGTTCCACGTGGCGCACTCGCCGATGGGGCGCGTGGCGGCGCAGGAGGACCACGCCGGCCCCGCGGGACGGTCCCTGGGCCGACGGGTGCGGCGGGCGCTGGCGGCCGAGGGCTACGCCGCGTTGCTGAGCCGCTGGGCCCGGGCGCTGGCGCCGTCGTGCGATGCGCGGGCGGTGCTGCGGCTGGAGCAGCTCGTGCAACTGGCCGAGCAGTACCAGCCGCACGCGACGCTGCGCCCCGGCGACTTCGTGCGCTTCGTCGAGCAGTCGGCGGTCGAGCAGCCCACGCCGGCACGCCTCCAGGTCATGACGGTCTACAAGGCCAAGGGCCTGGGGTTCGACATCGTGGTCCTGCCGGAGCTGGAGCGGACGCTGGGCGGCGACAGCTCCGAGGTGAACGTGCTCCGGGACCAGGCGACCGGCGCCGCACGCGCGATCGTGCGACGGGGCAACGAGACGACCCGGGCGCTGCATCCGCTGCTGCAAGAGGCGCACGAGCAGGCGACGGCGGCGGGGTTCCGTGACGACCTGTCGGTGCTGTACGTGGCGATGACGCGGGCCCGCCACGCCGTCCACCTGTGGGTCAAACCGTTGAAGTCGGCCACCAGAAACGGCAAACCGACGGGCAAGCCCACGTCGAGCGGCCTGTCGAACCTCTGCTACGCGTCGATCCTGCGCCAGACCCTGGCCGGGGCCAACCCGACCCTTGACGAACAGGCGACGCTGTGGTCGTGCGGCGACCCGGCGTGGGACGAGCGCCTCGCCGACCCGGCGCCCGCCACGCCGCCCCCGCCGGAGCCCGGCCCGATCCGCGTGCGGCTGCGGCGCGCTCAGCCGGCCACCGTCGTGGCGCCCCGACGGCCGTCGCACGCCCGCGACGCCGCACCGGCCGTCGCCGAGCTGCTGGGCGTCGAGGATCGGGCGGGTCGCGACATCGGCACGCTGATCCACGAGTGGCTGGCGCGGGTCGGTTTCCTCGACGAGCCGGACGCCGTGCCGGACGACGCGGCCCTGCGACGCCTCGGCCGTCGGGTGCTGCCTCAGCACGGTGACGCGTGGGTGGGCGCCCGGCTCAAGGAGTTTCACGAGATGCTGCGAAAACCGAACCTCGCCGCCGCGCTATGTCGGGCCGGTGCCGACGAGCTGTGGCGCGAGCGGGCGTTCACCGTGACGGTCGATGGGCAGACCGTCAACGGCGTGTTCGACCGCGTGACCCTGCGCCGCGACGGGGCGAGCGGTCGGGTGACCGAGGCCCGGCTGATCGACTTCAAGACCGATCGTGTGGGCCCGGGTGAGCTCGACGCCGTCGTCGAGCGCCATCGCTTGCAACTCGAGGCGTACCGCGCCGCTTTGGCCCGGTTGCTGGGCCTGCCGGCCGAGCGCATCGCCGCCGAGCTGCTCATGCTCCGCGCCGACGCGGTCGTCGCCCTCTGACGCCCGCCCCGCTTTTGGATACCCCCTCGTGCCGCGATGGGCAGAAAGGGGGGCGTCTCCCGGACGGGGCGAGACGAGAAACGATGCTGCGGTGCGCATCGGCGGTGACAAGTCGGCGTGCGGTTCCGGCCAGCCGGTTCGAGCGAAACGTCGAGGCGTTTTTGCGTGAGGCGACCTCTGGCGCGCGCACGGGCACGCCGCCCCGGTCCGTTAAAGAAAGCAGGTGGGAGCGGTCGCGTTGAACGTGGAACGTTCAAGGTTCAAAGTGCAATGGGGCCGTGGTGCCCGGAAGGCTGGAAACATCAATGCCATGTCTCGCTTGGTCGCTCGTCACGGGCCACCGGCCACGGGACCACTGGTCACGTTTGGGCGAGCGCGCCGCGAAAACCAGACCAGTTTCCCGACCAGTTCGAGACCAGTTTCCGGACGAGCGGGGAAAGGCGGGAGTCGGAAGCAGCAGATCGCCGGATCACACACCACCCCACTCAACGACCCGATCTCATCCGGTGGATCCGGCCGATCGTGTGAGCCGGCTAGAACCGAATGCGTTTGGACGGCCGGAGCATGGGCGGGGGTTCGCGCGGTCGCCGGGCGGATCGCGGTTCATCGGGAATCGGGCGGTGGCCGACCGCTAGAATCCGGGCGTCATGGACATGGACTGGGTGTATCTGGACAACAACGCGACGACGCGGCCGGCGCCGGAGGTGGTGGCGGCGGTGAACGAGGTGCACGAGACGCTGTGGGCGAATCCGTCCAGCGTGCACCGGTTCGGCCAGCAGGTGCGTCAGCGGGTGGAGCTGGCGCGGTCGGCGGTGGCGCGGCTGATCGGGGTGTCGCCGCGGGAGCTGGTCTTCACGTCGGGGGGGACGGAGTCGAACAACCTGGCGATCGTGGGCGTGCTGGAGGCGGCGTTGCGTGGCGAGGGCGGGCGTCGGGCGGTGCTGATCACGACGGCGGTGGAGCACTCGGCGGTGCGGGAGCCGGCGGAGGTGATCGAGCGTCTGGGCGGGGCGGTGGTGCGGCTGCCGGTGGACGGGGACGGGGTGGTGTCGGTGGGGGCGCTGGGCGAGGCGTTGGCCGAGCACGGCAACGAGGGGGCCGTGGTGCTGGTGAGCGTGCAGTGGGCGAACAACGAGACGGGGGTGATCCAGCCGGTGGAGGCGGTGGCCGAGGCGGTGCGGGCGCATCGCGAGGGCGGGACCGAAAACGAGAAGTCGCGGGCGGATCACGTGCGTGGCGAGGGCCCACGGCGTTCGGCGCTCACCCCGGCCCTCTCCCGGGGGGAGAGGGAGTCGGGCGCTCGTACCCCGGCCGGTTCGCGAGGAGAGAGGGGGCGGGTGTATCTGCACGTGGACGCGACGCAGGCGGTGGGGAAGCTGGCGGTGGACGCGAAGGCGACGGGGGTGGACCTGCTGACGCTGTCGGGTCACAAGTTTCACGGGCCCAAGGGTGCCGGGGCGTTGTACGGGAGGCGGGGGGTGCGGTTGCGGCCGCAGGTGCGGGGGGGGCCGCAGGAGCGTGAGCGTCGGGGGGGCACGGAGAAAACGGCGGGGATCGTGGGCTTGGGGGTGGCGG
>CAYSIX010000117.1:0-12559 GCA_964431205.1 uncultured Phycisphaeraceae bacterium
GCCGACGAGATCAACCGCACGCCGCCGAAGACCCAGGCCGCGCTTCTGGAGGCGATGGCCGAGCACCAGGTGACGGTGGCGGGGCAGACGATGCGGCTGGACGAGCCGTTCATCGTGGTCGCGACGCAGAACCCGATCGAGCAGGAGGGGACGTACCCGCTGCCCGAGGCGCAGCTCGACCGTTTTCTGTTCAGCCTGTGGATGGATTACCCGTCGGTGGAGCAGGAGCGGCAGATCGTGGCGCAGACGCCGCGGATCCACGCCGAGCGTGTCGAGCCGGTGCTGAGCCGGGACGATCTGCTGCGTTACGCGGACGTGATCTGGCGGATGCCGGTGAGCGAGCACGTGGTGGACTACGCGGTGCTGATCGCGCGGGCGACGCGGCCGAAGGACCTCGAAGCGCCGCAGGCGACGCGGGAATACGTCGAGTGGGGCGCCGGCCCGCGGGCGGGCCAGGCGATGGTGCACGCGGCCAAGGCGCTGGCGGCGATGGAGGGCGAGCCGACGCCGAGCTGCGAGCACGTCCGCCGCGTCGCGCCCGCGGTGCTGCGCCACCGTGTGATCGTCAACTACGCGGCGACGGGCGAGGGCCTCGACGCCCAGCACGTGATCCAGCGGGTGCTCGAAGACGTGCGCGAGCAGGACTACGCTTCCACCTGAACAACACGCGAGGCGGTCCGAGCTGACGCTGCGGCGAGTGACGCCGCCTCGCCGAGCTTTTCAAGGAACCCGAACGCATGCTCTTTGACCAGCCGGAACTGCTCAAGGCCAAGTACGACGCGGCCCTGCCGTACGACCGCTTCGTCGCGCTCGGCGAGCCCGAGGGCCACCGCCCGCCGTGGGACCAGCGCTACGAGCAGCTCGCGCTCGACGACGGGCAGACGAAGCTGATCGGCGGGTTCACGCGCACGATGCACGTGCTCTGCCTGACCGGCACGTGGTGCGGGGACTGCGCACTGCAGGGCTCGGCGATGCAGCGGATCGCCGAGGCCAACCCGGATCGCATTCACCTGCGGTTTCTGCCACGCGTCGAGGAGCACGCCGACCTGATCGTCAAGTGCGCAATCAACGCCGGGTTCCGCGTGCCGGTGACGTGGTTCCTGGCCGAGGACTTCGCGCCGGTGCGGGTGTTTGGCGACCGGACGCTGAGCCGGTACCGCTCGATGGCGCGCAAGGCGCTGGGGGCCGAGGTTGAGGGCGTCCTGCCCCCGCCGCCGCCCGACCCCGTGCGCGCGGTGCTGCGCGAGGTCATCGAGGAGTTCGAGCGCGTGCACCTGCTCCTGCGGCTGAGCACGCGCCTGCGGCAGTTGCACGGGGATTGAGCGTTGGCTGGTCCGGGGCTTGGCTGCGCTCAGCCCTCGGCTTGCGCCGCGAGGCAACGCCCCGCGGGCGCCGGCGTCGGCGTGCGACACTCCCCACCCGCCTACAACCACTTCTCGCCGTACCGCTCGCCGATCATCGCGTGCAGTTGCTTGATCTGCTCGGCCTGATCCGCGCGGCAGACCAGCGTCGCCTTGGCCGTGTGCACGACGATCAGGTCTTCGCAGCCGATCGTCGCGATCAGGTGGTCCGGGTCTTCCGAGGCGACCAGCGTGTTCGTCGTATCCAGCAGCGCCGCGTGACAGCCGGCGACCGCGTTGCCGTCCTCGTCCTTCTCCCGCGTCTCGGCGAAGCTCGGCCACGAACCGACGTCCAGCCAGTTCAACGCCATCGGCACCGCCGCCACCGTGAACCCCGGGTCCCGAGACGCCGGCTCCATCACCGCGTAGTCCACGCTGATCTTCTTCAGCTTCGGGTACAGCTCCGCCAGACGCTCCGCTCGCCGCGGCGTGTCCCACACCCGGCCCAGCTCCACCAGCGCCTCGTGGTTTTCCGGACAAAACCGCTCAATGCACCGCAGCAGCGTCTCCGCCCGCCACACGAACATCCCGCTGTTCCACAGGTACCGCTTCGGGCCCGCCGCCACGTACCGCTGGGCCGTCGCCTGGTCCGGCTTCTCCTTGAACTCGTCCACGATGTACGCGTCCCCATCCTCACCCCCCGGCACCTTCAGACGCTCGCCGAGCTGCAGGTACCCGTAACCCGTCGCCGCCTGCGTCGGCGCGATCCCGAACGTCACCAGCGCGTCCTCCTTCGCCTCGGCGATCGCGTACCCCTGCTCCACGAAGTGCTGAAACTTGTCCACCGGCGTGATCAGGTGGTCCGCCGTGAACACCGCGATCACCGCCTCCGGGTCCCGCGCTCCCAGCACCGCCGCCCCCAGCCCCACCGCGTTGAGCGTGTCCCGGCCCGTCGGCTCGCCCAGAAACCGCCCCTCGTCCAGCCCCGGCAGCTTCGAGAGCATCACCCCCCGCGTCGCCTCCCCCGCACACACCGCCACCTGCTCGGCCGGCACCAGCCCCTCCACCCGCTCCATCGCGATCTGCAGCAGGCTCTTGCCGTCGATGAACGGGATCAGTTGCTTGGGCAGCGACCGCGTGGACATCGGCCAAAGCCGTGTCCCCGAGCCGCCCGCGATGATCAGCGCGTGTCGCATCCGCCGCACTTTACCCGCACCGCCGCCGACCGCCAACGTCAATGCCCGATACCCCCTCGTCCGCCCGCCCGCCTCCGCTTGGCTAGAATGTCGCTCGCTGAACGCAAACGATCCGAGTTCGAGAAAGGGAGCAGCACATGAACGAACAGAAACGCCAGCAGATCGTCCAGTTGCTCAGCAAGAGCTACAACATGGAGATCGAGACGGTCATCAACTACCTGGCCAACTCGGTCTATCTCGACGGGTTCAAGGCCAAGCACGTCAAGGACATCCTCGCCGCCGAGGTCCAGGAGGAGCTCGGCCACGCTCAGCGGCTCGCACACCGCATCCGCGTGCTCGAGGGGACGGTGCCGGGCTCGATGCACCTGGAGATGACCCAGGGCGGGCTTCAGCCGCCGGACGATCCGCTGGACGTGATCGCGGTGATCGAGGGCGTGATCCAGGCCGAGCAGGGCGCCATCGAGCAGTACCAGAAGATCATCGACGCGACCGAGGGCGTCGACCCGGTCACGCAGGACCTGTGCATCGAGCTCAAGGGCGACGAGGAGGAGCACCGCCGCACGTTCAAGGGCTTCCTCGCCGAGGCGATGGCCCTGCGCACATGATGCGCCGCCGGTCTGCTTCACGGCCCGCCTCGCTTCAGCGCCGCGGGACAGACGCGATATGGCTCCCAACCTCCCAAAGCGCAGCGCCGGCGCAGCGCATCGGCACAGCCCGGCCGCGCCCCGCTTGCCTTGAACCACCGCGCCCTCGGCCGTACGCTCTTGAGCCACACACGCCGGTGTGGCGGAATTGGCAGACGCGGCGGATTCAAAATCCGCTGGGAGTCACATCCCTTGTGGGTTCGAGTCCCTCCACCGGCATTGCCCGACGCGCGGCGGCCGCTGCGCGACTCGCCGAGCGGATCCTGGCCAGCGCCCCGAGCAGGGATGGCGAGCTGAACGTGTTTGCGGCCGGTCAAGCCCCGCCCGAGCATCCCCGCGGGCGCGCAACCTTGCCCGCTACATGACGGGCCGCGGTAACATGGCGTTCGAGGCGTCGCGCGACCATGTCGACCATCGAACCGCCGTATTCTCTCGAGCTGCAGTACCCGCTGCGGCCGGTTACGAACCAGAGCCTGACATACTACCTGAGCCGTGATGCCGACGCGGCCCGCCGCTTCCGCCGCCTCGCCGCCGGCGTGACCGACCTTGCCGACGTCCCCGCCGCCGCGCGCTTATGCGCCCCGCTCGACGGCCTGGTCCGTTGGGCCAAGACGCTCAGCATGATCGACGAAACCAAGGACCCGTCGCGTCCCGGCGTGTTGACGACCTCGCTGTCGCTGTTCGAGCGTTGGCAGGCTCGACGCCACCACCTCTACGCGACCGGCCTGTTGCGGATCGAGCTGCGCGAGGCCCTCGCCGATGCCCTTCACGATGCCGACGATTGGATGGAGTGGGACTTCATGATCGCCTGTGTCCCCGGTTTCTTCCCCAACCAATCAAGCGACGAGGTCGTGCGCATCGTGCGACGGCTCTACGTCAGGCCGAAGTCGATCCGGCCGCTGATGCTCGACCGGCGGGTGCGCATGGCCGTCGGCCTGCTGCATAATGGCCTGGGTTTCGAGCTCTTCTTTCACGAGGACGACGAGGACGCCCACAACCTGCTGGGCCCTGTCATCGCGCAGGATCTCGCGGCCGAACACGCCGCGTCTTCGTTTTCCTTGCGGGCGAGCGAGCTCGCCCAATCATCGACGATTGGCGCCGGACTTCGATCCGGCATCACCCGCCCGCCAAACAATGTGTAGCGCCGGAGCCTGCTCGGGCATCCATCACCCCGCCTGCGGCACCACGAAATTCCGCCGCTACCGCTTCAGCCCCACACGGACCGCGTTGCGCTCGGCATCGCCATCGTTTAGCGCTGGTATCCGTTCCCGGCCGGCCGTGTGCTCCGCACCGATCACACGGTCCGGTCGTGAATCCAACTGAACCGGATGCCCGGCTCCTCGGCCATGCGCTGCTCGTACTGCTCGGCCAGTCGGTAGTACCGCTCGGGCTGACCGCACAGGTAGTCCTGCGCCCGCGCCGCCTTGCCCGTGACCGGTCGATTTGCGATGTCCCACGTCCGGATCAGGTGGTCGAGGATGTCCGCGTAATCGCGGACCGTGTACACCCCCGTGCGCTGCGCGATCACGGCGAAGTGATCGAACAGGTCCGGGTCCTTGCCGTCGTACATCAGCTTGCCGGGCATCGTGATCAGCCCGCGGATCATCCGACGCAACGCCTCCATCCCGCCCTCCGGGTCCAGGTCGAGCACCCGGCCCATCATCCGCGTGTAGAACAGCTCGTGCCGCGATTCGTCCCCGGCGATGCGGCTGCAGATCCGCCCCAGGTTCATGTCCCCCTGCTTCCTCACGATCCGACCGACGTTCCCGTGCGAGACCCGCGTTGCACGCTCCTGAAACGCCGTGTAGATCAGCCCCGTGTACGGGTCCCCCGCCGTCCGCGGGTTAAACCCGTTGTTCAGCAGGTGCTGCACCGTCACCTCGACCGCGCGCATGTTTACGCGGCCGGTCAGCCTCAGGTACGCGTTGAGCAGGTCGCCGTGGCGGTTCTCTTCCGCCGTCCACCCGCGCAGCCACCTCGCCCAAGGCTTGGGCGAGTCCCCCTCGTGGTCCCGCGCCAGCGTGTTCAGCGACACCGAATAGCTCGGCAGGGCCTCCTCCGTGACCATGTCGCCCACCAGCACGACCAGCATCTCGTCCGAGACTTCCTGCGCCGGTTCGCGGAACGACGCCAGTTGCTCACGCCAGTCCTCGCCGGTCAGGTCCGGCAGAAAATCCGTCGGCTGCCAGTTCGTGTTCACGTCCCCGAGGATGCGCAGGTTCGCCTCCACGTCGTCCTGCATCCCCGCGAGCAGCTCGTGGTGCGCCTCGAAAGTCGTCTGATCGATTGCCGGCATTTGCTTCGTCTACCCCCGATCGATTTCGGTGACTGGTCCCGGCCGACCCGGCACCCTCAAACTTTGGCGCCGCCCCGTTGGCGCTGCCCCGGGCGTTCCGATCGGCTGTCCTTAGCGGCTCTTCATCGTATCGCGTTGGCCGAGCACAGCCAAGGTCATATCAACATTTTCAGGTTCACGGATGCAGCGCCGGCTTCGGCCCCGGGGTCGGTCCTGTGCGCAGCGCGTTGCGCGGGGTCAGGCCTCGCCGACGCGCGGCTCGCGCCTCACGATTGACACACCGGTCTGCTACACGCGGCCGGGCCCGCAATGAAAGGGCCCACTGGGCGTGAGCATTCCGGCACGGCCGTGTATCCAGTTTGGCGTTCGGTGGTTACAACGAACAACGACCGCAGCGAGCGACGGTCGGCCGAGGCCCGGGCTTGGGAGATGCGGCAGGCCGGGGCGTGGCGGCAGTTGAGGAGGGATTGCGGTAGGCACGGGATGGGAGGGGAAGAAGCCCACGGATGGGGATCCCTGGCCTTCAAGCGGCAATCCGCGGGCTTGGGGCGGCGCGACCGGTCGGGGCGGCGGTCGGCGCTGGACGATCCGCCGTGGTACCGGCCGGGGATCGCGATCGAGGGCCGGGAGCACCGGGCGCGTGTAGCAGCGGGTTACGTTCAGGGCCACCCCGACGGAGGGCGGTGCGGTCGGGTCTGGACCGGTCGGTGAGGGCGTGGGAGCGGTGATCTGCGCGCGGACGGCGGGCGTGGCGGCGTTACGGCTTGGCTCGTGGGGCCGCGTCGCCGACGCGGACGACGACGAGGGTGGTGTCGTCGACGGGGCGGCGCAGGCCGGTGAACCGGCGCATCTCCCAGAGGACGTGGTTGAGGGTGTGCTGGGCGTCGAGGCGCTGCTCGGCGGCGGCGAGCAGGGCGTGCTCGATGCGGTGTCGGCCGAAGCGCTGCTGGTCAAAGTTGAGCGCCTCGGTCAGGCCGTCGGTGTAAAGCAGGAGCAGGTCGTCGGGCTCGAGGTCCCAGAGTCCCTTGTCGTAGTGCTGCTTGGAGTCGACGCCGACGATCATGCCGCCGGTGTCGAGGCGATGGATGTTGCCGTTGCGGACGAGCAGGGGCGGCTCGTGCCCGGCGTTGCAGTAGGTCAGGCGCATGGTGCGGGGGTCGAGCACGCCGTACCAGATGGTGGCGAACTCGTTGTCGAGGGTGTCGCGGCAGAGGGCGACGTTGACGCGGGCGATGATCTGGTCGAGGTCGTAGAGGTCCTGGGCGTAGGCGCGGAGGCTGGCGCGGACGGAGGCCATGAGCAGGCCGGCGGCGACGCCCTTGCCGACGACGTCGCCGACGGCGACGCCGAGGTGCCCGCCGAGGTCGAGGAAGTCGTAGAAGTCGCCGCCGAGCTCGAGGCTGGGCACGTAGCGGGCGGCGATGTCGAACGGTTCGAGCCGGGGCATGGCGCCGGGGAGCATGCGGCGTTGGACGTCGGCGGCCAGGTGGAGCTGGCGGACGATGCGCTGGTTCTCGGTGCGTTCGGCGTCGAGGCGGGCGTGCTCGATGGCGGTGGCGAGCATCTGCCCGATCGCGCGCAGGAGGCTGACCTCGTACTCGGTGAAGCGACGCGGCTCGCCGCTGAAGACCTGTAGCGTGCCGATGAAGCGGCCCTGGTGCATCAGCGCGGCGCAGAGCATGGAGCGCAGGCCCTCGCGCTCGGCGTCCTCGCGGTAGATGACGCGCGGGTCGGTGGTCATGTCGGCGACGTAGACGACCTCGCCGCGAGACGCCTGGCGGAACAGCTCGCTGTCGTCGAGACGGATCGAGCCCTTGTTCATGTACTGCGTTGAGAGGTTGAACACCGCGCGGGGGACCAGCAGGTTGCCGGCCTCCTTGTCGAGCAGGCGGATGCTGACGGCCTTGGCGCGCAGGGTCTCGGCGACGGAGGCGGCGGCGGCGTCGAGCACCTGCCGCGGGTTGGACTTGCCGGCCAGCAGCGTGCTGATGCGGTAGAGCACGCTCAGCTCGTCGGCGCGGCGGCGGGCGTGGTATTCGTCGTAGCACAGCCGGGCGATGCTGTTAGCCAGCAGGAAGATGAACTGGACGCTGGCGGCGCGGTTGGGCCCGCAGCTCTGCTCGGCCTGGCGGATCAGGTCCTCGATCCGGTCGTTCGGCACGCCGAGCTCGGTCGCCAGCGCCCGCAGCTTCGGACGCAGGTTCGCCGTGGCGCAGTCCTGCCCCCGCGGCTCCTCGACCTCGATCGACCCGAGGCGCTGGCCCTCAACGACGATCGGAGCGGTGAACCGGCCGGCGTCGACGTCCTCCGGCGTGATCAACTGATTCAGCAGGCGATCCGACTCGACGCGGCGCCGTGTGTCGGCCTGCGAGGTCAGCGGCCGATCGGACGCGTCGCGGATGGTCAGGCCCAGGCGCGTGATCGCGCTGAAGCTGTCCTGCATCTCCTGGAGCGTGCGCAGGTCGAGGAAGTCGGTCAGGGACAGGTGGGGCGTGGGGGGCGCGTCGGGCGCTGAGGCGTCCTCGCCGGCGCCGGACGGCGCGGGTGGCGCATCGGGCGCGTGGGGCGCGTCGGACGCCTGAGGCGCGTCGGAGGGCTCGGGGTCGCTGGTTGTGACAGCGTCCCCTTGGCCGCCTGCCGTCTGTGTCGGCCGGGGATCCATCGGTGGCGTCATCGTGTTCACGTGAGGCTATTTTCCAATCGCCGGAGCGTCCCTCGATCCGTCACCGGTCGCGGCGCCGTCCGGATCGGGGCCTTCGCCGCGATCCTGAGTCGGCGCTTCGAGCCAGATGTGTCGCATTACCGCCAGCAGCGGGTCACGCGGCGAGCGTGCCTCGGCGATCGCCAGCCCGTAACGGACCAGTTGCCGGGAACCGGCCTGATGCCCCAGATATGCCATGAGCATCCCCGCGTCGGGGGAAGGATCCCCCGAGCCGACGATGCGGTCCAGCTCGCCCTGGATCCACTTGAGGCGTGACTCGTTCGGCAGCAGCCGCTCGTCGTACCGCACCGCGATCAGCTCCGGGTGCTTCTCGAAGAGGATCCGCAGGTTCGTCGCCGCCGACCGCATCATCCCCGCGCCGAGCTGCGCGTGGATCAGGCCGACCCGTGCCAGCGGCTCCTCCGAGGCGTAGAGCAGCACCTCGCGGAACTTGCCCTCGGCGGCGAAGAAGTTGCCCGAGGCCAGCTCCGCCTCGGCCGCCCGCATCCGTTCGTTGAGCGTCGACTCGTTGCGGCCGGCGAGCGTCGTCAGCCGCGGCAGCTCGTAGTTCAGTTTCTGCAGCAGCTCGGCCAGGGCGCCCTCGACCTCTTCCTCGGTGTCGGTCACGGGCAGGCGGCCGCGCTCGCCCTCGCCGACGGCGGGCGCCTCGCCTTCGCGGCTGTCAAACTCCGGCCGCTCGATCGCCGGCAGGCCGTAGGCCCGTCGTAGCGCGTTCAGGCGCGTCAGCTCCGCCCGCTCGATCGCTTCGCGCGACGGCTCGTCGAGGTCGGGCCCTTCCTCGCGCTCGTCCTCGCGTTCGCCGCCCTCGAGGATCTGACGCATCAGGTCGCCGTAGGCGCTCTCGCCGGGTTCGGTCGCGGCCTGACGTCGCTCGAAGAGGGCCCGCTCGAGCCGGCGCACGCGGTCTTCGGCCAGCGGGTTGACGCCGCCGGCCTGGTCCCGCGGGTCCAACTGCGTCCGAAGCTGCCAGCCGAGCATCCGCGTCGGCATCAGAGTGACGGCCTGGTCGAGCACGGCCCGCTCGCGTTCGTCCAGCTCCTCGCCCTCGAGCAGCGGAAGCTCATCGGGGTCCGTGCCGGGCAGCAATGGGGCGCCGTACGGCGGCTCACCGAACTGCGTAGGCTCGACTCGCTGATCCTGAATGCTGTAGTCCTCCGGCGTGAACTCGTCGTCGACGGCGAAGCCCTCGTCGCCGGTCAGCTCACGGTATTGCGCGGCGGCACGGTCGGCCGCCGAGAGCAACTCGCGCGTCTGCCGCTCCCGCTGCTCGAGGGCGCGCTGGCCGAACAGCGGCGAGGCCGTGACCTCCAGTTCCCCGCCGCCCTCGGTGGCGAACGTGCCGAGCGTGACGCCGCGGTCGGTCAGGATCGTCTGGCGGTTGAACGGGTTGGTGCTGACGTCGTGGCCGAAGTCGAACCGGTCGCCGATCTGGTTGCCCCCACCGGCGGGGCCCGAGGGCAGGTCGATCGCCACGCCGGTCAGCGGTTCGGAGCGAACGGACCCGAAGCTGCGCAACACGCTCGGGTTCGGCCCGCCCACACCACCAAGGCCCGGAGCGTTGAGCACGGCGGGGCTTGACCCCAGGCTGTCTCGCCGGAATCCGAAGAGCGAGTCCGACGGCACGGCCCCGCGGAACTCACCGGGCGCGGTGTAGCCGACCTCGTCGCGGAACGCCCGGCCGCCGGCGACGTTGCCGGTGATCACGGCGTTCTGGTTGCTGAAGTCAACCCGGCCGTCGGCCTGATTGACCCCGCCCGAGCCCACCTGGATGTTCGCGTCAAGCGCCGTGCCGGAGCTATCAACCTGGACCTGCGCCCCCGCGGGAGCGGCGATAGCCATCGCCATCCCGACGCCTGTGACCGCGACCACATCTTGCACCGCTCGCTTGTTCCACATGGCATGCCACCTTGTCATTGCCCGGACCGGGGTCGGACCCGTGCCGGCCGGCACGGGTCCATCATCGACCACATTATACGCGCCCGTCCTGTCCGACCCGCGTGTGGACCGTGCTAAATCCGAACGGCCTACGGACCTCGAGCGGTGATCAGGAGCGCCGGCCGGTGCGTTCGGCGGCCCGCATTGCCAGGATCAGCTCGACCTTGCCGACGTGCTCGTTGAGCGTTTCGGCGATCTGAGCCGCGCTTTCGCCCTTATCGGCCAGCGCCGCGACCGACGCGGCCAGCCGCCGGTCCGCTTCTGAGGCCTGCGGGGGCGTCTGGGCCTCCGCCGGTGGCTTGCCCCGGGGGTACAGCCGTTCCCGCAGGGCCGCGGCCTCCCGGGCGACCGGGTCGGCGGCCGTTTGGCCGGCGGCGCCGTCCGACGCGCCGCCCGCCGCGGCGTGTCCGTTCGTCTGCCCGTCGGCCTCGCGCCGCTCCAGCCGGGCGATCCGCTCGTCCGCCTGCTCGATCAGCCGCTCGAGCCGCACGCTCTTGGCGTCCAGCTGTGCCCCCAGCCGCTTGGCCAGTTGCTCGACCTCGACCATCAGCGACTCGAGGTCCTGCTGGACACCGCGATGCTCATTCCACCGTTGAACCTGATCCATGGGACTGACGTGATCGTGCCGGGCCCGCAGCCGCTTGCGGATGCCCATCCACGCCGAGAGGATCAGCAAGAGGATGCCCAGCAGGAGGGTGAGCTGGCCGAGGCGGGTGTCCAGCACGGCCGCCAGGGACGGCGGCGGCGTGCCGCCGATCAGGCCGGTCAGTTGTGCCATCGCCGCAACGGTCATGGGGAGGCGGGTCCGATCGGGTCACGGCCGGCGTCAGACAGGCTTGGCAGTGTAGTGCATGCCGGCGTACGACCCAACCGGGCGTTCGCGGGTCTCGAAGGTCAACCGTTCGGGCGGGGCGCGACCCCGCCGCCGCGTCAACAGCCCGCCGGCGACCGGCCCAGCCGCTCACGGGCGTGCTTGCACATGCCCAGGCCGATCAGCCCCACGCCCACGCAACCGAGCGGGTTCTCGTAGAGCAGGCCGTGCCCGGGCCCGAAGCCGAAATAGAGCACCACCGCCAGCAGCGCGATGATCGAAACTGAACCGAAAAGCCTGCTCATGGGTTGCCTCCGTCGAGATTACGCACGCGCCGCCACGACCGCCGGCCGCGCCTCGTGTGAAGAAACCGATTCGCGCAACGAACCCGCAAATGGAATCGCAGGAAAAATCGATCGCCCCGGCCGATCCCTTGCGCTGTCGCACGGATGAACCGATTGTGCGGATCGATGAGAATGCGCGGGCGGCGTGAGGCGTCCGGCGAGGGGGCAGGATCACAGCGGCGGCGGGTTCGCGTCGCCGGGCTCCGAGCCGTCGGGCGCCGCGTCGTCGGGTGCCGGATCAGGCGCGTCGGACTCGGCCGCGGCCGGCGCGATCAGCCGCACGGGCTCGGGGCCGCGCGCGACGATGCGGTCGCGGACTTCGGCCCAACCGATCTCTAGCGAGGGTTCGAGCCGGGGGCCGGCCACGCTGTAGATCGCCTGGAGCGATTCGAGACTGGCCAGCTCGATCGTCAGCTCCAGCGACTCTCCGTCGCGCAGCACCGTCATGCCCAGGGGCGCCCCGGCCGGGTGCTGGGTCACGATGTTCTGAAAGACGCTCTGATCCGCGTCCGGGGGCAGGTCGGTCCCGTCGAAGGCGACGATGAAGTCGCCCGGTTCGAGGTGCTCGTGGGCGGGGAAGCCGGGCAGCGTGAGGATCACGTGCACGGCGCTGCGGCCGAGCTGCGGCAACTGGTCGGCGCTGAGCACGACCGTCGGCAAACCGATGGCCCCCTCGCTCGCAGCGGCTTGGTTCGATTCGAATCGCTCCAGCCGCTGGGCGCGCAGCCAGTGGTGGCGGGCGACGTCGAGCAGGCGATGGCGGGCCTCCTCGCCGGGCGCCGCGGCGTACAGCGTCTCGATCCGTTGCATCGATAAAGATCGGCTGGCGCGCAGGCGACGCGTCATCTCCTGGCGGTCACGGTACGCCGGCGCGTCGAGGCGGGCGAGGATCGTCGCGTCGTCGAGCCGGGCCACGTCCACGTCGTGCCGCGCCTCGTCCGGTTCGACCGACGCGGCATCCACGGGCGTATCGTCGGACGGCTCGGGCGCCGGTTCGGCCGTGACGACGGCGGACGCCAGCGTCCATCCCAGCACGATCAGCATCGGCAGCACGCGTTCACCCATCGATCATCTCCACCAGGCGGGACTCGTTCTGGCGAATCCAGGCGGCCTTGCGCTCGACCATCTGCAGAAAGCCTAGGCCCCCCAGCCTGGCGAATCGGCCGGTCGCGGCGATCGGGATCACCCCCTCGGCGATCAGCGCCTCGATCATCAGCCACGGGATCGCCCGCAGTTCGGCGCGGCTGAGGATGCAGTCCGGCACGCTGTCA
>CAYSIX010000118.1:0-4886 GCA_964431205.1 uncultured Phycisphaeraceae bacterium
CCTCTCTGCCTGGGCGCGGCGGCCGACGCCTGGAGCTTTCAGGCCGGCATCCTGACCGCCGCGATGTACCGGGACGAAGAACGCATCGACACGATCCGCTACCGGGCGGCGCGGCTGCTGGACACCGGGCGTCGGCGGGTGTGGTCGTTGCCGGCGATGGATACGGCGCACGACGAGGCGGCGGGGGTGGTGGACGGCGAGGCGGTGATCGTGCTGGGCGGGCAGGTGAGCGGGCGGCTGCTGGGCATGCCGGTGCCGACGCCGGTGCGGGCGGTGCAGCGGCTGGACCTCTCGAGGTGGCAAGGCGGCGGGGCGCGGTGAGGGCGGCGGCTGATCCGGGGCTTCGCGGTGCTCAGCCCTCGGCTTGGCGGCGCGAGGTGACGCCTCGCGGACGGGGCGTCACCCGTGGGCGCTGGGCCGTTCGGGGCTTCGCGGCGCTCAACGCTCGGCTTGGCGGCGCGAGGTGACGCCTCGCGGACGGGGCGTCACGCGTGGGCGCTGGGCCGTTCGGGGCTTCGCGGCGCTCAGCGCTCGGCTTGGCGGCGCCGTGCGAACCGAGGCGCGGGGGCGCGACGGGGCGCGATTCATTGACCGGGTCGGACGCGGTTTCTATGCTAAGGCGTTGGTGAGGCGTGGCCGGCCTGCCACGGGTCGCTCGAGCCGGCGATCGGCTGGTTCAGCCCTGCGCCGCACAGCCCCGACCCCCGCCCCGAGGCATTCATGGATGGTTCCGCCCACGCGTTTTCAGGCTCCAGCTTTCGCAAGTTCTTTTTCCGGGGCCTGGGCATCATTCTGCCCACGGTGCTGACGATCTGGCTGGTTGTTATCGCTTACACCTTCGTCAAGGTCCGCATCGCCGACCCGATCAACGCCGGCGTCCAGGAGCTGGTGATCCGCCTGAGCCCCTGGCCCCACGCGACCGACGACGACTTCACCGAGGTCGCCGACCGGCTCACCTCCTCGCAGCAGGCGGCGTGGGAGCTGGTCAACGAGCGGCTGGCCGAGGAGTACGGCCCGGCGTACTCCCGCTCCGTCCAGGTCGAGCGGAGGCGTGAGTGGATGAAGACCCAGCCGGACATCGTCCTGGCCGCCCGCGAGATCGCCCTGGAACGCTGGTGGAACTCGGTCACGATCGGCAACTGGCGCATCATGGACCTGATCGGGCTGATCATCGCCATCGTGCTGATCTACATGGTCGGGCTGTTCGTGGGCAGTTACATCGGTCGGCGGCTGTACCACCGCGGCGAGGAGCTGGTCCACCGCGTGCCGCTGATCCGGCGGGTGTATCCGTCGGTGAAGCAGGTGACCGACTTTTTCTTCGGCGGCGAGACGCGCGTGCAGTTCAGCAAGGTCGTCGCCGTCGAATACCCGCGGAAGGGCATCTGGTCGGTCGGGCTGGTCACCGGCGAGACGATGCAGCGGATCCAGGACGCGGCCGGCGAAGACTGCATGACCGTCTTCGTGCCCAGCTCGCCCACGCCCTTCACCGGCTACGTCATCACCGTGCCCACGCGGGACACGATCGATCTGCCGATCACCATCGAGGACGCGATCAAGTTCGCCGTCAGCGGCGGGGTGCTGGTCCCGCCCAACCAGCAGATCAGCGGCCAGTCCGGGTTGCAGACGGCCAACGGCCAACCGTGGCCCCTGCCGGGCGAACCCGCCGCCGGCGACCGCCCGCCCGGCGGTCACGCGAGGCGGCCCGACTCCGACCACGCCGACGCCCCCGCCCCGGACCAGCCCGATTCGACCGCTCAGCCCTCCCGTTCGTCGGGCTGAGCCTTATGGCCGTGACCGGCCGACGCGCCGGCCAGAAGGAGATGAATGCGTATGGACGTCATCGTCACCGGCAGGCACATCGAGATCACCCCCCCGATCCGCGCCTACGCCGAGGAAAAGGTCAGTCGGCTGCCACGCTATTATGACCGCGTCAACGAGATCGAGGTCGTCGCCGATCGGCACGACAGCCACCGCTTCGCGGTCGAGCTGATCGTCCACGTCGACGGCAGCGAGCACTTCGTCGCCAAGGGGGCCGGCGAAGACCTGTACGCCTGCATCGATGAGACCACCGACAAGATGGAGCGGCAGCTCCACGACCACAAGGAGAAGCGGCGAAACCGCAAGCACCCCACGCCGCGCTGACCGCGCCGTGGCCGGCGGCGGCCCGAACGTGGGCCCACCCCGCCCGGTTGACCGCCCGCCGCGAACCTGCTCTGCTGATGGCCCCCGGATTCGCGATGTCTTTGTGAGGCCCTGCGAATGAAACTGAGCGATTTCGTCGTCACCGAAGCCCTCGTCCCTCAGCTCCAGGCGTCCGAACGCAACGCCGCCATCACCGAGCTGATCGACGCCCTCGTCGCCGCCGGCACCCTCACCCAGTCCCTGCGCGACGAGCTGGTCAAGCTCATCCTCGAACGCGAGAAGCACGGGTCCACCGGCTTCGGCAAGGGCGTCGCCGTCCCCCACGTCAAGCACGAGAAAATCAAGAAAATGGTCGCCACCATCGGCGTCAGCCAGACCGGCGTGGACTTCAACGCCCTCGACAAGCAGCCCGTCTATTCCATCTTCCTTCTGCTGTCGCCCAAGGACCGGCCCGATGAGCACCTCCAGGCCATGGAGAACATCTTCGCCAACCTACAGAAGGACACCTTCCGTCGCTTCCTGCGCCAGGCCAACTCCGCCCGGGAGATCGAGGACCTGATCCAGGAGGCCGACGCCCAGCAGTTGGCCGGCTGATCCCTTTCCGTTCCTTACCGTCCGAGGGCGATGGCAACTTGAGCACCGTCGAGGCCAGCGTGACCATCCGCAACCGCCTGGGCCTGCACGCCCGGCCGGCGATGGCCTTCGTCGACACCGCCAGCGGCTTCAACTGCGATATCCGTGTCCGCAAGGGCCGGCAGACCGTCGACGGCAAGAGCATCATGCAACTGATGATGCTCGCCGCCACCGAGGGCACCGAGCTGCACCTGACCGCCAGCGGCGACGACGCCGACCGGGCCATCGAGGCCCTGCGCCAGCTCGTCGATCGCCACTTCGATGAAGAATGAAGGCCGTCGATCCGTGCCGGTTCAACCGATCCCGGCAAACCCGTCCCGACCGCGACGATCGGCCGGCCACAGGTCTTGGGGCCGCAGGCCGGTTCGCTTGGCGATGCGGGCGAGCATGCGTGGGCCGATCTCTTCACGAACGTGGAACGCGAATACGAAGTCGGGCCACCCCTTTTCGCTGTAGCGCTCGGTGCGACCCGGTCTGTCGTTTGACGCGCCAGCCGATGCGCAACAGCGCGGCGAGGACACGTCCGGCACGGGTGGCGGGCTACTGGGACATGCCTCACGCAACGATCGAGAAGACCGCCTTGACGTCCGGCAGGTCTTCGCCGTGCTCCAGCCGCACCGCGAGTACCCGCAGCGATAGGGCCTGCGAAAGCCTCACCGCTTCCTCGCGCGTTTGCCCATAGGACATGACGCCGAGCAGATCGGGGGCCTCGGCGATCCAGTGACCGTCCTCTTCCTGTTCGACCTCGACCTTGTACATGCTCCGATCATACCCCCACGCACCCCGCGGCCGCTACGATGCCGCCGATGGCCCAGACGCTCTCGCAGATCAAGGCCCTGCTCGCCGACCACGGGTTGCACCCCAAGAAAAAACTCGGGCAGAACTTCCTGCACGACGGCAACCACATGCGCGCGATCCTCGCCGCCGCCGCGCCCGGCCGGCCCCTGACCGGCTCGCCCGACCACGTCGATCACATCCTCGAGGTCGGCGCCGGCACCGGCGCGCTGACCGAGCGCCTGCTCGACGCCGACCCGGCCGTCCGCGTCGTCGCCGTCGAGATCGACGCCGACCTCGAGCCGATCCTGCGCCAGCGTCTGTCGCCCCGGGCCGACCGCGTCCGCGTGCTGATCGCCGACGTCCTGACCGGCAAGCGCACGGTCAACCCCGCCGTCCTCGACGCGCTCGCCGCCCAATCCCAAATCGAAAATCAAATATCAAAAATCCCCTTCAAACTCGTGGCGAACCTGCCGTACCAGATCGCCTCGCCCCTGCTGGTCAACCTGGCGGTGGACCACCCACAGATGGGCATGGCGGTGGTGATGGTGCAGCGGGAGGTGGCCGAGCGGATCCTCGCCCCGCCCGGGGGCAAGGCGTACGGCCCGCTGTCGGTGATGATCCAGGCGATGTGCGAGGTCGAGCGGGTGGCGGTGCTGGCCCCGGGATGCTTCTGGCCGGCGCCGAAGGTCGAGTCAGCGGTGCTGAAGCTGACGCGGCGGGCGACGCCGGCGACCGACGACCCCGCGGCGCTGGGCGCGGTCGTGCACCGGCTGTTCGGTCAGCGACGCAAGCAGATCGGGACGATCCTCGGCCGGGCGCGGTCGCTTCCGCCGGGCATCGAGCCGACGGGCCGGCCCGAGCGGCTGAGCGTGGAACAGTTGGCGGCCCTGGCGCGTTGGCTGGGTAGCGAGTCGGCCGGGGCCCCGGTGTCCCAGCGGGCGCTTGATGGCCCCGGGCGCCACACCTAGAGTGAATGGTCTTACCGCGGCCCTCGCCGCCATGGATTCCCCGCACTCGGAGGCTTTGCATGCGTACCCTGGTCGCGATCCCCGTGTTCAACGAGCAGCAATACGTCACCACCGTCCTGAGCGAGGTCGCCCGCTACGCCCGCGACGTCCTGGTGATCGACGACGGCTCGACCGACGAGACGCCCTGCCTGCTCGCCCGCCAGCCGGTCGACGTGATCCGCCACGCCCGCAACCGCGGTTACGGCCGGTCCATCCGCGACGCCTTCCGCTGGGTCAACTGCTACGGGTACGACTGGCTGATCACCATGGACTGCGACGAGCAGCACGAGCCGGCCAGCCTGCCCGACTTCTTCCGCGCCATCGAGC
>CAYSIX010000118.1:4896-12472 GCA_964431205.1 uncultured Phycisphaeraceae bacterium
AGCGGCAGCCGCTACCTCACCCTGGATCACCAGGACGATCAGCCGCCGCCCGAACGCCGCGCGATCAACGGGCGGGTCACCGAGATGATCAACGAGCGGCTGGGCCTGTCGTTGACCGACGCGTTCTGCGGGTTCAAGGCCTACCGCGCCTCGGCGCTGACGAAGCTGCACCTGGACGTGGACGGCTACGCGCTGCCGATGCAGGTCTGGGTTCAGGCGGCGGCGAACGACCTGCGGATCACCGAGGTGCCGATCCGCCTGATCTACAAGGACCCCAACCGCAGCTTCGGCGGGCCGCTGGACAACGCGGACCTGCGCTTGCGGCACTACCGCGAGGTGTTCGAGCGGGAGCTGGCCAAGTTCCCGGGCCGGTTCGGCGAGCCGGCGGCGTGTACCTGCGGCGAGACGCGGGCGGGCCGGGCATGCGCGTGACGATCGACCCGCCGATGGACGCCTGGCCCGACGGCGGCCCGATCGCCACCGGGCACCAGCCGGCGCTCTGGCACCCGGGCATCCTCGCCAAGTACCTCGCCGCCGACCTCGCCTCCGCCACCCGCCGCCAGCCCATCCTCAACCTGGTCGTCGATCAGGACACGCTCGAACCGCTGACCGTCGAGCTGCCCGCGCAACGCGGCGACCGCCTCTCAATCCGCCGCGTGGCCCTGGCGCCGTGCGACCCGAACGTGCCCGTCGGCTGTCAGCCGCCCGCCGACGCCCCGGGCATCCTCGCCCGCCTCGACGCCCTGCCCGACGACGTGGCCGCGGACGTCTCGGCCCTGCGCGGCGCGTTCGAGGCGATCGCCGGCCGCGCCTTCGACACCCTGGCCCAGCAGGTCGCCGCCGCGCTCGATCAACTGCTCAAACCATGGATTCACGCGCCGGTGCGGCACGTGTTCACGACCGGGCTGAACGCGCGGCCGTGGTTCGAGCGGGAGGTATCGCGGCTTCGCGACGAGGCGCGGCGGTGCGTGGCGGCGTACAACGAGGCCGTGTCGGCGTACCCGGCGGCGGGCGTGACGCGGCTGCGCGTCGAGCCCGATCGCGTCGAGGTCCCGCTATGGGTTCTGCGGTGGAATCGGCCGCGGCGACGCGTGTTCGTGGACCTGGCCGACTCGACGCCGCTGCTGACGACCGACGACGGCGAGCCGCTCGACCGCGACGCCGGCGACCGCCTGGCGCCGCGGGCGCTGCTGATGATGGCCTGGGTCCGCCGACACCTCGGCTGCGCGCTGTTCATCCACGGCACGGGCGGCGGCGCGTACGACCGGATCACCGATCGGTGGTGGTCGGCGTGGCGCGGCGAGGACGAGCCGCTGGCGCCCTACGCCGTCGTCACCGCCGACGTGCACTTGCCTTTCGACGCCCCGGTCGCCGAGCCGGCGGCGCTGCGCCGCGCCGTCTGGTGGCGTCACCACCTGCCGCACAACCTCGACCGCCAGCCCGGCGTGGACGGCCGGCTCGTCCAGCGCAAGCGCGCGCTGCTGGCCCACATGGACGACGATCGCGACCGCGCCCGCCGACGGGCCGCGTTTCACGAGATCCACCGGATCAACGACGAGCTGGCCCGACTCCACGCCGACCGTCTTCATGACGCCGACCGGCGCCTGCGGGCCGCCCGCGCCGGCGTGGGCAACCATCACGTCGCCCACAAGCGCGACTGGCCGTTCGCCCTCTATCCCCCACAAGCGATCGAGCGCCTGCGGCAGCAACTCCGCGACGCCCGGGCCGAATTGAACCCCCTCGACGCCCCCCGCGTACAATCGACCCATGCCTGCTGATCCTCCCCCTCTCCTCCCGCGCTGGCTGACCTGTTGCCTGGCGGTGCTGGTGGCGCTGGCGTCGCCCGCCCTCGCCGAGCCCCAGCCCGACACGGACGATTACGAACGCTGGCACGTCGTGCTGCTCAACGACCAGCGCGTCGGCTACCTGCACATGTATCAGCAGTTCCAGGGCGATCGGATCACCACGGGACAGACGATGCGGATGTCGCTGAGGCGGGGCCCGACCGAGCTGGCGATCGAGCTGGACAGCCGGTTCCACGAGACGGTCGGCGGCGAGCCGATCGAGGCGGAGACGCAGCTGCGCCTGGGCGCGGCGCCGACGCGGACGCGCGTGACGTTCGACGAGCAGGGCATCGAGGTCGTGCGGATCGCGGGGGATCGCGCTCAGCGGAGTCGGCGGCCGGCGATCGAGGGCGAGTGGATGACGCCGGCGGCGGCGCAGCGTCACGTCGCCGAGCGGCTGGCCGAGGGCGCCGAGACGATCGGGGTGCGGACGGTGGACGTCAGCAGCGGCGAGCCGACGCCCGTGACCATGACGATGACGCTGGTGGGCCACGAGCCGGTCGAGGTGTACGGGAAGGTGGTGCCGGCGACGGTGTGGGACGCGCGGGCGTCGATCATGCCGACGATGACGGCCCGCGAGTACGTCGACGAGCGGGGCCTGCCGCTGAAGACGACGATAAACCTGATGGGCATCGAGTTGACGATGCTGGCGGCGGACGAGGAGCTGGCGACGGCGGAGGTGGACGCGCCGGAGCTGCTGATCTCGACGCTGATCGAGCCGACGGGACGGATCGAGCGGCCTCGGCAAGTGCGTTCGGCGCGGTACCGCGTGAGCCTGGCCGACGGGGGCGCGAGCGGTGAGGCGCCGTCGCTGGAGCTGCCGTCGATCGGGGTGCAGCGCGTCGAGCGGGACGGTGACGACTCGGTGGTGACGGTGCACCTGGATCGGCCGGTGCCGCCGGGCGACGACCGCCCGGGCGACGAGCACCTGGCCGCGTCCGGCGCGCTGGACCACGAAGACCCGAAGGTCCGCGAGCTGGTGGCGCGGGCGCTCGGCGAGGAGGCCGACCAGCTCGGCGACGCCGAGAAGGCGATGCGGCTGCGGGCGTTCGTTCGCGACTACGTGCAAGAGAAGGACCTGTCCGTGGGTTTCGCGACGGCGAGCGAGGTGGCGCGGGCCCGGCAGGGCGACTGCACGGAGCACGGCGTGCTGCTGGCGGCGATGCTGCGTGGAGCGGGCATCCCCAGCCGCACGGTGACGGGGCTGATCTACGTCGATCGGTTCCTTGGCCGCGAGGGCGTGTTCGGGTACCACATGTGGACCCAGGCGTGGCTGGCGGGCGACGGCGAGGCGGGCGCGGCCGAGGACGAGCCGCCCGGCGGACGCTGGGTCGACCTGGACGCGACGCTGCCGGAGCGGCCCTACGACGCGGCGCACCTGGTGCTCGGCGTCAGCGCCCTGGCCGACGGGTGGATGCACAACGATCTGGTCGAGATGATGCCGGTGTACCGGCGGCTGCGCATCGAGGTGCTCGAAGCCGAGTGATGCGCTCGCCGGGGCCGCGGGGGAACACGGATGAACGCGGATGAACGCGGATGAATGCTGATGAGGGCGGGTTTACCTGGGGCAGGCACACCCGCGTGAACCGAATGACGAGACGCTTGCTTTTTCTGTATGGGCTTGACATCCGTATCGATCTGTGGCCATCTGGGTTCATCTGTGTTCGAGATGCCGCCGACCGGGCGTGACGGCTGAGGGTGGTGGTGCATGAATGAACTGGAGATGATCGACGCGGTGCCCGCGCCGCCGGCGCGACCGGCCGAGAGCCACAAGGGCACGTTCGGGACGGTGACGGTGGTCGGGGGCAGCGGGGCGATGATCGGGGCGCCGGCGATCGCGGCGCGGGCGGCGTTGCGTGCCGGCGCGGGGCTGGTGCGGATCGCGGCGTCGCCGGCGGTCTTGCCGTGCGCGTTGATGATCGAGCCGAGCGCCACGGGCGTGGAGCTGCGTGGGCCGGCGGAGGAGCAGTTGGCGATCCTGGACCGCCACGACGCGGGCCGCGGGTCGGTGCTGGCGGTGGGCCCGGGGATGGGCGCGGGGGACGAGCACTCGGTTCGACTGGTTCGGGCGTTGCTGAGCGGGCAGCGGTCCGTGGTGCTGGACGCCGACGGGTTGAACCTGCTGGCGGCGTGGGGCAAGGCGCGGGCGTCGGGCGGGGCGCCGCTGGTGATGACGCCCCACCCGGGCGAGTACCGCCGCCTGGCCCAGCCGCTGGGGATCCGCCACGACCCGACCGACGCGTCGCAGCGGCCGCCCGCCGCCGCCGAGCTGGCGCGCCTGCACGACGCCGTCGTCGTGCTCAAGGGCCGGCACACCATCGTCAGCGACGGCTCGAAGTGCTATCGAAACCAGACGGGCAATCCCGCGCTGGCGACGGCCGGCAGCGGCGACGTGCTGACCGGGCTGATCGCGGCGCTGATCGGCCAGGGCATGACGCCGTTCGACGCCGCGGTGCTCGGCGTGCACGCGCACGGCCTGGCCGCCGACCGCTGGGCGCGCCGCTGCGGCACCTCCGGCCTGCTGGCGCGCGAGCTCGCCGACGAGCTGGCGCCCACCCTCGCCGAGCTGCGCGAGCGGCATGATTGAGGGCAATCAACCAACAGCTTTCGTGTAAGCCCCGAGCTCCGGCCAACTCTATCCTGCGTTGGAAACCTCACGCACTCACGGACAGAGCTTCTTTGTCTCATCCAATAGATCGGTCTCGTCCAACTCGGAGATCGCTCTGCGGACGAATTCTCGACAGATATCGATTTGACCCCCAATTGATGATTCACTCGCCAAGTCAATGAGGGGCATGGATTTCTGGATGCCGCGATGCTTCGTGAAGCCGATCAAATCGGGATCAAAGGTGAAGATGCCTGATGGCGTTGAGCCATGGCCGCTGCGAACATGTAACGCACGATTTCGAGCTTTCCCGTCGGGCGCCGCTCTGCCGACGCGCCATTTGGGATCCAAGGCTTGTAGCGAGGCGGTTCGGCTACAGAACTGTGATTGCCAAACTTTATTCGACGGCTGTTTGCCATATTCAATCCAGAATGCAAACATGTCCTGTACAAAGCCCCCTCGAACTTCTGGATATCCCTCATAGCTTCCCAGGCGCATTTTACGAATGCGGCGGTGTAGGACTTGCGTTGTCAGCCGACGGTCATATTGCTTGACCATCTCGCAGCCCCACGGGGACAACTCGGCGATGAAGTCTGTAGTCAGTTCGTTCAAGATGTAGTCCATTGCGGTCCGCAATTCCTTACGTTGTCGGCGACTGAGGGGTGAAGAAGACGCGGCGCGCAGTAGTGTAATGTGATCGTTCGCTAAAGGAGCTGGTACCTCAGGGTCTGTCGAGTTCACAAGTCGTCTCCATGTAGTGCTTGGAACTGAGATGATGGCACGTGTGGCGCAACGCTTGATCCAGATTAGCCAAAACAACAGTCGAAATCGATTAATTATACGCGCGTGTCAACCTCCGGCTTGAACCGAGTTTGTGATGGGTGCTCATGGCCATGTAGGTTGAAAGTTCGTCTGCTCGCGCGAAGCCGCGTCGCTTCGTGAAGCGCGCGTCGAGGTGCGCCGAGATCAGGCCGGTGTCGACGAAGGCGCCGGCAGCTCGACGCCCGCGTCGCGGAGCAGGTCCAGGAACTGGCCGGTGAAGACGAAGTTGTGCTCGGGGAACGCGAGGCCGGCGCGGTTGCGATCGATGTGGCTGAACACGAGCTGGACGTCGGCCAGCGGTCGGGTGGAGCCGTCGGCGGGATCGATCAGCTCGCTGGTGCCGGTGGTAGCGGCGCCGGCGTCGCTGAACTGGGTCAGCTCGGCGGTGTGACGGATCACGAAGCCGGGGCGGGCGTCGGCGTGGAACGTCGCCCGGCCGATCTTGGCCAGGATCACCTTCTCGCGGAACCCGCCGGCGTGGCCGACGAGGATCCCCGCGGTCTGCGCCATGCCCTCGATGACCAGCGAGTTGGGCATCAGCGGCAGGGGCCCGCGCGGCGGGCGACCGTCGCCGCCCGCGTCGGCCGGGAAGTGGTCGTGCAGCACGTCCTCGGCGGCGGTGACGGCCTTGACCGACACGCACCGCTGCTTCGGCTGCAGCTCGACGATCCGATCGATCCAGATCCAGCGCATGGGGACAAGTTTAGCGGTCGATCGACGATCGACGCGCAGGCCAGCGAGTTTGGCGGTCGATCGACGATCGACGCGCACGGCGAAGCCGCCCGGCGCCGGTCGTGCCCCCGCCTACGCCTTCTGCTGCTCCAGCTTCGACTGAATGAACTTCACGATCGCGTCGACGGTGAAGACGTTGGAGAAGTCGTCCACCGACCGGCTGCCGTCAAACGCGTCGAGGTTGGCGTGGGGCAGTCGCTTGCGCAGCTCGGCCATGCCCTGGTCGGTCACCCGGCCGTCCTGCACGTACTGCGGGTCGTTGAGCACGTTGTCCGGGAACAGCTCGGCCTGATCGATCTTGATGCCGAAGGCCTTCTCCAGGCGGAAGACGATGTCGAGGAAGTCGATCGACTCGGCGCCGAGGTCGCCGACGAGCTTGGCCTCGGGGGTGACCTCGTCCTCGTCGACGCCCAGCGCGTCCTCGAGGACCTCCTGCACCTTGTCGAACACTTCGTCCTGCGTCATGGGCATGTCTGCGTCTCCGTGTGGTCTGTCTGTCGGTTGGGATCGCGGGATCAGGCGTCGTGGGCGGGCGCGAGGGTGAAGCGGCCCTGAACGGCGACCTGCCCGTCCACGCGGCCGACGCCCTCGAACCGGCACGCCTCGCCGTCACGCTGCCGCAGCGTCACGTCCACCGTCAGGCTCTGGCCGGGGCGGACCATCTGCCCGTATCGGACGTTCCGCACCTCGCGGATCACCAGGGGCACGGCCCGCGGGTCCTGCCCGCCGCCGACCAGCAGCCGCCCGGCCTGCGCCATCGCCTCGAGCATCAGCACCCCCGGCAGCACGGCGAAGCCCGGAAAGTGGTCGGCCAGGTACTCCTCGGCCGCGCTGACGCTCTTGACCGCCACCAGCCGGTCGTCACTGCGTTCCAGCACGCGGTCAATCAGCTCGAATCGCACCGGCCCGCTTCCCGTGGATCAAACCGGGAGTCTAGCCCTGCCTCCCGCGCCCTGCAACACGGCGACGCCCCACCGCTCACGGCTCGATGGACCTTTGTGCGACGGGCATGGATCCCCCGTGCCACGCTACTTGTGCCCCTTGGGGCCCGGGCCGGTCAGGTACTTGCGTTGCACGGCCTCGGCCAGGTCCACGCCGTTGATGTTCGCCAGCGTGCACAGCCACGCCAGCACGTCGGCGAACTCGCCGGCCGGGTCCGCGTCGCCGGAGGTCTCGCCCCCCGCGCCGGCGGACTTGTGCAGCGACGTGGCCAGCTCGCCGACCTCCTCGACGAACCACATGAACGTGCCGGCCGTGCCGCGGGCGCGGTCCACCTCGCCGTAGCGCTCCCGGATGTGCTGTTGAAACTGGCGGATCGTCAGGGCTTGCGGATCGTTCATCGCGACATTGTACGGCGGCGCGGCCGGTCGGCGGTCGCACCCCGGGCCGCGCCCGCGGCTGCCTGGTCCGTCCGCCAGCGACGCCGCCCGGGCGCCCAAGACCAAAGCGGCGGGCAGGCCCGCCGGCTAAACGAGACCGGTGAATGGTGTCACAAAGCGCCACGACTGTGCCGGCAGGCTTTCCTTCAGGACGCGCGACGGTCGTCGACGCCAAATTCCTGGAGTACGAGGGG
>CAYSIX010000119.1:0-12363 GCA_964431205.1 uncultured Phycisphaeraceae bacterium
ATCATCGGAAAATCAAGGGATATTTGGCGCTAACCTGAGAATGCAAAAGTTCAGAATGAAGTTGAATAGCTGCGCCGCGTTTTGCACCGTCAGCGCCACGGCGGCGGAGACGACCATCAGCAGCACGGTCGTGAGCCGGCCGACCCAGACCAGGTGCCGCTCGCCGGCCCCGGGTGCGAGAAAACGACGGTAACAGTCGTAGACGAGGTAGGACGAGCCCCAGTTCAGGTGGGTGGAGATGGTGGACATGTAGGCGGCGGCGAGGGAGGCGAGGATGAGCCCGAGCCAGCCGGTGGGCACGTGGGTGAGCATGGCGGGGTAGGCCATGTCGTGGCCGAGCTTACCGGCCTCGACGTTGGGGAACGCGCGTTCGAGGCTGGCCAGGTCGGGATAGACGATCAGCGAGGCGAGGGCGACGAGGATCCACGGCCAGGGGCGCAGGGCGTAGTGGGCGATGTTGAACAGCAGCGTGGCGCCGACGGCGTGGCGTTCGTCGCGGGCGGCGAGCATGCGCTGGGCGACGTACCCGCCCCCGCCGGGCTCCGAGCCGGGGTACCACGTGCTCCACCACTGCACGGCCAACGGGATCACCAGCACGCCGATGACCAGCTCGGGGTCGGTCAGGTCGGGCAGCATCGAGAGCTTGCCCTCGAGGTTGGGGTGGGCGAGCAGGGCGTCGAGCCCGCCGACCTGCGCGTGGCTGAGGGCGAACCAGGCGGCGGCGACGGAGCCGACCATCGCGGTGACAAAGAGGATCAGGTCGGTGAGCACGACGCCGCGGAACCCGCCGAGGGCGGAGAAGGTCATGGTGACGGCGGCGGCGACGAGGATGGCCTGGTACGGGTTGACCCCGAAGAGGATGCCGCCGAGCTTGATCGCCGCGAGGTTGACCGCGGCCATGGCCAGGACGTTGAAGGCCAGGCCCAGGTAGATCGCGCGGAACCCGCGGAGGAAGGCGGCCGAGGGCCCGGCGTAGCGCAGCTCGTAGAACTGCATGTCGGTGAGCACGCCGCAGCGTCGCCACAGCCGCGCGTAGACGAAGACGGTGAGCATGCCGGTGATCAGGAACGCCCACCAGAGCCAGTTGCGTGAGACACCGCCGCTTCGGACCAGGTCGGTCACGAGGTTGGGCGTGTCGGTGGAGAAGGTGGTGGCGACCATGGAGGCGCCCAGCAGCCACCAGGGCATGTCGCGGCCGGACAGGAAGAACTCCACGGAGCTGCGCCCGGCGCGGCGGGCGACGGCGGCGCCGATCGCCAGCGTCAGCAGGAGGAACGCGAGGATGATGGCCCAGTCGATCGGGTGCAGGGACATGGATCGTTTCCGCGGGGGATGGGCGTCTCAGGGGTTAAGGGGAGTCGGCGGCGGGGCGGCGGATCAGAGAAAACGAAGATTTTGTTGACATTCATAACACCCGTGATAATATTGACTTCGAGGGCGTGGGGACGAGAAACGACGCGAATCTGGGGCTTGGTTTTGTTCAGGAGGCGTCATGCCCGCCGCGATCTGTACCCGCCCCCATCATCGCATCTGGCTTCTCTTGCTCGTCCTCGGGCCCCTGGCCTGGCCGGCGCCCTCGGCCCAGGCAAACAACTTTAACGACTTCAAGGGCCTGTGGGTCACCCGTTTCGACTACCGCAACGGCGGGCCCAGCACCGTCCGGAACATCGTCAACCAGGCGGCCGACCTCGGCATCACCGACGTGATCTTCCAGGTCCGCGGCGAGGCCGACGCGTACTACGACAGCCTCGTCGAGCCCCGCGCCGAGCGGCTCAGCGGCACGTCCTGGGACCCGCTCCAGGTCGCCATCGACGCCGCTCACGCCCGCGGCGTCAAGCTCCACGCCTGGGTCAACGTCAACACCCTCTGGAGCACCACCACCCCGCCACGCACCGACACCGACATCCTCCACCCCTTCCACCACACCGACCCGAGCTTCCGCGTGTTCGATCCGTCGGGCGAGCCCGAGCCGCTCAACCCCAGCTTCGTCCAGGCCAACTCGATTCTGCCCGAGTGGCACGAGCACGTGCAGAACGTCGCGGCGGACATCGTCAGCCGGTACGACGTCGACGGGCTGCACCTGGACCGCATCCGCTGGCTCGGGGACACCGACTGGGCGTCGCTGCCGCACGACGAGCGGTCGCGGGCGCTGTTCGAGGCGGCGACGGGGCTGGACGCGTCGAGCCCGCGTAACGGCGATGCGTATCGCGGGTTCGTCCGTGACCGGATCACCGACCTGGTCGCCGGCATCCACGACACGGTCAAAACAGTCAACGCCGACGTCGCGCTGTCCGCGGCCGTCTGGCGCGACCCCGACGTCGGCGCCAACGACGTGCTCCAGGACTACCGCGCCTGGCTCGAGCGCGACCTGCTCGACATCGCCATGCCGATGATCTACCTCAGCCCGAGCAACGACCACCTGTTCGCGCCGAACCTGGCGAACGTGCTCGACATCGAAACCAACGCCAAGATCGCGCCGGGCATCGGCGTGTTTCTTCACGACGAGGCCAACGGCGGGCCGGAGTTTACCGTCGAGCAGCTCCAGCGGCTGTACGACGCCGAGACCGACGGCGCCACGCTCTTCGCCTACTCCTCGTTCTTCCGTTCCGGCAGCCTCGGCGTCGCCCGCCAGGACGCGGTCAAGCAGTTCTACGAGTCGCTGCTGATCCCCGGCGACTTCGACGGCGACGGGGCCGTCGACGCGTTCGACCTGGGCATCTGGCAGAACGGGTTTGGGATCACCAGCGGCGCGACGCTGGCGGATGGCGACGCCAACGGCGACGGGGCGGTGGACGCCTTCGACCTGGCCGTCTGGCAGCTCAACTTCAAGGGCGACGTCGACGTGTTCAGCGTCCCCGAGCCCGCGACGGCCGCGATGCTGGTGCTCGCGACGCCCTGGCTGATGCGCCGGCGAGCGCGACGGCCCCAGGCACACCAACCGGGCTTTTGATTGCGCGTGCGTCCGAAGGAAGCCTCCTAAGGCTGGGACGGTGATTCCCGTTGACATTGCTATCATGTGTGCTAATATTGGGTGAGGCACGGGCCGCTGGGGCGGCCGGGACCTGTGCGTCAGGTCGTTTCAGGAGGCGTCACGATGCTTGAATCGCGTGTCCGGCGGGCCGGATGGATGGTTGTGGCGAGCGGCTTGCTCGTGGTGCTCTGCGCGGGGCTGGCCGCGCCAGCGCAGGCCGAGAACTTCAGCGACTTCAAGGGCCTGTGGGTCACCCGCTTTGACTACCGCAACGGCGGGCCCAGCACGGTGCAGACGATCATCGACCAGGCGGCGAGCCTCGGGATCACCGACGTGATCTTCCAGGTCCGCGGCCAAGGCGACGCGTATTACGACAGCCTCTACGAGCCCCGCGCCGAGCGGCTCGGCGGATCGTGGGACCCGCTCCAGACCGCCATCGACGCCGCCCACGCCCGCGGCCTCAAGCTCCACGCCTGGATCAACTCCATGCCGCTGTGGAACGGCACCACGCCACCCAGCACCCGCACCGCCATCAAGCACCCGTTCTACCACACCAACCCCAGCTACCGCATCACCGACGCCTCCGGCCAGCCCCAGCCGCTCAACTCCAGCTACGTCATCGCCAACCCCATCCTCCCCGAGTGGCACCAGCACGTGCAGAACGTCGCCGGCGACATCGTCGGCCGTTACGACGTCGACGGCCTGCACCTGGACTACATCCGCTGGCTCGGCGACGCCGGCTGGTCCTCCCTGCCGCACGACGACTACTCGCACGACCTGTTCGCCGCCGCCACCGGCCTCGACGCCGGCAACCCCGCCTTCACCGGCCAGTACCGCCAGTTCATCCGCGATCGCATCACCGACCTCGTCGCCGGCATCCGTGACACCGTCAAGGCCACCAACCCTCACGCCGCCCTCTCCGCCGCCGTCTGGCGCGATCCCGACGTCGGCTCCAGCCAGGTCCTCCAGGAGTACCGCACCTGGCTCGAACAGGACCTGCTCGACATCGCCATGCCCATGATTTACCTCAGCCCGAGCAACGACTACCTGTTCGACCCCAACCTCGCCAACATCATGGGCATCGAGACGAACACGAAGATCGCCCCGGGCCTGGGCGTGTACCTGCACGACTACGACAACGGCGGCCCTCAGTACACCATCGAGCAACTGCAGAAACTCTACGACGCCGAGACCGACGGCGCCACATTTTTCGCCTACTCTTCGTTTTTCCGTTCCGGCGGCCTCGGGACCGCGCGGCAGAACGCCGTCAAGGAGTTCTACGAGTCGCTGCTGATCCCCGGGGACTTCAACGGCGACGGCGTGGTCGACGGCTTCGACCTGGGCGTCTGGCAGACCGGGTTCGGCATCACCAGCGGCGCGACGCTCGCCGACGGCGACGCCAACGGCGACGGCGTGGTCGACGCGTTCGACCTGGCTATCTGGCAGCTCAACTTCAAGGGCGAGGTCGACGTGTTCAGCATCCCCGAACCGGGCGCCGCCGCGGCGTTCACCCTGCTCGTGCCCGCGATCGCGCGTCGGCGACGTCGATCTCGCGCGTGACCAGACGAGCGCCTCGGGCGGACCCACGGGTTGTCCCCACCTTTGCCGGGCACACGCGTGATCAGAACCGGCCCTCGAGCGTGAGGAAGAAATAGGGCTCGTCGCTCAGCTCGACGACGGTGTCGGTGTCGCGCAGGTCCCAGCCGCGCTCGAACTCCTGGTCGAAGGCGAAGCCCGCGCCCGCGGCGACCTCCAGCCGCTCGTGCCGGTACCGCACGCCCCCGCCGACGCGCCGCTGCCTGTAGAACAGCCGGCGGTTCTCGTCGTCCGCCTCGCGGTGGAACGCCGTCGTGTCCTGGTCGTACTCGACAAACAGGCTCCACTCATCGGTCAGCAGCAGCGACGCCCGGCCGAGCAGCGTCACCGGCACCAGATAGCGGGCCTCGATGAGGATCATCTCCGTCGGCCGCCAGGTCACGGACGTGACCGGCACGCCGAGTTGCAGCACGACCCCGTCGGCCGGTCGCAGGACGTAGGTCACGTACGGCAGGGGGATGTCCGGGAAGATCGGGCGGTTGCCGTCAAAGCTCAGGCCCAGGTGCAGGGCGCTGCGTTCGTCGAGCCGGTGCGAGAAGTGGACCGTGCCGACGGCGTAGAGCGCATCGGAGTCGTCGAAGTGGTTGTCGGTGGCGATGCCGGCGCCGCCGATCACGCCCATCTCCCAGCCGTCGAACACCTCGCCGAGGTTCACCGCCGCCGCGGCCGCGACGTCGGTGAAGCCCCCGGGCAGGTCTGGCGACGACGTGTTCAGATCGGCCGTCGTCAGGCGGTAACCGAGCGAGAAGACCGGGTCGGCGTTCTGCGGCTCGAACTTGACGCGGCCGTAGCTGTCGTACAGCAGCACGTCGATGCCGTCGTCACTGCCGCTCACGTTCCCCTCGGGGATGTAGAACAACTGGTTCCTGGTCTGGAAAGCCCGCGTGTCCTGATCCCACGGCACGATGAGGATCGACGGCGCGACCTGTCCCGCCGCCGGCGTGGCGACGCCGACCGCCAGCGCCAGCAACGTTCGACACCCCCACGTGATTCCGCGTCGCGCCCACGTGCCGATTCCGATCGTGTGCCGCATTTGAATGCCCCAATCGCAATGCAAAGCCGCCATACCACCGTACTCAACAACGCCGGGGATTGTAGCGTCAGATCGCGGGCGTGGGGTCAGTCGGTGGTCGTGTCGATCCGCTCGGCGAGGCGCTCGGCGGCGGCGCCCGGCGTGAGGCTCTCGTCGCCGTCCACCCACAGGTTGGCGCGTCGCATCAGTCGCACGTCGATCGTCCCTAGCAGCGGGCGCAGGGCGTCGACCACCTGGTCGCGATTGGCGACCCGCGGCGAGAGCAGCAGCACCGCGTCGTACGGCGGAAAGGCGTGCCGCGGGTCGTCCAGCACCACCAGATCGAACGCCTCGATCCGCCCGTCGCTCGAAAACGCGGTGATCACGTCCACCTCGCCGTCGGCCACGGCCTGGTACATGAACGTCGAGTCGAAGCTGACGGTCTGGCCGAAGTTCAGCCCGTACGTGTCGCGGAGCTTGAACCACTCCGGACGATTGAAGAACTCGTAGTCGGAGCCGATCTTCAGGTCGGGCGCGTGCTCGACGAGGTCCTCGATGGAGGCGATGCCGAGCTGCTCGGCCCGATCGCGTCGCATGGCCAGGGCGTAGGCGTTCTCGAAGCCGAGCGACCCGAGGCTGCGGATGCCGTACGTCTCGGCGAGCCAGCCGGCGACGGCGTCGAGCACGAACCACCCGGGCCGGGCCTCCTCGCGTTCCATGTAGTTGGCCCAGATGGTGCCGGTGTAATCGACGAACACGTCGATCTGGCCGTGGCGCAGGGCGTCGAAGCCGATGGTGGACCCGAGGCTCTCGGCCCGCTCGACGCTGAACCCGGCTTCTTCGAGCCGTTGGGCGAGCAGGTCGGCGAGGATGTACTGCTCGGTAAAGGTCTTGGACCCGACGCGGACCGTGCCGAGCGGTTCCGCCTCCTGCTCGGGCGTCACGTCCGCCGTGGCGAGGCTGGTGGTCGTCACCCACGCCTTGGCGTACGGCGCGGCGACGCCCCCGCCGACGACCAGCAGCAGTCCGGCCATCGCCAGCGTCCCGCGGGCCCGGCTGCGCTTCTCCGCCGCCGATTCCAGCAGCGCCACCAGCCCGTCCAGGATCAGCGCCAGGATCGCCGCCGCCACGCACCCGAACAGCACCGCCGTCCAGTTCCGCGTCTGCAGCCCGCTGAAGATGTAGTTGCCCAGGCTCGTCTGGCCCACCGGCGTCGACAGCGTCGCGATGCCCACCACCCACACCGTCGCCGTCCGCACGCCCGCGATGATCACCGGCGTGGCCAGCGGCAGCTCCACCTTCGTGAGCACCTGCCACGGCGTCATCCCGATCCCGCGCGCCGCCTCGGTCATCGCCGGGTCCACCCCCGTGATCCCCGTCACCGTGTTCCGCAGCACCGGCAGGATGCTGTACAGGGTCAACGCGATCACCGCAGGGTAGAACCCGAAGGCATTGAGCAACGGCACCATCAGCGCCAGCAGGGCGAGGCTGGGAATGGTCTGGATGATGCCCGCCGCGGCGAGCGTCGGCCACCGCGCCGGCTTCCACTTGGCCAGCCCGATCGCCACCGGCAGGCTGATCGCGATCCCCGCCGCCAACGCGATCAGCGTGATCTTCACGTGCGCGCCCAGGTAGTCCGGCAGGTTCTCGAGCTGGTTGGCGAAGTTCGCGTTCATGGCAGAGTCTCAACCACCGAGGTCGCAGAGGACACAGAGATAAGCAGAAACTGTTGCGTGGTCGGGCGATCCGAGCCAACCGACGTTCGCGCTTCCGGGCAACTCAATCCAACGCCGTCTAACCTCTCGGTGCTCTCCGTGAACGCCGTGGTTTGCCTCCTAGCCCTCCGCCTCGGCGATGAGCTCTTCGAGCCGGTCCGCCTGCTGCTTCGGCGTGCTCATCAGCCGCTCGACGTACTCGTGGCCCGGCTCGGTCATCAGCTCGTGCGGCGTGGCGTGGCGCAGCACCTTGCCCTCGCGCATCACTGCGATGTGGTCGGCCATCAGCAGCGCCTCGGTCATGTCGTGCGTGACCATGACCGTGGTCAGCCCGAGCTTGTGGTGCAGGCGCACGTACTCGTTCTGCAGCACGTCGCGGGTCAGCGGGTCCAGGGCGCCGAACGGCTCGTCCATGAGCATGATGCGCGGGCTGGCGGCCAGCGCGCGGGCCACGCCGACGCGCTGCCGCTGCCCCCCGCTGAGCTGGCGCGGCGGCCGGTCGCGGTACTCGTCCGGCGGCAGGCCCATCATGTCCATCAGCTCGTCCACGCGCGCGGCGGTCTTGTCCCGCGGCCAGCCCAGCAGCCGCGGCACGATCGCCACGTTCTCCCCCACCGTCATGTGCGGGAACAGCCCGACCCCCTGGAACACGTAGCCGATCCCCCGGCGCAGCTCGACCGCCGGCACATCGCGGTGGTTTTTCCCGTCCACCTCGATGCGGCCGGCGGTCGGCTCGATCAGCCGGTTGATCATCTTGAGCGTCGTGGTCTTGCCGCAACCCGACTCGCCCAGCAGGACGAGCAGGTCGCCGGCGGGCACGTCCAGCGACAGGTCATCGACCGCGGTGACCTGCCCGCCGTACCGCTTCGTCACGTGCTCGAACCGGATCATTCGCCCTCGGGCTCGTCACGGTCCAGGTACTCGTCCGGCAGGTCCTCGAGCTTGCGGGCGACCATGGCCACGTAGTACAGCGGCTCGCCGGTGATCGCCAGGCGGTGGCAGTAGCGCCGCCACGCCTCGATGCGGATCACGCGCTGGCGGGACAGCCGGCGGATGAGCTGGCTGAAGCCCGACGTGTCCTGCTCGTGGATGAAGTCCTCCTTGATGTTGAACGCCAGCCAGCCGGGCGTGTCGATGATGTCCAGGCCCTTGATGAACGCGTCGGCGGGGATGTCGCCGAAGCCCAGCGCCGCCACGGTGCTCAGGCAGTTCAGGTCCGTTCGACGCAGGTGTTCCTCCTGCCGCTCGGGCAGGTCGGTCAGGTCGGTGACCAGGTAGTCCTCGTACACCTTCGGCCGATCCCGCAGCGTCGCCTCCTTCGCTTCGGGGATGATGTCGATGCCGACGATCTTGCGGGCCCCGCGGGACTTGAGCTCCTCGCCCACCATGCCGTTGCCGGCGCCCAGGTCGAGCACCTTCAGGTCGTTGGGCTCGTCCTTGTGATCACTGAGCACGTCCTCGAGCAGCCCGGCGACGCGCTTCGGCGAGCTGCACTCGAGCAGCTCGTAGAAGATCGCCTCGTACAGGCCCGGCACGGTGTACACCTCGTGGTAGTCGTGGAATCGGATCCGGTGCCAGTCGTCGCTGTCCGGGTCCAGGCGGACCTCACACCACTCCTCGTCCTGATCCAGTCCCCGCTCGGAGGGGAATCGGATCTCGAAGGGCAGGTCATTGGCATTGGCAATCCGGGCGAGTTTCTCTCGCATCAACATAGTCGCTTCCTTTCATTACAGGTCCCAAGACCAGTTCAGAACAGGGGGCCGGTCGGGGGCAGCGCAGCGAAATCACAAACCCACGCGCTGCGGATCCGCCTTTCGGCGACACGGGCTCCGGTTGGAGCGGCTCCCCAAAGACCCCTTGCTAACAAGATGCGCCGGGTTGTCAACCCCTCGACGCGTAAATCGTGTGAAAATCGCCGCTAACGACGCGTGAGGCACGATCGACACTTGCGAAAATCCGCACGCGCGTCAATAATGCTCGGCTCGGTCGGGACGGCACGCGCCGCCCCGAAACCGCACCCTAGGAGCCTCACAGAGTGAAAGCCAACGACATCAAACCCGGCATGGCGGTCAACGCCGACGGCCAGATCTGGCTCGTCACCCGCACCGAGCACGTCAAGCCCGGCAAGGGCCCCGCGTTCGTCCAGGCCAAGATGAAAAACCTCCAGACCGGCACCAACATCGAGAAGCGCCTGCGATCCACCGAGGAGGTCGATCAGATCAACCTCGACCGCCGCGAGATCGAGTACCTCTACTCCGACGCCAGCGGCGCCGTGTTCATGGACAACGAAACGTTCGACCAGATCACCATCCCCGAGGACGTGCTCGGCGACGCGCTGCTGTACATGAAGCCCAACACCCGCATCACCGGGCTGGTCTACAACGGCAACGTGATCAGCATCGAGCTGCCCGCCGCCGTCGACCTCGAGGTCACCGAGACCCCCCCGGGGATCAAGAACGCCACCGCCACCAACCAGCTCAAGGAAGCCACTCTCGAGACCGGGCTCAAGACCCGCGTCCCGCCGTTTATCAGCAACGGCGAGACGATCCGCATCTCGACCACGACCGGCGAGTATCTCAGCCGGGTGTAAAATCGGGTGATCGGGTGATCGGGTGATCGGGTGATCGGGTGATCGGGTGATCGGGCATGTTTGGCGGGCGATCGATGATCGCCGTGCGAGGCGCGCAGATGACGGGGACAAGCGTTACGCGACCCGGGTCACTGGCCATCGCGCTGCTCGTATGGGTATTCCCGAGTTTCACGCTCGCCGCGTCACCACCCGAGCAAGTGCCGGCGGCACGGGGAGTGTGGCAGCGCATCACGGCGTCGCTCGACGCGATCGAGGGTGAGCTGCCGCGGGTCGTCGAGGCGGCCGAGCGCGCCGCCGAGGCGACGGTCGAGCGTGGGGCGTCGTTCGCCGTCGGCGGGGATGAGGGGCTGGCGATCGAGCTCCGCCGGGCGCCTGGGGCGTGGGCGGCGCCGCCGGTCGGTTACGGCGAGCCCGACGCCGTGCGCATCGAGGCGGAGCGCGACCGGGTGACGCTGGCCGGCGTGGCGTTTGATACGTCGGATCCCGTTCATCGCCTGGCGCTGCTGTGGACCTGGCAGGTCGAGTGGTTCGCGGCGTGCACGCGTCGCGGCGAGACGCCGGTGATCCGCCGGAGCCCGCTGATCGACACGCGGCTGGCTCGGCACCGGCGTTACGGCGAGCAACGGTTTCACCACGACCGCTGGCTGGAGCCGATCGAGCCGGGCGCGCTCGGGAGCGCGTACCTCGACGGCGTTCGCGGCGTGCTGCGCGACGTGGGCACGGCGAGCTGGGGCGACCTGACGGCGACGGCGCGGCGCGCCACGCGGACGCTCAACGCCGGCGGTCGCGTGTTCGTGCGGTTCGGCGGGCGGACGCTGGCGCACCAGTTCGAGGCGGCGGCCGAGGCGTTCGACGCGCGGTGGCCGTGGACGCTGCTGGATCACGACGGGTCGGACGCGGCGCGGCCGAGCCCGGGCCCGGGCGACCTGCTGCTGGCTGTCGGGGACGCCGAGCCCCCGGATGCCGACGCGTGGGGCGAGCCGGACATGCTGCTCCAGGCCGGCCGCGGCATCGCGTGGGTCGTCAACGGTCACGGCGTGGACCGTCGGCGGATGCCCGCGCGCGACGTGCTGGTGGACCTGTGGTGCCCGTACGGCGACGGGGTGGTGCGCGTCGAGCACTACGACGCGCGGGTAGGGCCGGCCGGCGGCGTCGTCGCCACGGCCGTCTGGGCGGCGCTGAGCGCCGAGGTCGCCTCCCGTCACGAATGATCGAACGCGAGGCGGGGCTCCGCGGCTAAGCTCGAAGCGCGGAACTCGGAACCGGCCCCGCGCGGGGCGTTGCCCCGCCGCTAAACGATGCCGGCTGGGAGCGCCCGCGAGGCGTGGCCCGGCGGCTAAACTTGAGGCGTGGTGACATCGACGCATGCGCTGCCGCGCCTGTACACCGACCTGGCCGAGCTGTGGCCGCTGCTCAGCCCGCCCGCGGATTACGCAGGGGACGCCGCGATCCTGCTCGAGCGGCTCGACGCGCACTTCGCGGCCGCGGCGGCGTCCGTGACCGCAACACGCCGCACGCTGCTCGAGCTCGGCGTCGGCGGGGGCCACGCTCTGCATCACCTCGCGCCCCACTTCGTCTGCACCGCGGTGGACCTGTCCGAGCCGATGCTGAGCCACTGCCGCCGGCTGAACCCGGACGTCGAGACCGTCGTCGGTGACATGCGGACGCTGCGCCTCGGCCGCACGTTCGACGCCGTGCTCGTCCACGACGCGATCGACTACATGCTCGATGAGGCCGAGGCGCGCGCGACCGTGGAGACGGTCGCGGCCCACCTGTCGCCGGGCGGGATCGCGCTCGTCGCCCCGACCTACACCCGCGAGTCGTTCGTCGAGGGCGACGCCGACGGCGATCAGCAGCACGACCCGCAGCGCGGCCTCACGCTCACATACCGCACGCGCGTTCACGACCCGGACCCGGCCGACACCACGTTCGAGCTGCGGCTGACCATGACGATCCGGCGCGGCGGCCGCGTCGAGCACGTCGAGGACCGTCACCGCTGCGGCCTGTTCAGCGAGGCGCAGTGGCTCGCGATGCTCGGCGAGGCCGGGCTCGACGGCCGCGTGATCGAGGCGCGCGACGCGGCGTGGACGCTCTTCTCGGCAACGCGTCGCGTTCAGCGGGCGATCGGCGTGCGGTGACGCTCCCTCGCCGGCCCGAACGCGTGCGGCTCGTACGGCCGCACGAAGTCGGGCCACGAGCCCCGCGGGTCGCTGGGCAGCCAGAATCCATAACACCCCCCGCATGACGTGACAGGCCCGGACCGTCGAGACGATGGTACCATACGGGCCGGTCCGGGCGTGAGCGCGGCCCGAGGACCGGGCCGAACGCGGCGATCTCCGATCGCCCGCTGAACCGAAGAGGCGACCGCCCGCCGGACGGACGATCGCCCGCCGAGTCACACGACACCCAACGGCGAAGAGACGACATGACCGACACGACGCTGACCCGCCCGGCGCCGCTCTCCCCGGCCGATAAGGCC
>CAYSIX010000120.1:0-12278 GCA_964431205.1 uncultured Phycisphaeraceae bacterium
GTCAAGACGTTCGCCCGGCCGAATACGGTGACCACCGTCGAGCTGACGGTCGAGGACCCGCAGGAGCTGGACCGGGTGCAGACCGAGTGGCTGGTCGCCGAGGCGATGCCCGCGGCGATGGACCTGACCCGGCTGGATGCGCACGGCCCGATGCGGATGCACGTGGCGTTTCACGGCGCGAGCGTCGGCCGGGCGGCGCAACTCGAGTCACTGCAGACACTGGTCGAGCCGTGGGCGGGCGTGACGATCGAGACGGCGATCGAGGAACCGTTCGATCGGCACCGGGACCTCGAGGCGACGCGGCGTGCCTGGCGTCGCACGACGGACGCGGTGGTGAAGGTGGTCGTGCCGCCGGCGTCCACCGGGTTCCTCTGCACGGGTCTGGAGCAGGTGCCCGCGGGCGATCCGGCGAGGCTGATCGAGGCGATGCCGTTCCACGGCTGCGTCTTCGTCGGCGGCGCGCTCGACGCCGACGCCGCCTCACGCCTCGACGAGCAGATCGAGCACCTGATCCAGCCGATCGGCGGGTTCCGCGTCTGGTACCGCCGGCCGACCGGCGCCGAGCGCATCGCGCCGTTCGCGCCGCGGCCGACCGACTGGGACGCGCTCTGCCGGATCAAGGCCGCCATGGACCCGCACGGCATCCTCAACCCGAACCGATTTCTCCCGGCCAAACCCGAGGACGCATGAACCGACCGCAGCACGAGCACGACAAGGCCGGCGAGAAGCGCGTGATCAGCGGCCTGGGCGACGCCGGGTCGCCGACCGCGCGCGGCGAGTCGGTGCTGCCGCTGAGCGAGGCGACGTACAAGCGCGCGCTCGACTGCGTGCACTGCGGGCTGTGCCTGCCCGCGTGCCCGACGTACACCGACAACGGGCTCGAGGCCGACTCCCCGCGCGGGCGGATCATGCTCATGAAGGGCATGGCCGACGGCCGCGTCGAGCCGACCGACGCCGTGCTGCGTCACCTGGACCTGTGCCTGGACTGCCGGGCGTGCGAGACGGCGTGCCCCTCCGGCGTGGTGTACCACGAGCTGATCGAGGAGACGCGGGAACTGATGAACCCCAGGCGGCCACGGTCGATCGTCGGGAAGATGGTCGACACGTTTTTCTACCACATTTTCCCGTACCGCCGGCGTGTGCTGCTGGCGCTGCTGCCGGCGCGGCTGCTGCAGAAGCTCGGCGTGTGGGGGTTGATCAGCCGATCGCCGCTGATCCGCCGGCTGCCCAGGTCGCTTCAGAAGATGCACCAGATGCTCCCGCCGACCGGGCCGGTGTGGGAGTCGCGCCTGGCCGACCGTTACCCCGCGCAGCCGCACGACCCGTCGCTGCCGACGCGTCGCGTGGCGTTTCTGGAAGGCTGCATCGCCAGCGTGATGTTCCAGGAGGTGAACCGCCAGAGCGTGGCGCTGCTTCGGCGAGGCGGGTGCGAGGTGCTGGTCCCGCGGGCGCAGCGCTGCTGCGGGGCGATCCTGCACCACGGCGGACGGGTCCCGGCGGCGCAGGCGCTGGCACGGACGAACATCGATGCCTTCCTGCCCCGCGACGGCGAGCCGGTCGACGCGATCGTGACCAACGTCGCCGGCTGCGGCGCGATGCTCAAGGAGTACGACCACCTGCTTCGCGATGATCCGGATTATGCCGAGCGCGCCCGGCAGTTCGTCGCCAAGGTGCGGGACATCAGCGAGTACCTGGCCGAGCTGGACCTGGGCAAGCCCGTCGCGCCGGTCGAGACCCGGGCGACGTACCACGACGCGTGCCACCTGATCCACGCGCAGAAGGTCGGCGAGGCGCCGCGGTCGCTGCTGTCGCGCGTCGAGGGGCTCGAGATGCGCCCCCTGCCGGAGTCGGACATGTGCTGCGGCGCCGCCGGCACGTACAACATCGCCGAGCCGGAGATGGCCCAACGCCTGGCCGAACGCAAGGTCCGCCACATCCAGAGCACCGGCGCGCGGATGTGCATCACCGGCAACGTCGGCTGCGCGATGCAGATCCAGTCCGAGGCGTCGCGGCTCGGCGTCGACCTGACCGTCGCCCACCCCGTGACCGTCCTGCACCGCGCCTACTTCGGCGCTTGATCGCACGCACCAACCGCTCTCATTCCGCCACCGTCGCGGCCCGCGCGGCGAGTCACCGCGGATAGATCAGGTATTTCTGCCGCCTGGCCTTGAACGCCTCGAGGTCCTCACGCCACATCTCCCGCACGGAGAGCGGGTCGTCCGCCGCCAGCAGCGCCTCGAGCACACCCGGGTTCTGCAACAGCCGCACGACGCGGTCGCTGTCAAACGCCCGGCCAAACTCGCGGTGCAGCGTCCAGACGATCACCAGGCCCAGGTCCACCGGGTCGATCTCCGACCGATCGGTCACCGCCAGGTACACGCCCTCGCAGCGCTCGTCGGCGAACTTGCTCGACTCGGGCGTGAACGCGATCGGGACGAACCGCACGCCCGGCAGCTCGTGCGCGTTGAGCGCCGCGGCCAGCCGCGGCCCGTCGATCCACGGGGCGCCGAACGTCTCGAACGGCTGGTCCGTTCCGCGGCCGACCGAGACGTTGCACGCCTCGATCAGCCCCACGCCGGGGTACACCAGCGCCTGCGTGAGGTTGCGCATGTTCGGCGAGGGGTTGATCCACATCAGCCCGGTCTCGTCGTACCACATCGATCCCCGCCAGCCGTCCATCTCGACGACGGTCAGCTCGCAGCCGATCTCGTACTCGGTGTTGAACATGCGGGCCAGCTCGCCGACGGTCATGCCGTGGATCAGCGGCAGCGGCCCGTAGGCGGTGAAGCCGAAGTGCTCCTCGGTGGCGAGCGGCCCGGCGACGCGGACCCCGCCGATCGGGTTGGGCCGGTCGAGCACGACCATGCGGATGCCGTGCTTCGCCGCCTCTTCCATGGCGTAACCCATGGTGGCGATGTAGGTGTAGAAACGCGTGCCGATGTCCTGGATGTCGAAGACGAGGGTGTCGACGCCCTCGAGCATCTCATCGGTCGGGCGGCGGGTCTCGCCGTAGAGGCTGAAGACCTTGAGCCCGGTGTCTTCGTCCTCGCCGTGGCCGACGCGTTCGTCGAGCTTGCCCTCGAGGCCGTGCTCGGGCGAGAAGAGCTTGACGAGGTTGACGCCCGGGGCGTCGACGAGCAGGTCGATGGTGCGACGGCCGGCGCGATCGACGCCGGTGTGGTTGGTGATCAGGGCGACGCGCTGGTCGCGCAGCGTGGCGAAGTCGTCGCGCTGGAGCACGTCGATGCCCGTGGGGATGCCGTAGAGCTTCTTCGGGCCGAGGATCGCCTCGGCGGCGAGGGTGCCGACGCGGCGTCGCAGCTCGACCGTCTTGCCCCCGCCCTCGGGGTGCACGCGGTTGGTCAGCAGGATCACGAAGCTGTCGCTGCCGGGGTCGAGCCACATCGACGTGCCGGTGAAACCCGTGTGCCCGAAGGACACGCCGCGGGGGAACCGCTCGCCGCGCGGGCTCGAGAACCGCGTGTCCACGTCGAACCCGTACGCCCGCCCGCCGTCGCCCATCCACAGCCAGCGCGGCCGCGTCATCTCCGTCACCGTGGACTTCGAGAGGATCGGCTCGCCGCCGCGCAGGATCATCCGGCACCACCTGGCCAGGTCCTCGGCCGTGCTGAACAGGCCCGCGTGACCGGCGACGCCGCCCAGCGCGTACGCCCGCGGGTCGTGAACCTGCCCGATCATCCACTCGTCGTCGCGCTTCTCCGTCGGGGCGATCCGGTCCCGCCACGCCGCCGGCGGGGTGAACGCCGTGTCGTTCATGCCCAGCGGCTCGAAGATTTCCTCGGCGGCGAAGCGGTCGATCGGTCGCCCGTCGATCGCCTCGACCAGCCTCGCCAGCACGATGTACCCCACGTCGGTGTAGATGAACCGCGTGCCGGGTGAGGCCTGCGGCTCCAGCGCGTCGATCCGCCGCATCGCCTCCTCGTGCCCGTGCCGGTAGTCGTCCAACGGGTTGTCCGGGATCAGCCCGCCGCGGTGCAGCAGCAGGTGCTCGACCGTGATCCGCTCCTTGCCGTTCGTGCCGAAACTCGGCAGGTGCTCGGCCACGCGGTCGCTCACGTCGAGCCGGCCCTCGTCCACCAGTTTCATGACGCTCGTCGCCGTCGCGACCGTCTTGGTCAGCGACGCCACGTCGAAGATCGTGTCGGGCGTCATCGCGGTGCGCTGCGGTTCGAGTGAGCGGTGGCCGTACGCCTTGTGATACAGCGTCTCGTCGCCCCGGCCGATCAGCAGCACCGCCCCCGGGATCTCGCCACGCTCGATCGCCGCTTCGATCTCGGCGTCGATCTCGGCCAAGCGGGCGCGGTCCACGGGCGGCGCGACGGCGCCGTGCGCGGCGGCGAGGCAGGTCAGCAACACGACAACGATCGCGAGCGGGCAGATGGGTGCGTTCATGCCGCGTAGTGTAACGCGATCACGCGGCGACGCGGCCGGGCGGAAGGATCAGCAATCAGCCATCCCTCCGCTTAATTTACACCAATTGCCCCTGCATCTTAAGTACATGATATGAAAAGGTTTATAGCTACATCACGAATCGAGGCATCGCCGGCATTTCGCGGCCTTTTGATTTCCCCAGAATTAGCGCCAAAACCCATTGACTCTCTCTCACGTCCTGGTAAACTGTGAGGTGTGAAGATCGGGCCAACCTTCTGGAGGAGACACGCCAATGTATGGGATTCGGGTGCGACCAAGTTTGGCGGGTTGTATCATTTGTTGCATGCTGATGGGGGGGGCATTGCTCTGCAACTGTCGCTGAGCCCGGTTTGGAAGATCTGGATTCGAGTGGGATTGTGGAAGCACCGTTTAAGCGATACTGGCTGGCATCTGGGTTGGTCAATTCACAGGGAGACAACACAACCAACTCGGAATCGGCTCGACTTAAATTCGGGGTAGATGGCAGCGGGGTGAAGCTTGGCATCATATCGGATTCCTTCAATAAGTTAGGGGGTGCTTCCGCGAGTGTGACTAGCGGTGAGCTACCGGGTGCGACTAACCCGAACGGATTCACCACTCCTGTGGACATCGTTAAAGATGACCTGTCCGCCGCTCGGACGGACGAGGGTCGGGCCATGGCTGAGATCGTACATGATCTCGCGCCAGGTGCACAGTTGTTCTTTCACTCTGCCTTTAACAATCCATCTGGGCCTAGTGGCCTCGAATCAGTCGCATTTGCGATTGATGCACTGGTGTCAAGCAACGTTGACATCGTAGTAGATGACGTACGACAGGGTCTTGATCCGTTCTTTCAGAAGGGGTTCACCGCGCAATCGGCAGAGCAGGCTGTCGTCAGTGGTGTGCACTACTTTACTGCTGCTTTCAATGACGGTAATGAGAGCCTTGAGAACGACTTTACACCGTCCTTAGGTGGCTCACTTCACGACTTTAAGCCCGGGTCGGGTACAGACCTGAACCCGGAACCGACGACGTTGGCTATGTTCCTTACGTTGGGGGCGTGTGGGCGTCGGCCACGTCGGACCAGGATTTGAGCGGTTTCAAACGCAGACGTCGCGACGATGCGTAAACCGATGATGTCGGTTGGAAATGTTGGCGGTTGTGTGATCGGATCGGAGCGGAATGACACGGGGAGTGCGAACAATGAACCCAAGACATACGATACTAATCTTTACGTTCGTGGCCACGTTTGGCTGGGCCAGTCAAGCGACCGCGGTGCTGGTGGACCTTACGCTCAGCGCCCACTCGGACGGCACGTTCGAGCTGTACGCCTCGGCCAGCTCCGGGGACAACGGCGGGATCGGCTTCTACGGCGTCGAGCTGCTCGGGATCGACACGATCACCAACCTCGGACCCAAGGTGGACTTCGACGACACCGACTTCGAGCCGCACGGGTTCCACTACTTCCGCTCGGCGGACGACGATCCCGTGCTGGTCGGCTCTCAGAACATCCTTGATCCGGGTTCGATCGTGTACGAGTTCGGCCAGACGGGCGGCACGCTGCCGAACGGGTGGGGCGTGGTGCAGCAGAACTACAGCGCGCCGCTGCTGCTGGCGACGGGCACGTTCACCGACGAGACCCAGCTTGGCTTCGGCGACGACATCCTTTTGAGCGTCTTCACGGACGTGGGCGTCGCGGACACGATCGAGGCCCCGGTCAACACGTCTATTACGCTGGACGGGTCGGCGATGTTTTTCGAGAGCGCCGAGGACCGCCAATTGCGTCTTGACGCCGCCTACGCGGCCGAGCGCGATCGGAAGATCAGAGATGCGCTGGCCAACAACGCATCGGTCACGCCCGGCGCCGAGCCGCCGGACAAACTCTCAAGTCCGGCATGGGTGGACCATTTGCAGAACTATGACGAGTTTCGCGCCTCGTTGCCGGGTGAAGAGGTCATGGTCGGAGATCCGGACGGCGACGGGGTATTCGAGTCAACTGATGGTCTTTCATTGGATCGGAACCAGTGGTCATCGGATACGTCCCTGGAATCGATGGTATTTACTGCGGGTCTGGTAAACTTCCCCGGTGACCCCATCGAGGTCGAACTGCCGCCCGTTCCGCCCGGCGGAGCGGACGAGATCATTCCCGAGCCCACGGCATTGACCGCGTTTCTTGGGCTCGCCGGCTTGGCTGCCCTGCGTCGGCGGCTGTGACGATTTCACGATCACGCGGCGACGCGGCCGGGCGGGGCTGCATCGGACGGTGATGTGGTGTCGCGGTCGGCGGGTTGGAGCGCACGGGTGACATCGCGCGCGAAGTCACGGAGGGTGACGCCGCGGGCGCCGTCGGCGGCGCAGTGGGCGAAGACGCCTTCGAGCTGGGCGTAGAGGTGTTCGACCGCCGCGTCGTCGGGCCAGAAAGGCGAGCCGCCGGGCATCAGCTCGCTGGAGTGGAACATCATCTCGACCAGCGGCAGGCCACGTCGTCTGGCGGTCTCGTACACGCGGATCAGGTCGGCGGCGGCGGTGTGCGGCCGGGGGCGAAACCATTGCGGGCCGTGCAGGCCCAGCAGCTTTCGGCCGGCGACACGCAGCACACGCGAGCGTTCCCACGCGCGTCGGCCGCGCGCCCGCACGCTCCGCCGCGCCAGCCAGTCCGTCCGCAGGATCGTCACCGGCACCTCCAGCACACGCGAGTCGCCGGGCCGGCACGCGTCGCGGTCATCCAGCATGTACGGCATCGGCGACGCGGCGGTGAAGTCCGGCCCGCCCCGCGTCACGCCCGGGTGGTCCGCCCAGCTCACCAGCGGCGTCACCGAGCAGTCCACGGCATAACCCATCCGCTCCAGCACCGCGGCGTGCGACGCCTCGAAGCCCCACCGCCCGGCGCGGTAGCTCGTCGGCGGGCGGCCGGTGCGCTGCGCGATCGACTCGGTCAACGATGCCAGCTTCGCCTCGAACAGCTCGATCGGCAGCTCGGAGGGGTACGGCCGCACGGGCGCGTCGGCCCGGTCCAGCGACATCCCCGCGAACGGCGGGTTCGACCACGGGTGCAGGTGCGCCCCGACCTCGGCCCGGCCCGCCTCCTGCGCCGGGGCCAGCACCCGGTCGAACGCGACGCTGCGCACCACCTCGTACGTGCACAGGTACGTCGGCGGGAAACCGAACCGCTCGCACAACGCCTGAAACCGCGGCAGGAACGCGAGGTTGTCCGTGCTCAGCCGCACGCCCGGCGACCACTGGTCGTCCGCCTCGGTGTCGATCGTGATGACCACGCGCACCGGCTCAGCCATCGCAGCGGTCCCAGAGCCGCGGCAGCAGCCGACGCAGGCGGCGGTCGCTCTGCGGCGTCGGCTTGCCGTTGCGCGACGCCCGCGACTCGTCCTGCGGCGTGCCGCGCGTGCCCGTCCGTTCGATCAGCCGCACCGCCTCGACCAGCAGCTCCCGGCCGAGGATCTCCGACTTCACGCGAAGCGTCGTCGGCGTGTCGCCCCGCTCGAACGGCATCGGCCGTTGCAGCACGATCGGGCCGGTGTCGCAGCCCTCGTCCACGAAGTGCACGGTCACGCCCAGCGCGTCCAGCTCGCCGTGGTAGAGGCACCAGTACTCGGCCGCCAGCCCGCGGTGCCGGGGCAGCAGCGACGAGTGCTTGTTCAGCGTGCCCAGCCGCGGCAGGCGGAACACCTCGGGCTTGACGATCCGCCCGCCGGCGATGACGCCCAGGTCCGCCGACCAACTTCGAAGCGCTTCGCGCGATCGCTCCTCGTTGACGTTCTCGACCTCGACGATGGGCACGCGGTAGTGCTCGGCCAGCTCGGGCCAGGTCACGTACTCGCGGCGGCGTACATCGCGTTGCAGATTCGGGTAGCCGAAGTAGAGGCGGTCGAGCTTGCGGAGGAAGGCGTTCTCGGCGGCGCGGGCGCGGCGGTAGGGGTCGAAGGTGGGGCTCACGGCATCGAAGCAGCGGCGGGTGACGCGCTTGAGCCGGCGGACGGGCGAGCCGTTGCCCGCGCGGCTCGGCGAGCCCCACGGCCCGCGGTCCACGACGATGCCGGCCACGTTCAGGTGCTTGACCAGGTGGTGCACGGTCAGCAGCCCGGCGGGCGTGGTCAGGATCGCGACGCGCAGGGGTCGCTCCGTCGCGTCGTGCGACGCATCGGCCACGTCCGCCGTGCTGGGGGGTCTCGCCGTCATGCGCGCCGTGCCCGAGGCATCGGCACGGCGGGACCGCCAAGGCGACCCCGCGATTATCGGCTACGCGTCGGGGCGGATTATCTGACCGGCTCCGAGCGTGACGGGGCCACCGACGGCGGCGCGGCCTGGGCGGCCTGCCGCGACCGGACGAGGACGCCGGCAACTCGGTCGCCGTGACGCTCGACCCGACAGCACCGATGGACGGCACCAACGAATCCGGCCGTGAGCAGCAGCGCGGCGGACGGCTCCGGCACGGCCGCGACCTCGCCCGCGCCGAAGTTGGACTGCCAGATGCCCAGGTCAAAGCCATCGACGTCGCCGTCGTTGTCGAAGTCGGCCGGCAGGCTCTCGCCGCTCATGCCGAACCGCGTCTGCCAGATGCTCAGGTCGAACGCGTCGACGTCCCCGTCTCCATCCGCGTCGCCCGGGATCAGCCCGACGATGCCGTCGATCGCCACCTCGACAACGCCGTCCTTGTCGAGCACGTAGCCGGGCACGACGTAGTCCTGCCCGTCGTAGCGCACGGTAATCTCGTAGCCACCCTTGAACGCCCGTAGGATGAACCGGCCCAGCTCGTCCGTTTCGCCGGTCTCGTCCGTCCACCACTCGCCGAAGACCAGGTCCCGGTAAGCGGCCAGCGACGGCTTCTCGCTCCAGTCGTGGCGGTAGAGCGCCCCGTCCTGGCCGCGCCAGTGCGCCCCGGCCCAGAAGCCCCAAAGGGTGACGGCCTCCATCTGCGGGTGGCTGAACATGACGGTGAGGTAATCGCGCAGGAGCTGGGCCTGCCGGGCCTCGTCGCCGCCGACGTCGATGTCGAACTCGGTCACACGCAGCCGATCGGACAGGGCCGCGAAGCGGTCGATCCGGCCGTAGAGCTGCGACGCCGGCGTGTTGCTGACGCGGCCCCACTGCTCGATGAAGTGGCCCTGGAACCCGATGCCGTCGACGGGCGAGCCCTGGTCGATCAGGTACTGGATGACGCGTTCGTAGTCGTCGGCGCGGCTGTTGCCGGCGATCACGTCGTCCTCGTTGATCCACAGGTCCACACCTTCGGGAACGACCGATCGGGCGTGGTCGACGATCTGCTTGAGGATGGCCGTGCCCTCGCCGATGTCGGGGTCGTTCTCGTACGTGACGCCCGTCCACCCGATGGGGTGATTGATCACGTCCCACTCGTACACGCGTTCGCCGACGGTGGTGGCCTTGTCGGTGATGTGCTGAAACAGACGCGACTTGAGCGTGCTGTGATCGTTGTCGCCGCCGTCGTAGTCGTCGCCGCCGGCATCGGTCGCCCAGGACAGGTAGTGGCCGCGGGCGGGCAGGTCGTTGGCGTCGAGCCAGTCGAGCGCCGCGCGGGTCTGCGGCCAGTTGAACCCGTTGCCCCAGAGCCCATCCCACGGCGGCCACTTCAGGTCGTTCTCGAACACGACGTGGTTGAAGTTCTCCAGAAGCTTCTGGCGGTACGTCTGGCCGGTGGGCGACGGATCGGTGATCAGCCGCGCGGTCACGGCCGTGCCGAACTGGAAGGCGTGGGCCTGCATGGCGACCGAGACCTCCGCGCCCGGCACGGGGTTGCCTCGGGCGTCGACGACGTGGACGGCCAGCTCGGCCTTGCGGTGCTGCTCGATCCGCGCCCGAGCGTCGTCCAGCCAGGGCTGGGCGGACACGCCGGCCGCTACCAGCAGGCACGAAACACCCCCCGCCGCCGCGGCAAGCCATGGCCGACGGAGCCGACAGCGGCTTCCGACGCGTCCCTCAGCTCGATTCGTTTTCACGAAGCCACCTCCAAAAGCATCCGCGCGGCCACGCCTTGTCCGACGGGCGCTGGCGCCGGGTGAGGCGCCTCCGCGGCCGCTCGGCCCGGGCCTCACCGCGCAAACCGGCGCTCACCGGTCCAGGAACCTGACCGCTCATTATATGGAGTCGGACCCGCTTGCGGAGGAAAACCCGGCAGCCGACGGCAACCGTGGCGTAGATCGCCTGTCATGGAGCGGGCGTGATGGAACCCGCGCACGCGGTCGCCAACGGGCCGCCCGGAACCGAGGCCACGGCAGGTGTCGATCGCTCAGAGCGTCGCGCTGGTGTAGGGCAGCAGGGCCATGTACCGCGCCCGCTTGATGGCCTGGGCGACCATGCGTTGCTCGCGGGCGTTGAGGCCGGTCTTCTTGCGGCCCTGGATCTTGCCGTTGGGGGTCATGAAGCGGCGCAGGTCATCGGCGCGCTTGTAATCGACGTAGGGCACCCCGTTGGTGCTCTTGACGGCGATGCGCAGGTCTTTGGGGGGGCCGAAGCTGGAAAACTCTGCCATGGGAGGGACTCCGTCGTGGGTTGGGCCTGCCACCGGCGGCAGGCAACGGGTCGTCACACGATAGGCCGGCGGCGGGTCCTCCGCAAGTGTCGGCGTCGTTACACTGCCGACCATGAACCAGACCCACGACGCCGTGCTGATCAGCGGGGACGGGATCGGGCCGGAGGTGATGAAGGCGGTCCGCGCGGTGCTGACCGCGGCCGAGGCGCCGCTGCGATTCGAGGAGCACCGGGCGGGGCTGGCGGCGCTGGAGGCCGGCGAGGACGTGCTGCCCCAAGCCACGCTCGACGCCATCCGCCGCTGCCACGTCGCCCTCAAGGGCCCGTGCACCACCCCGGTCGGCAAGGGCTTCACGTCCGTCAACGTCCAGTTGCGGCAGAAGCTGCACCTGTACGCGGCCATCCGCCCCGTCCGCTCGCTTGACGGCGTGCCCACGCGGTTCCAGGACGTGGACCTGGTGATCTTCCGCGAAAACACGGAGGGCCTGTACAGCGGCGTGGAGAACGAGATCGTCCCCGGCGTGGTCACGAGCATGAAGATCGCCACGGTCGCCGCCTGCACGCGCATCGCCGAGCGCGCCTTCGAGTACGTGCAGCGCCGCGGCCGACGGCGGCTGACCGTCTTCCACAAGGCCAACATCATGAAGCTGTCGGACGGGCTGTTCCTGCGCTGCGTCGAGCAGGTGCATCGCGAGCAATTCCGGGGCGTGCCCTACGACACGCGGATCATCGACGCCGGCTGCATGAAGCTCGTGCAGGACCCGACGCAGTTCGACGTGCTGCTGATGGAGAACTTCTACGGGGACGTGGTCAGCGACCTGGCGGCGGGGCTGGTCGGCGGGCTGGGCGTGGTGCCGGGGGCGAACATCGGCGACGAGGACGCGGTGTTCGAGGCGGTGCACGGCTCGGCGCCGGACATCGCCGGCAAGGGCGTGGCGAACCCGCTGGCACTGCTCATGTCGGCGGTGATGATGCTCAACCACCTGCACGAGTCGCGGGGCGACGAGCGGTGCAAAGCCGTCGCCGAGCGGATCAAGGACGCCTACAACCGCGCCCTGGCCGACGGCCGCAAGACACGCGACCTCGGCGGCGACCTGGGCACCGACGCCTTCGCCGACGCCGTGATCGAGCGACTGTAAAACCCTTGTTCGTTCACGATTCGATAGGCCGGTCAGGTCTGGCGTGGGATAGCGACACACGACGGTCGTCACCTGGTCGGTCACGCGTCGGGCCAGTCCCCGGTGAAGACCTCGACGGCGGGACCGGTCATCACGATGTGATCGTCGTCTCGCCAGAGGATGTCGAGCGTGCCGCCGGGCAGGCGAACTTCTGCGTGTCGCTCGGCGCGGTCGGTGGCGGCGGCGGCG
>CAYSIX010000121.1:0-12185 GCA_964431205.1 uncultured Phycisphaeraceae bacterium
GTCAAGCCGCAACGAGCTCGTCGGCCGGCGAATCGGTCGGGGTCGCCAATCGTTCGGCGATCCACCGCCCGTACTGCTCGATCGCCGGCGGCAGGAGAAACCCGTCGTGCCCCGCGTCGGTCTGCACCTCGCGGAAGGCGACACGTCGGCCCAGCTCACGCAACGCCCGCACCAGCGCCAGCGATTGCTCGGTCGGGTACAGCCAGTCGCTCGAGAAGCTGACGATCAGCCAGTCGCACGCGCTCGGACGCAGCGACTCGACGAGCCGCTCGTGCGTTGCGCCCAGGTCGAACAGGTCCACGGCCAGCGACAGGCGCAGGTAGCTGTTGGCGTCGAAACGCTGGACGAACTTGCAGCCCTGGTGGGCGAGGTAGGAGCCGATGGGGAACAGGCGGTCGAGCCCGGGGGCGACGTGCCCGAGCGTCTCGGCGGGGCGCGCGACCTTGGCCTCGAGGCCGGGGGCGGCGAGGTAGCTCAGGTGCCCGAGCATGCGCGCCAGGGCGAGGCCAACGTCGGGGCCACGGTCCCGGCCGTAGTAGTCGCCCTGGTGGAAGTGCGCATCGGTCTGGATGATGTTGCGGCCCAGCACGTCGAAGGCCAGGGCCTGACTGGTCAGGCGCGGCGCGGTGGCGATGGGCACGCAGTGGCGAACGCGATGGGGGTAATGGACGGCCCAGGCCAGGGCCTGCTGGCCGCCCATGGACCCGCCGACGACGGCGTGAAGGCGATCGATGCCCAGGCGGTCGAGCAGGCGGGCCTGTACGTCGACCATGTCCTCGACGGTGACCTGGGGAAACCGCAGGCCGTAGGGTTGGCCGGTGCGGGGGTCGATCGAGGCGGGCCCGGTCGTGCCGCGGCAGCCGCCGAGCGCGTTGGAGCCGATCACGAAGTAGCGGTCGGTGTCGATCGGTCTGCCGGGCCCGACCATCGCGTCCCACCAGCCGGGCGCGTCGTCGGGGTCGTGGCGGGCGACGTGAGCGTCGCCGGTCAGCGCGTGGCAGACGAGCACGGCGTTGGAGCGGTCCCCGTTGAGCCGGCCGTAGGTCTCGTACGCCACGGTCAACTCAGGCAGCGTCTCGCCACGGCGGAGCGTGACCGGCCCGTCGAAGCGCTCGAAGCGCGTGTGGCTCCGCGGCACGCGGCCCGGCTGAGGCGTGGTGATGGGTGGTGAGGGTTTCATGGCATGGCTTTCCATCGCGGTACGGACTCGGGCCCGTCGAGGTTTCAGGCCGGCACGGCTTGACGCGTCGCGGCGTGCAGGGCCTGCTCGATGTCGGCAATGATGTCGTCGGCGTCCTCGATGCCGACCGACACGCGGATGTACTCCGGCGAAACCCCGGCGCGCTGCCGCTCGTCCTCGGTGAGCTGCTGGTGCGTCGTGGACGCCGGGTGAATCACCAGCGTCTTGGCGTCGCCGACGTTGGCCAGGTGAGAGCAGAGCCGGACGCTGTTGATGAAGGTCTTGCCGGCGGCGAGCGCGTCGTCGGGGCTGTCGGCACGGATTCCGAAGCCCAGGATCGCGCCCTGGCCGTCGGGCAGGTAGCGCTTCGCGTTCTCGTAGCTCGGGTGCGATTCGAGGCCGGGGTAGTTCACCCAGGCGACGGCCTCGTGCTGTTCGAGGTAGCGCGCGACCTTCAGCGCGTTCTCGCAGTGCCGGGCCATGCGCAGGTGCAGCGTCTCGATCCCCTGGAGAAACAGGAACGCGGCGAAGGGGCTCATCGCCGCGCCCGTCTCGCGCAGCCAGTGCGTGCGGGCGTACACGTTGAACGCGACGTTGCCCAGCGGGCGCAGCGCCTCCTCGAACACCACGCCGTGGTAGCTCGGGTCCGGCTGGCAGAAGTCGGCCCACTTCTCGGGGTCGTCGGCCCAGCGGAAGTGGCCCGAGTCCACGATCGCCCCGCCGACGTGCAGCCCGTGCCCGCCGAGGAACTTGGTCGTCGAGTACACGTTGATGTCGATGCCGTGCTCGAACGGGCGCAGCAGGTATGGCGTCATCACGGTGTTGTCGCAGACGACCGGCACGGGCCCGTGCGGCAGCGAATGGGCGGCGTCGGCGATGGCGCGGAAGTCGGGCACGTCGTTCTTGGGGTTGCCGATCGATTCGAGGTAGACCAGGCGGGTGTTCTCGTCGGCCAGCTCGTGGATCATCTCGGGTCGATCGGGGTCGAAGAACCGCACCTCCACGCCCATGCGCCGCAGGGTCGAGGCGAACAGCGTCCACGTCCCGCCGTAGAGCGAGGTGGAGCTGATCAGGTTCTGCCCCGCGCGGCAGAGGGTGAGCACGGCGGCGGAGATCGCGGCCTGGCCGGAGGCGAAGCACAGGCCCGTCGCCCCGCCGTCGAGCGCGGCCAGGCGGTTTTCCAGCACCTCCACCGTCGGGTTCATCAGGCGGCTGTAGACGTTGCCGAACTCCTGCAGGCTGTAGAGCGAGGCGGCGTGGTCGGCGTCGTTGAACACGTAGGAGCTGGTGGCGTAGATCGGCACGGCCCGGGCGTTCGTCGTCGGGTCCGGGCTGTAGCCGGCGTGCAGCGCCTTGGTGCCAAGTCCATAGCGGTCGGTGGGTTCCATGGTCGTTCTCCTCTGAGCTTCAGGGTTTTCACCACTGCCGGGCGGGGGCGACGGGCGCCGTCGGACGCCGCGTCGAACCGGAAGTCGGCGAAAACATAGCGTGCGTTCAAGCCCGTGGGGGTTGACTCGCGGTACACCGCAGGGTTTACTAGAGGTCAACCTCTCCGGCGCAACCCGGCAGATCCGGCATCCGCCACCGGTCCCGGCCCCCGCCAAAGGAGACCGCGCGATGGCGAAGTCAACCCGGCAACGACTCATCGACGCCGCCCACAGCCTCTTCTACCGCAACGGCTTCCAGGCCACCGGGCTCGACCAACTGCTCGCCACCGTCGGCGTCACCAAGACCACCTTCTACAACCACTTCGAGAGCAAGGACGAGCTGATCCTCGAGGTCCTGCGCGTCAACGACCGCATGTGGCGCGAGCAGTTCGCCGACATGCTGCGCGAGCACGGCGGGGCGGACCCGCGCGACCAGTTGCTCGCCGTCTTCGACGTGCTCGACCGCTTCATCAACAGCGACGACTACCACGGCTGCATCTTCATCAACGTCGCCGTCGAGTTCCCCAACCCGCACGATCCGGCGCACGAGGTCGCGATCGAGAACAAGCGCGGCGTGGAGCACATCATCCGCGACCTGGCCCGGCGCGCCGGCTGCAACGACCCGGACGCCTTCGCCAAGCAGATGGTCCTGCTGATGGAGGGCACTTACGTCACCAAGCAGGTCACGCTCCAGCGCGAGAGCGCGCACATCGCCAAGCAGATGGCGCAGATGCTGGTGGAGAAGTACATCCCCAAGCCCGAGCCGGTGTGAGGCTCAACAAGGCTGCGCCCGGGGGAACCCGGGCCTGCGCGGCTGCGCCGCTCCGGCCCGGCTTGGGACTGCGCTGTCGGATTGGTTGTCGCGTCAACGACGCAGGGCGTCGCGCTGGATGCGGATCAATCGCCGGATCCCCTTGCCCGCCAGGTCCAGCATCGCGTCGAGCTGCGCGCGGCTGAACACCCCCGCCTCGCCCGTGCCCTGCACCTCCACGAACCGTCCGCGGTGGTTCATCGCCACGTTCAGGTCCACCTCGGCCCGCACGTCCAGCTCGTAGTCCAGGTCCAGATGCGGTTGGCCGTCGATGATCCCCGCGCTGACCGCGGCCACCGGGCCGAGGATCGGGTCGCGGGCGATGCGGCCCTGCTGCCGCGCCCAGCGCACGGCCATGGCCAGCGCGACGAACGCGCCGGTGATCGACGCGGTGCGGGTTCCACCGTCGGCGACCACCACGTCGCAGTCGCAGGTGATCGCGACGCCGGGCATCTTCTCCAGGTCCACCGCGGCGCGCAGCGTTCGGCCGATGAGGCGCTGGATCTCGGTCCCGCGCGAGTCGGGCCCGCGGCGTTTGCGGTCGGGCGTCGAGCCGGGCAGCATGGCGTACTCGGCGGTGACCCAGCCGTGCCTGGGGTTGCCCTGCTCGTCGGTGGGGATCCAGCGCGGCGGCTCGGCCGAGACGCTGGCGGTGCAGAGCACGCGGGTCTGGCCCTGCTCGATCATCACCGACCCGGGCGCGGCGGCGGGGAACGGGCGGATCGTCACGGGGCGGAGCTGATCACGTCGGCGGGGCTTGCTCATGCGGCCTTGTTAGCGGCAAGCGGCACGCCGAGCAAGGCGGCGGCACCGTCGCGAGCGACCGTGGCACCCGCCGGACACGCCTTAAGACTCGACAAGGGTATGAATCCACGGCTTGTCTGTTCCCACCGATGCCACGGCTTGACCCCCCCTGGGATGCCACGGCTTGACCGGTAGGTCAAGCCGTGACGAACGCACGTTTCGTTCCCGACCGGCGCTCGACGTGAACACGCACGACCCGCGCCGCCTCGGCACGGCTTGGCTTGAAACCAAGCCGTGGAATTATCGACTGGCCCAGGAAATACTGCACGGACGTGCCCGAGTGCGCCTTCATCCCGCCACGGCGTGGAGCATCTCGGGCACGGCGTGGCGCAGTGCGTTGACGATCGCCTCGCGGCTGACGCCCTGCCAGGGGTGGGCCGCCTCGCCGCCGCGGCCGCGAAGCCGGTCGAATGTCGCGATCACCTGCTGCATGTGCGACGGGTCGGGCGGGGCGGTCCGCCAGATGCGGATCGCCTCGTGCGGCGTGGGCAGCACGTCCTCGCTGTCGTAGGCCAGCTCCTCGTAGAGCTTCTCGCCCGGCCGCACGCCCGTGAAGCGGATCGCCACGTCCACGTTCGGCTCGAACCCGTGGACGCGCAGGAACCGCTCGGCCAGGTCCACGATGCGGATCGGCTGGCCCATGTCGAGCAGGAACACCTCGCCGCCACGCGCGTCCGCGTGCGGATGATCGGCCCGGCCGGTGGCGTTTCCGGGTTTCGCCGGTGTCACGTCGTGGGCATCGCCCGGGTCGAAGCTGCCGGCCTGGAGCACCAGCCCCGCCGCCTCGGGGATCGTCATGAAGTACCGCCGCATGTCCGGGTGCGTGACCGTGATCGGCCCGCCCAGGGCGAGCTGGCTGGTCCAGATCGGCAGCACGCTGCACGCCGAGCCCAGCACGTTCCCGAACCGCACGACGGAAAACACCGTTTCGCTTCGCCGGTTCAGGTGCTGGATGTACAGCTCGGCCAGCCGCTTGCTCGCGCCCATGACGGACGTGGGGTTGACGGCTTTATCGGTCGAGATCATGACGAAGCGATCGCAGCCGGCGCGGTCGGCGGCGTCGGCGAGGGCCCGCGTGCCGTAGAAGTTGTTCTCGACCGCGGCCGCGGGGTGGTCCTCCATCATGGGCACGTGCTTGTGGGCGGCGGCGTGGAAGACGACGGCCGGGCGGTGCCGCGCCACCAGCTCGCGCGTCGCGGGCGCCAGCGTCACGTCGTGCAGCTCGGCGGAGCGCGGCACGTCGGGGAAGACACGGCCCAGCTCACGGTCGATCTCGAACAGGGCGTTCTCGGATCGCTCGACGAGCACGAGCCGGTCGGGCTCGAAGCGTCCGATCATGCGGACCAGCTCGGAGCCGATGGACCCGCCGGCGCCGCTGACCAGCACGACGCGGCCGCGGAGGCATCGGCGGATGGCGGACTCGTCGAGGTCGTGCGGGCGTCGTGGGATGAGCAGGGTGGGGTCGACGGCCGCGCCGCCGGGCGGCCCGCCCGATCGGGTGAAGCTCGTCGCCACGCCGTCGCTGACGGTCCCGCGGGTGGAGATCCGGCCGGCGAGCTGATCGCTGAGCGTGGGCATGGCCCGCCAGGTCGCGCCCAGGCGGTCGAGCCGACGGGCGACGTCCTCGCCCTGCCGGGCCATGGCCACGGGCAGGCAGACCAGCACGAGGTCGGGGCGGTGGGCGTGCACGGCGTCTTCGAGGTCGGCCAGCTCGCCGAGGACGGGGCAGGGGCCGGCGTCGGCGGCGTCGGTCCGCCGAGCCGTGAGCAGGCAACCGATCACGCGCGGTGGGCGGTCGGCGGCGTCGAGGGCGTGGCGGAGCTGACGGACGCTCAGCGCGGTGCCGATCAGCAGCGCGGTCGGGCCGTCGCGCTGATCGGGGGCGGGGCGAGGTCCATCGGCGCGGGGCCGGTGGGCGTCGGGGGTGTCGTCTCGGGCCAGGCGCAGGTTGGTGGTCACAGGGTCGTTATCGGCCGGGGCCGTCGCCGCCCTGCAATCGTGACGGTTGCAACGGTTTTTTTGTCTGTGCCGTCTAAACCGGGCTCATGATCCCGCCGATGCGCGAGGCACGGCCACGGGGTTCGTGGCCCGGGCCCGGGGAAGGAGCCAGCCATGTCCGAAGCGGTCGAATCGCGCGCCGAAGCCCGTCAGCAGCCGCGCCTGCGCGTCCCGGCGATGTACACCCTGCTGCGCGTCCGACGCCGCGGCGAGCGACGCTACCGCTGGACCGGCTACATCTACGACATCTCCGTCGCCGGCATGCGCTTCGAGCTCGACGAGCCGCTCGAGCCCGGCACGGTCGTCGAGGTCCGCGGCATGCTCCCGGGTCAGCACCACACCACCTTCCGCGCCGTCGGCCGCGTCGTCCGCCTGCACACCGAGGACGAGGCCGTCGGGCCCCACCGCATGGGCATGAACTTCGACGAGTTCGCCCACGACGGCGACCGCCACCGCCTGGACAACTACCTGCGCGACAGCGGCCTGCGCCGCGCGGCGTGAAGACACTGCGGCAAGGCAGAGCCGCGTCGCTTCTTTCATGGACGCCCGGTGATGGCGGTGAGTCCGCGAGCCGCCTTCGCCGGGATCCATGCGGATTGGGCGATTGGGTGATTGGGTGATTGGGTGATCGAGCTCGAGCGCTGCACGCTGCCCTTTGATTCTTGAACTTTGAACCCCCACTCGGGGCACTTCGTGCCACCCGCCAAGCATCGTCTTCCACTTTCACCTTCCCACTTCCGCCTTCCACCTTCCCACCTCGTTCCGCCTTCCCCCATATTTGCCGCCGCCCGCCCCGCCGGTATCATGACGGTCCGATCCGGGAGCCCGTCATGCCCCACGTCGCCACCGAGGACCCCGCCGAGCTGCTGCGCCGGCACTTCGGGTTCGACCAGTTCAAGCCGGGCCAGCGGCAGGTGATCGAGCACCTGCTCGCGGGCCGCTCCGCCGCCGCCGTCTTCCCCACCGGCGGGGGCAAGTCCCTGTGCTATCAGCTCCCCGCGATGGCGCTGCCGGGCGTGACGCTGGTCGTCTCGCCGCTGATCGCCCTGATGAAGGACCAGATCGACGCGTTGCAGCGCCGCGGGATCGCGGCGCAGCGGCTCGACTCGACCCTCTCGCTCGACGACTACTGCCAGGCCATGCGCGCCCTGCGCGAGGATCGACTCAAGCTGCTGTACGTCGCGCCCGAGCGGTTCATGAACGAACGGTTTCGGCAGGTGCTCGTGGGCCTGCGCGTGGGCCTGTTCGCCGTGGACGAGGCGCACTGCATCTCGGAGTGGGGGCACAACTTTCGGCCGGACTACCTCAAGCTCGCGCGGTTCGCGCAGCAGTTCAAGGCCGAGCGCGTGCTGGCGCTGACCGCCACCGCCCCGCCGCCGGTGCTCAAGGACATCTGCCGCGGATTCGAGATCGACCGCGGCTGCGCCGTGACGACCGGGTTTTACCGGCCGAACCTGACGATGCTGCTGACGCGGATGAACGGCCACCAGCGCGACGCCGAGCTGGAAGCGCGCCTGCGCAAGCGCCCGCCCGGGCCGACGATCGTGTACGTGACGCTGCAGCGGACGGCCGAGCACGTCGCCGAGCGGCTGCGCGCCGCCGGGTTCGACGCCCACCACTACCACGCGGGCATGGAGCGCGACGAGCGCACCGCGGTGCAGGACCGGTTCATGGCCGGCGACCGAGCGATCGTCGTGGCGACGATCGCCTTCGGCATGGGCATCGACAAGGCGAACATCCGCTACGTGTACCACTACAACCTGCCCAAGAGCCTGGAGAACTACGCGCAGGAGGTCGGCCGGGCGGGGCGCGACGGCGAGCCGTCCACGTGCGAGGTCTTCGTCTGCGGCGACGACCTGGAAGTGCTGGAAAACTTCATCACCGCGGACACGCCCAGCCGTGAGGCCGTCGAATCGATCGTTGCCGACATCTTCGATCACGGTGAACAGTTGGAGCTGGGCGTGCACGAGCTGGCCAAGCGGTTCGGGACGCGGCCGCTGGTCGTCCGGACGCTGCTGACATACCTGGAGCTGCTGGGCTACCTCGAGGGCGGGACGCCGGTTTACACCGAGTACCGCTTCAAGCCGCACCAGACGGGCCAGCGGATCCTGGCGCGGTTCGAGGGCGAGCGGCGGGCGTTCCTGGCCGGGGTGTTCCGCCTGGCCAAGCGGGGCAAGACGTGGCTGACGATCGACGTGGCCGAGGTGGCCCGCCGGCTGGAGACGCCGCGTAGCCGGGTCGTCCGCGCCCTGGACTGGCTGGCCGAGCAGCGGATGATCGAGCTGCGCGCGGGCAACGTGCGGTATCAGTACCGCCGCCTGAAGCGGCCGGAGGATCGCGGCGCGCTGGCGGGCAAGCTCGACGAACGCATGCGCCGCCGCGAGGACAACGAGATGAAGCGTCTGCACCAGATGTACGGCCTGGCGGCGCACCGCGGGTGCCAGGTGGCGGCGGTCTGCGAGCACTTCGGCCAGACGCTCGACGGGCCGTGCGGGCACTGCTCGTGGTGTCTGCGGCAGCAGAGTCAACCGTCCTGACGCAACCGAGCCGCGACGCAACGCGTCGCGGACGGCGACTTCGGCGTGTGTGCCACACGGCACGCGGGATCCCCGCGCATCGCTCCTGTCCGCACGGCGTTGCCCCGCGGCTGTGCGACGCACGCTTGCAAAGTCGATCGCATCAATGCGCCACCGTGGGGTCCCAGCCGTCGTCGCCGGCGAGGATGCGGGCGGCGGTGTACGCCGCGGCCTCGTCGTCGCTGAGCCGCTTCGCCCACGGCACGCGCGCCTCGGGTGCCGCGCCGGGGCCGTGGCTGGCGTATTCGGCGTACCGCGACGTGGCCTCACGCTCGGGTCGGCTCCAGTTGTGCCAGCCCTCGGGGCGGACGTGGTCGTCCATCCACGTACGGATGAACACGACGGCGGCGTGGTCGCGCCACGGCCGGCCGAGGTACACCGTCGCGGGCTCGACGCCGGGCGCCTTGGTCAGCCGACAGTCGAGAAACACGTAGCCGTGCGCGCGGTGCGCGGGCGTCGACGCGGCGGTGACGTAACCGGCGCTCTTGCTGTGGATGTCACAGTTTTCGAACACCGCGGTCGCCGAGCCGAAGATGAAGTCCACGTCCCCCTCGATGTAACAGTCGCGGTAGTACTGGCGGGCCGGCGCGGGCGACTCCATGCTCCGACCGTGGGCGTAGAGCGTGTCCTGCCAGCCGAGAAACCGCACGTCGCGGAAGGTCATGCGGTCGCCCTCGACCTTGACGGCGACGGCCTGGGCGACGCCGTCGGGCGTGTCGTTGGCGAAGGTGATGCGCTCGGCGACGAAGTCGTCACCCTTGAGGAAGGTGCTGCTGCTGCCGGTGGTGCCCACCTCGCCCGCGCCGTCGGGCTTAGGCGAGCGGGCGTGCAGGCCGTAGGTCAGCACGGTGGTGTGCGCGTCCTCGCCGCGGAAGGTGATGTACGGTTTCTCACGGGGCACGACGAGCCGCTCGCGGTACACGCCGGGGCAGATGCGGATGACCACGCGCTCGGCGTTGCCCTCCGGCACGGCGTCCACGGCCGCCTGGACGGAGCGGAACTCGGCCGAGCCGTCGGCCGCGACGGTCAACACGCGCTGGCTGTCCTGTGCGGTCACGGGCATCGCCGCCGCCACGGTCCACGCCAGCCCCAAAGCGATCGCGTGCCCAATGCGTAGATTCTTTACCACAACGAACCATCATACCGCGCGGGGCCCGGCGCATCTTCATGACCGAACCGGGCGCGTGAGCGAGGCGTCGGATCGGGCCGCTCGCTTGCGCTCACGGCCCGTCCCGGCTGGGCGCCGGCGCGTCGGTGCGGCTACGGATTCCCGCCGCCCCGCGCCCGCGCGGTCCCGCCGCCACGTCGCGATCCGCTCGGGCGATACGCCCACGAGATAACCCATCGCCATGAGCTGGTGCACCAGCGTCAGCCGCCACGGCCCGGTCTTGCGCCAGCGCCGGGCGCTGGTGTCCACGGTCTGATCGGCGAGCACCACCCGCCCCCGCCCACGCAGCCTTCGCACGAGCTCGAAGTCCTCCATCACCGGCATCGCCGGGAACCCGCCGACGCGACGGAACGCCTCCGCCGACATGAACAGCGCCTGATCCCCGTACGGCATCCCCAGCCAGCGGCTGCGCCCGTTCGCCCCCCGCTCGATCAGGCGCAGCACCCGCTCGGGCCCGTCGATTCTCAGCCGAAACGCCCCGCACGCCACGCCGGCGCTCGCCAGGCACCTTCTCACCGTTTCACCGTACCCCGCCGGCAGCCGCGTGTCCGCGTGCAGGAACAGCAGCAGGTCGTCGTCACCCGCCAACGCCGCGCCGTGGTTCATCTGCGCCGCCCGGCCCCGCTCGCACACCCGCACCTCCGCGCCCAGCCGCGCCGCGATCCTCCGCGTCTGGTCCTCGCTGCCGCCGTCCACCACCACCACCCGCGCACGCGCGTCGCCCTGCGCCGAGCGGATCGCCCCCGCCACGTGCCCCTGCTCGTTCAGCGTCGGGATGACCACCACCAGCGTCGCGTCGCTCACGCCCCACCTTCCCACAGCGGCCACGGCGAACCCTCGAGCATCGCCCGCCGCGACCGCTCCAGCAGCTCGCCCCGCCGGCCCTCGCTCGGCGGGATCGGTAGCTGCGCCACCCCGATCAGCCGACGCATCACCTCCACCGCCGCGTAACGCCCTACCCACTCATCCGCCAGCGGCTCGCCCTCACGCCCACGCCCCGCCTCGTACTCCGCCACGAACGCCTCGGCAGCCTCCCGCGGCTGGCGCGACAGCGCCAGGTGCCCCAGCGCAAAGCCCACGTCGAACGCCGCGTCCCCGTAAAAACAGAACTCCGGGTCGATCACAAACACGCCCCGCGGCGAGCGCAGCCAGCTACCGGGGAAATAGTCGCCGTGCACCAGGCACGGCCCGTCGGCCAGGTAACGCTCGCCCGTTTGTCGCACCCGCTCGACGTACGCCCCGTCCTCGCGCAGCGCCGCCGCCGCGTCTGTGAGGCCCGGCTCGAACCGCTCCAGCTCCAGGCCGTTGTCTGCCCGAAGCGGGACGTCGAAGATGTGCTGGTGGTTCAGCTCGCGCATCGCCCGGTTGGCGAACGCCGGGTCCGGCTCGCCCGCCGTGGCCCCGTGCAGCGCCGCCAGGTACGCCGCCAGTGACCGGCGCGTCGTCCCCTCCAGCTCGCCGCCCGAATACAGCCCCGTCAGGTCGCTGGCGCCCTCGACGTCCTCCAGCAGCAGCGCCCGCGCCGCCTCGTCGGCACGCAGCAGCCGCGGCATGCGACTGGCCACCGCCGGGATCGAACCCGCCCGCTCGTAGAACCGCTGCTCGTGCACCGCTCGGTCCCACGGCGCCGGGATGTGGTCGTACTTCTCCACCCACGGCCGCGCCTGCTTGAGGATCACCGTCCGCCGATCCGTCCGCACCCGCAGCGTCAGGTTCATATTGCCCTCGCCCGCCTTCTCGCAGCCGACGAACCGCTCGCCCCGCTCCAGCCACCCGCGCTGAATCACGAACTGCTGCACCCCCGCGGGGTCCGACCCGTCCAGCCACGGGAAGTCGGGATAGGCCTGGATGTGTTGTTGTCGGATCATCTCGGCGCTCCTGAGCCGCGAGGCGTCGCGGCCGGCGGAATAACCCCGCGGCGGCGGGCGATTGTTCCGAGCAGCCGCACGTCGCGATTGTATCGGCCCGCCTTTCGCGCGGCCGGGTTGGCCCGGCGCACCCGCAACCGTCTAGGATGCAAAGCGAATGGCGAACCGCCGACGCCTCAACTTGCTGCTCGTCCTGCTCGCACTCCTGCTCACCGGATGGATCCTCATGCCCAGTCAGGCCACCACCGACGTCCACCCCCACCACGACAAGCTCGTCCACCCCGACGGCTCGTGGAAATACACCAACGCGCTGATCGACGAGACCAGCCCCTACCTGCTCCAGCACGCGCACA
>CAYSIX010000122.1:0-12176 GCA_964431205.1 uncultured Phycisphaeraceae bacterium
CGCGGACGTGGACGGCTCCCACATCCGCACGCTCCTGCTGACCTTCTTCTTCCGTCAGATGCCGGAGCTGATCCGCCAGAACCGCGTGTTCATCGCCCAGCCGCCGCTCTATCAGGTCAGCCGCGGCAAGAAGAGCGAGTTCGTGCTCAACGAGAAACGCATGCGCAGCGTGCTGCGCGAGCTGGGCCTCGACGGCACGAGCCTCGTGGTGTTCGGGCCCGACCGGCAGGAGCAGTCGCGGCTCAGCGGCCAGACGCTCCTCGACGTGTTCTCGGTGCTCGAGCAGATCGAGGAGCTGGTCAGCGTCCTGAGCCGACGCGGGCTCCACTTCGCGCACCTGCTGTCGCTGCGTGAGCGGGACCCGCGCGGTGAAGGCCGGCTGCCACGGGTCCACCTTAACGTCCCCAGCCTGGCCGGGGGCGACGGCGTCAGCGGCGACTTCTTCTTCTGGTCCGAGCAGGAGGAGGACGCCTTCCGCGCCGAGCACGGCCTGACCGGCGCCGACCCCGAGATGGACAAGGTCATCTCTGACCACGCCGGCGACGGCAAGCCGGGCCCATCTTCCGCGCGGCACGCCACCCGCAAGGAGCTGCACGAGGTCCGCGACCTCGAACGCCTCTTCGCCCGTCTGACTGACCTGGGCCTGTCCATCGACGACTACTGCCTCGAGCAGCGCGAGTCGATCACGGGCGTGGCCCTGCCGACACGCTTCGAGCTGCACTACCGCGACGCCAAGGACCAGCCGCACGTCAAGCCGGTAATCAACCTCGCCGACGTCGTGCCCGCCGTGCTCGAGATCGGCAAGGGCGGCATGGAGATCAAGCGGTTCAAGGGTCTGGGCGAGATGGACGCGGAGCAGCTCTGGGACACGACGATGAACCCGGCCAAGCGCGTGCTGCTGCGGGTCACCTGGGACGCCGCCTCCGAGGCCGAGCAACTGTTCAGCATCCTGATGGGTGAAGAGGTCGAGCCGCGGCGGCGTTACATCGAGGAGCACGCGTTGGAGGTCAAGAACCTCGACGTGTGAGGACGCGGACCGGTCGTGCCACGCCCGGGTGATTGACCCCGGATCAAGCACGCTCAACCACAGACTCGCTGGTAGCAGGTGGAGCTCGCGGAATGCGTGTATTGATCATGTCGGACATGGAGGGGGTTGGCGGGATCGTGACCTGGGACCAGGTCGACTACGGCGCGCCGATGTATCAGGAGGGGCGCAAGCTCTACACGGAAGAGATCAACGCGGCGGTGCGGGGCGCGAAGGCGGCCGGCGCGACCGAGATCGTCGTGGTCGACTGCCACGGCGCCGGGGGCGACGGCTCGTTTAACTCGCTGATCCCCGAGGAGCTGCACCCGGACTGCGACTGGGTATCGCACCACGCGTGGGGCCGGTACACGGAGGTGCTGGAGCGGGGATGTGACGCGATGCTGGCGGTGGCGATGCATGCCAAGGCCGGCACGCCCGACGGCGTGCTGTGCCACACGATCTCGACGACCAAGTGGGCGGACCTGCGGTTCAACGGCGTGAGCGTCGGGGAGTTCGGGATCAACGCAGCCTTGTGCGGCCACTACGGTGTGACGGTGCCGCTGATCACCGGCGACGAGGCGACGTGCCGCGAGGGCCGGGCGCTGCTGGGCGACGGGCTGCACACGGTGGCGGTCAAGCGGGGGTTGTCGCGATATTCGGCCCGGAACTTTCCGGTTCGCAAGGTGCGGCAGTGGATCGAGGACGGGGCGAGGCGGGCCCTGAGCGAGCCGATCGGTGTCAAGGCCTATGATCCGGGCAAGCCGTGCACGATCGAGATCCAGCTCGACACGGTGGACAAGGCGACGGACTTCAAGGGCCGGCACGGGGTCGAGCTGGTCGAGCCGCTGCTGGTTCGAAGCATCGCCGACGATTGGATGACCGCGTGGAATCAGGTATGGCACTGGTGAGCAGCACAGATCGACGGACACTCGCGTGCCGGGTGCGGTGTGCCGTGCGACTCGTGGTGACGGTGACGTTCGCGGCGTGGTTGTCGTTGATCGGCGGCTGCGCCACGGGTCCACGCGCCGGGGAGGGGCCCGACTGGTTGAACAACCCGCAGGGGATGGTCGACGAGCGTGCGGTCTTCGCCGGTCGAGAGGCGTTCGCGTCTGGCGAGGCCGAGCACGTCGGGATCGTGACCGCGTCGCCCGCGCGGCTGACGCTGGCCGACGATCAAAGCACACGGTACCCCCGGCGGGGCACGTGGACCTCGCCCGTGCGAGAGCCACGGGTCCCGTTCACCGAACTGCTGCCGTCCTGGAATCTGACGGCGCCGGATCAGACGGGCGCGACGCTGTTCATCCGCACGCGAGACCGGGCGACCGGCGCGTGGTCGCCGTGGCTGTACCTCGGCTCGTGGGGTCGGACGCCACGCCGGGGCAAGGACTCGATCGCGTTCGAGCACGGCGAGGTGGACATCGACTACATCAAGCTGACCCGCCCGGCGGATGCGTATCAGGCGCGGGTGAACCTGTACAGCTACGCGATCGAGTCGGACCGGGCGCCGGCGCTGGAGAAGCTGGTGGTGGTCAGCTCGGGCCCGGGCGTCGTGACGACGGGGGAGCCGGCGCCGCCGGCGGACCGGTGGGCGCGGGACCTGGGCGTGCCGTTCCGCACGCAGGCGGTGGAAGGTGATCGGCTCAAGCCGCGGATCTGCTCGCCGACGTCGGTCTCGATGGTGATGGAGCACTTCGGCGTGTCGCTGCCGACGCGGACCAACGCGCTGGCGATCTACGACGAGGAGTACGGGATCTTCGGCAACTGGGGCCGGGCGGTGGCGTGGGCGTCCGAGCAGGGTTTTGACGCGGAACTGGTCCGGGTTCGCACGTGGGATCAGGTCAAGCGGTACATCGCCGAGGGGCAGCCGATCATCGCGTCAATCCGCTTCGGGCGCGATGAGTTTCCCAGCAACGTGATGCGATCGACGGCCGGCCACCTGATCGTGATCCGCGGGCTCACGCCTGAGGGCGACGCGATCGTCAACGACCCGGCGAGCAAGGATCACGGCGAGGGCATCGTGTACGAGGCGGATGAGCTTGCGCGGGCCTGGCTCGACAAAGGCGGCGTCGCCTACATCATCCGGCCGCGCGCGATCCCCTGAGCCGCGATCGATCGACGGGAAGCGCCATGTCCGACCGCGTCCACCCCGACCCGCAGCGCCCGTCTTACTGGCGTTTCCGCGATCAGACCCGGCCGCTGATCGGCGGGTCCAGCGAAGACAACCTCTTCCAGGTCCCTCACGTCGAGGCCGAGCTCGACACGCTGCGTTCGCTGGGCGGCAACTACGTCCGCTGCACCATGTCCAGCCGGGACTCCGGTGACGTCTGGCCCTTCACACGCGACCTGTACACGTTCAACGAGGGCTACTGGCAGCGGTTCGAACGCTTCGTCCGCGCCACCCACGAACGCGACATCGTCATGCAGATCGAGCTGTGGGACCGCTTCGACCTCGTCCGCGAGCCCTGGCAGCACAACCCGCTGAATCCGAAGAACAACGACACGTACACGGCCGAGCAGTCCGGCCTCGCCGAAGCCTACCACCTGCACCCGGCCAAGATCGATCACCCGTTCTTCCGAACCGTCCCGGAGCTCGACAACAACCGCATCCTGTTGCCGATCCAACAGGCGTTCCTCGAACGCCTGCTCGAGATCACGCTCCCGTTCGACCACGTGCTCTACTGCATCGACAACGAAACACACGTTCGAGCCGAGTGGGGCGCGTACTGGGCGAGGATGATTCAGCGGGCCGCGCGCGAGCGAGGCGTCACGGCCTACACCACCGAGATGTGGGACAACTGGAACATCACCGACCCGCGACATGACGCCACGTTTCTCGATCCCGACACGTACCCCTTCATCGACTGCTCGCAGAACAACCAGATGAAGGGCGAGGCACACTGGGACAATCTCCAGGCCCGTCGGCGGCAGCTCGTCGAGCTGGGCATCGAACGGCCGATGAACTGCGTGAAGGTGTATGGCGCCGACGGCGGGCCCCACGGCTCGACGCAGGAGGGCGTCGAGCGATTCTGGAAGAGCCTGGTCGGCGGGTGCGCGGCGGTTCGATTCCATCGTCCGCCGCACGGCCTGGGGCTGGGCGAGCTGGCACAGCGACATATCCGTGCGGCGCGGGCGGTGACCGATGAGATCGACGTCACGCGGTGCCGGCCGGCGAACGACCTGCTCGAGCAGCGGCCGTGGAACGGCGCGTATTGCACGGCCGAGGAGGGTCGGGTGTACGCGGTGTGCTTCCCGGTCGGCGGCAGTGTGGCGATCAAGGGACACGGGCGGTTGTCGGTGACGTGGTATGAGCTGGAGAACGGCGGCTGGTGTGAGCCGGAAATAACCGAGCGTCTGACCACGCCCACCGAGGGGTTTCACGTGGCTGTGGCGAAGCCGGCGAGCGCGTAGGATGCGAGGATGAGCGGAGTCACGCCTACGGGATCGCGGCCCAAGGCCTGCTGCACGCCGACGAAGGCGATGGCGGCGAGCGTGACGACGGTGTCGCGCGGGGCGACGGCGGGGGGCCCGCCGGTGCCGTTCGTGGACGTGCCGCTGGCCGAGCCGATCCGTCACGCCGACGCGGGCTCGACCGAGGGGATGGTGCGGCTCGAAGGCGGCGCGTTCCTGATGGGCACCGACAGCGACGAACGCTGGGAGGCCGACGGCGAGGGCCCCGTGCGGGAGGTGCGGCTTTACTCGTTCTACATTGACGCGTGCGCGGTGACCAACGCCCAGTACGAGGCGTTCGTTCAGGCGACCGGGTACACCACGGACGCCGAGCGCTTCGGCTGGTCGTTCGTGTTCCGGAATCTGTTGCCGAAGAAGTACGCGGATCGGCTGGCGTCGAAGAACGCGGTGCCGGGCCTGGGCTGGTGGATCGCGGTGCCGGGCGCGTGCTGGCGTCGGCCGGAGGGCGAGCGATCCAACCTCAAGGGCCGCATGGACCACCCGGTCACGCACGTGTCGTGGAACGACGCGGTGGCGTACTGCCGCTGGGCGGGCAAGCGGCTGCCGACCGAAGCCGAGTGGGAGTACGCGGCCCGGGGCGGGCTCGTGCAGAAGCTCTACCCCTGGGGCGACGAGCTGACGCCGCGGGGCGGGCACCGCTGCAACATCTGGCAGGGCAAGTTCCCCGAACGCGACACCGCCGAGGACGGTTACGCCGGCACCTGTCCCGTCGATGCATTCGAGCCCAACGGCTTCGGCCTCCACAACGTCTCGGGCAACGTCTGGGAGTGGACCCACGACTGGTTCGACCCGCAATGGCACGTGGCCGATCGCCCCGAGACCCGGGACAACCCGTTCGGGCCCGAGACCGGCACGCACAAGCTCCAGAAGGGCGGATCGTTTCTCTGCCACCGCTCCTACTGCAACCGCTACCGCGTGGCCGCCCGCACCGGTAACACGCCCGACAGCTCGACGTCCAACGCCGGCTTCCGGTGCGTGCGCGACGTCGAGAACGCCGGTCGCTAGAATTCTCGTTCCGACCGGGCCCGTGCGGACGGCGCCCGAACCGCAAGGCCCCGACCGCGAGAGCCACCGCGTGACGATCAAGATCGAAAAACCCGCGATCCACGACGTGAACGTCGTGGCCACCACGCCGCTGACCGTGCCGCGCCAGCTCAAGGCGGCCTTGCCGATCTCCTCGGCGAGCCTCGAAACCGTGCTCGAGGGCCGGGAGACGATCCGGGCGATCCTGCGCGGCGAAGACCCGCGAATGCTCGTGGTGGTCGGGCCGTGCTCGATCCACGACGTCAAGGCGGCGCTGGAGTACGCCGAGCGGCTGGCGGCGCTGCGCCGTCGCGTCGCCGACCGGCTGTACGTCGTGATGCGTGTCTATTTCGAGAAGCCGCGCACCACCATCGGGTGGAAGGGGCTGATCAACGACCCGCACCTGGACGGCTCGTTCGACATGTCCGAGGGCCTGCGGCTGGCGCGCAAACTGCTGCTGGACATCACCGCGATGGGCCTGCCGGCCGGCACCGAGATGCTCGAGCCGATCACGCCTCAGTACATCGACGACCTGGTGAGCTGGACCGCCGTCGGTGCGCGGACGACCGAATCGCAGACGCACCGGCAGATGGCCTCGGGCCTGTCGATGCCGGTCGGGTTCAAGAACAGCACGGACGGGAACCTGCAGGTGGCCATCGACGCGATGACGAGCGCCCGCAGCCCGCACCACTTCCTGGGCATCGACGAGGACGGGCGCACGTGCATCGTCGCGACACGGGGGAACCCGGACGGGCACGTGATCCTGCGCGGCGGCGCGGGGCGACCGAACTACGACCCGCAGAACGTGGGGCGGGCGGCGACGCAGCTCGCCGACGCGGGGCTGCCGCCGCGCATGATGGTGGACTGCTCCCACGCCAACGCGGGCAAGCGGCACGAACGGCAGGAGATCGTCTGGAAGAGCCTGATGGAGCAGCGGCGGGCGTGGAGCGACCGAGCGGGGGGGACCGGGTCGCCGGCGGTCATCGGCGCGATGATCGAGAGTCACCTGCACGAGGGTCGCCAGGACATCCCCGCCGACCGGTCCGATCTACGCTACGGCGTTTCGGTGACGGACGAATGCATCGGATGGCAGAAGACGCAGGAACTGCTGTGTCAAGGTTGAGCAAAGGCGCGAAATGAAGGGTGACAGGGGCGGAATCGCGCCGATCACTGATGACCGCCTTCCCCCGGCCCGATACAATCTCTCGTCATGCAACGCGAAGAGATTCGACTTCAGGTGGATGAGACGGCGGCGCGGATCTTCGAGTCCGCGTCGCAAGAGTCTCGCCGTGAGACCGAGCGGATGGTGACGTTGCATCTGCTGAGCCTGATCGAACCGGACTCGTCCGTTGATCAGACGTTGGAAGACCTGTCGCGTGCCGCGGCGGAGCGGGGGATGACGCCACAGAACCTACGGGACATCCTCGGAGACGACGAACTCGAAGGTTGTCTTTGACACGAACGTTTGGGTGAGCGCCGCTCTGTTTCGTGATTCGCTCGCGAGCCGAGCATTGGAAATTGCGCGCGAGCAACATGATTTGCTCGCTTCCACACCGCTACGGATGGAGCTGATCACGGTGCTCAGCCGACGCAAGTTCGATCGTTATCTGACGATGCAGGAGCGGAGTCGGCTGGTGACGGTGCTGGACCGCGAGTGTGAGCTTCGTGAGCCGAAGATCCGAGTAGACGCGTGTCGTGATCGAACCGACAACGCCCTGCTCGCATTTGCCATCGACGGCCGCGCAGAGGTGATCGTCACCGGAGATCGAGACCTGCTGGTGCTGAATCCCTTTCGTGGGGTGTCGATCCGCACGCCGCGCGCCTTTGTCGAGCAACACGAGCGGTGATACCATGGCGTTTCCGACGGAGTCACGGAACAGGAGCGGATCCATGACACGAAGCAGGCCCGGGCGGCCGCACGATTTGGCGGCGATCCGGGCGGGGCGGTTGATGACGGGGATGAGCTTTGCCGAGCGGGTGTGGACGTTGACGGCTCGGGTGCCGCGGGGCCGCGTGGTGACGTACGCCGACATCGCGCAGAAGCTGGGGACGCGAGCATATCGCGCGGTGGGGCAGTGTCTGGGGCGGAACCCCTACGCACCGACGGTACCGTGCCACCGGGTGGTGGGCAGCGACGGTCGGCTGACGGGCTTCGCCGGCGGGCTCGACGCCAAGCGGCGGTTGCTGACCGCGGAGGGGCTGACGCTGACCGGCGACCGCGTGGACTTGGCCCGTCACCGGCACCGTCTGTAACGGTCGTGCGGGCGCAGCGGCGCGGCCGATCGGCTCGAACGTGAAATCAAGTCAACGGACGCCGATCAACGGCCGACGCACGTTCTATGGGATTCTTCCGCCGCTACTTCGACCCCGAGTTCAGCGAGGAGCCGCCGGTCCCGCCGGATCACCCGGGCCCGGGCGCCTCGGACGGGCCGCCCGCCGAGCGTCGGCGGCACGGCCGGCTGCGCTGTGAAGACATCGCCTGCTCGCTGGGCACGGTGGTGGACCTGTCGCCGGCGGGGATCGGCCTGCGCGTGCCGGGGCCCGCGATCGCGCGCATCGGGGATCAGCTCTCGTTCACCGTCCAGTACGAGGCCGAGCGCCTGGCGGTCAGCGGGATCGTCCGCCGCGTCGAACAGCGCGTCGAGGGCGCTGTGGACTACGGGGTCGAGTTCACCGGGACCGATCCGTACACCCAGGAGAAGCTCGACGAGCTGTCGCGGATGACCAGCCAGCGGTTCATCATCGCCTGAGTCGGCCGGTTCACGGGGCCGCGGCGAGCGGGACAATGATCGCGCCGGTCACACCCAGCCGCTCGCGGGCGCGTCTGGCCGATTCAAACGTCGAGAAGTTGCCGACCTGCACGAACGTGGTCCGCTGACCCGAGCTGTCGGTCCCATCGATGAGCCGGGGTGCGCTCAGGCGAAACTCGGTCGTGCGTTGGGCGAGCTGCTCGGCGGCACGCTGCGCGTTCTCGCGGTTGTGAAAGGCGCCGACCTGAAGCGTGTAACCGGTGACCGTCAGTTGGTCGAGCACACGCCGGCGGAAATCGGAATCGCGGCTGGCGCCATGGGCGAGCCACAGGTTGGTCCGTGCCTGGGCCTGTCGGCCGAGTTTCTGCTGGGAGATCGCGGCGTAAAAGAAAGCGTTGGCGCGGTCCTGCCCTTCGAGCATCTGGGCGGCGTCCAGCAACATCCGAGCTGAGAGCGCGTACTGGCCCATCTCGGCGTAGAGCAGCCCGAGCGAGGCCGTGGCGTCGCCGGCGAGCTTGCGATCGTCGCTGCGGGCCGCCTCCTGAAGGTAAAACAGCGCGTCCTGCCGGCGGCCCAGCCGCTGGGCGGCCAGCCCCGCCATGTACACCGCCTGGTCGCGCTGATACCCGGTGGCGGCACGCTCGAGGCGGACCGCCTCGTCGTACGCCTGGTCATACGCGCCGCGCTCGTACGCCTGGTACATGCCCGCGAATCGGTCGGGCGTCGGTGAACCGGCACACCCCCCGACCAGCAGCACCACGCCGACAAGGCACCCACCCCATGCTTGCAAGCCTCGCCATTGTCCCAAGATCATGTGCTGGCTCCGAATTCGACACCTCGCCCAGGCCCCACCGGCTCGCCCTGGCATCCGGGGAAGGTATAGTCTAACCCAATCGTCACAGTTTTCGCGCAGGGACCGTTCGAATGAGCCTGCTCTGGCCGATCCTCCGCCACGCTCTGACCTCCCCTCGTCGCCTGGCCGCCATCGACGACCGGCGACGCTACACATACGCCCAGGTCGTCGGCGGAGCCTTCTACGTCGCCCATCGCATCGCCGCGACGACCCAGCGCCGCCACGTGGGCATCATGCTGCCGACCAGCGGCGCGTTTCCGCTCGCCCTGCTGGGCACGTGGCTGGCCAAGCGCGTCGCCGTGCCGTTCAACTACCTGCTGGCCCGCGACGAGCTGAACTATGTGATCCGCGACAGTGACGTGGACACGCTGATCACCGCCGGGCCCATGCTCGACTTCCTCGAGGAAAACGACCGTCGCGACGCGATCCCCGACGACGTCCGTATCGTCCGCCTCGAGGATCTGGACTTCACCGGCGCGCCCGAGCCACGCTGGCCCCCGCTGTACGGCCGCGACGAGCTGGCCGTCATCCTCTACACCTCCGGCACGTCCGGCCGGCCCAAGGGCGTCATGCTCAGCCACGGCAACCTCCGCAGCAACGCCGACGCCGGTATCCGCCACGCCAGCATCACCCGCGTCGACACCTTCCTCGGCGTCCTGCCGCAGTTCCACAGCTTCGGCCTCACCGCCCTCACGCTCATCCCCCTGCGCCTCGGAGCCACCACCGTCTACAGCGCCCGCTTCGTCCCGCGCAAGATCGTCGACCTGATCCGCAAGCACCGTCCCGACATCATGATGGCCGTGCCCTCCATGTACGGCGCCCTGCTGTCGGTCAAGCAGGCCGGGCCCGACGACTTCAAATCGATCCGCCTGCCCATCTCCGGCGGCGAGCCCCTGCCCGACGCGACCTACCAGGCCTGTCTTGACCGCTTCGACCTCGAGATCCTCGAGGGCTATGGCCTGACCGAGACCTCCCCCGCCACGCACTGGAGCACGCCTCAGCACAAGCGTCGCCACTCCGTCGGCCTGCCCCTGCCCGGCGTGCGCCAGTTCATCCTCGACGAGCACGACCATGTCCTGCCCCCCAACGAAGAGGGCGAGATCGTCCTCGCCGGACCCCACATCATGCTCGGTTACTACAAAATGCCGGACCAGACCCGCCGGGTCATCTTCGAGCTGACCCCGCCCGGCGAGAACAAACCCGTTCGCGCCTTCCGCACCGGCGACATCGGCCGCGTCGACGAGGACGGCTACCTCTACATCACCGGCCGCAAAAAAGACATGCTCATCATCGGCGGCGAGAATGTGTCTCCCCGTGAGATCGAGGAAGTGCTCAACCGCCACTCCACGGTCCGCGCCTCAGCGGTCATCGGCAAACAGGACGGCATGCGCGGGGAGGTGCCGGTCGCCTTTGTCGAGGTGCAGGAAGACACCGATTTCGACGAGTCGGCGGTGCGCAGCTTCTGCCGTGAACATCTGGCCCAGTACAAGGTGCCCAGGGAGGTCCGCGTCGTAGACGAGCTGCCGCGCGGCCCGACCGGCAAGATCCTGAGGCGTGAGCTCTCGACGGATTGAGCCATCGAGCTCCCCGCCGTCCCTATCGCCCTCACGTCTGATCCGTGACCGGTCCGGCGGCGCCCGCGGCGCGCAGTTGCTCGAACGCGTCGATCGGGACGGTGACGCTGCCGAGCGCGATGGGTTTGCGCTCGCCGTGATAGTCGCTGCCGCCGGTGGTCAGCAGACCGAACCGTTCGGCGAGCTTTTCGAACGCGCGCACGTCGGCGGGGGTGTGATCGCTGTGGCGGGTCTCAATGCCGTCAAGCCCGAGGCGGCGCAGTCGCGCCACCGCCTGGTCGAGCACCTCGGATTCAAGTCGCATCTGCACGGGATGGGCGAGCACGGCCAACGCGCCGGCGTCGTGGAGCGTGTCGATCGCCTCCGCGGCGCTGAGCCGGTCCTTGCGGACGTGGGCCGGCGCCCCTTCCCCGATGTATTTGATGAACGCCTCGTGGATGGACTTGACGTAGCCCTTGCGCAGCAAGACCTGGGCGATGTGGGGCCGGCCGACGATCTGCCCGCCGGCCTCGGCGACCACCTCGTCCAGGTCGATGCGGACGCCCAGCTCGCGCAGGCGGTCGAGGATGCGGGGGTTGCGCTGATCACGGGCGTCGCGGAGGCGGGCCTCGACGGCGGCGAGGCCGGGCTCGTCGGGTCGAACGCCGTACCCGAGCAGGTGCAAGGTGCCGATGCGCGGGGCCGCCGATCCAGCCCCCGCGAAGAGCGTCGCCGGATCAACCGACAGCTCGATGCCGGGCAGGAACCCGATGCCGATCGCCTCGGCCGCTTGGGCGCACCGGGCCAGCCCGGCCGTGGTGTCGTGATCGGTCAGGGCGATGGCGCCCAGCCCGGCGTCGCGCGCCAGGCGGGGCAGGGCCTCGGGGGCGTCGGTCCCGTCCGAGGCGGTCGAGTGCATGTGCAGGTCGCATCGCACGCCGACATGGTAGGGCCACGCGGGCGTGTCGCCCGCCGTCGCTCACAGGAGATCAACAAAAAGCCGTTGACCGCGGCCCGTTCGAGGCGTAGCATCTGCTCGTGCTGATGCGTCGCCTGCCTGTGGCCGCCTTGCTCGTGATCTCTGCCGCCCACCTCAGCGGTGCGGGGTGGCTGGCGCATCAGGCGATCGCCCACGCCCCGGCACCGCAACCCTGTCACGAGCACGATTCGCATCCACCCTGTGAGGACGCCCCGGCCCCCGCCGAGGACGAGTGCGCCCCGTGCGAGGCGCTGTCGGCGCGGCCGACCGCGTCCGTCGAGGCCTCCGATGCCCTGGTCGTTGACCTTCACCCGGTCCAGACGATCGTGCCGGATACCCCACTTCGACCGGCGATCGAGACGCAGCGCCTGCCCATCCCGCGCGGGCCCCCTCTCTCAAACCACTGATCCGCCCCGTTTTGTTCTTTTCCCGCTGACCCCGTTGCCGGATGCCGTGCCATGCGCGCCCGACGCCCCTTCACGCTCATTGAGCTGCTCGTGGTGATCTCGATCATCGCGCTGCTGAT
>CAYSIX010000123.1:0-12173 GCA_964431205.1 uncultured Phycisphaeraceae bacterium
GTGCCGATCATCTGCGGCTACACGCACCGCGTCGGCGGGCAGTTCCGCTACGAGCTGGGCGTCACCGACGTCATCCGCCCCGAGGACTGGCAGGATCGGCCCGACCCGCTGTTCTACATCACCGCGCGGTACACCCGTGCCATCGAGACGATGGTCCGCATGCGCCCGGATCAGTACCTGTGGGTGCACCGCCGCTGGCGTCACCGGCCCCGCCACGAGGAGCAGGGCAAGCCCATCCCCCGCGCCCTGCGACGCCAGCTCGAAAGCCTGCCGTGGATGGACGACGAGCTGATGCACCGGCTCAGCGAGCCCCCGCCGCCCCTGGCGAACCACACCGCCGCGGCGCCCGCCGGGCACGGCATCGGTCAGGCGGCCTGAGCCGCTCGCGCCCCACCCGGCGCCAGCCCGGACCGATCGGCGGCTCGCTTGACCGTCGGCCCCGGCCGTTCAATAATCGCCCGTCCCGTTGTGTCTGTGCGGACCGCTGCTGGAAGGACACGGAGCGTCATGGTGGATCAGACCGAAGAGTTGCGGCTTGAGAACAAGAAGATCCTCGTCGTCGACGACGACGCCGAGGTGCGTGCGGCGATCGACCAGGCATTGCAGGCCGAGGGCGCCCTGACCCAGGTGTGCGGCGACGGCAATTCCGCGGTCCGCATCTGCGAGGCCGACCCGCCCGACCTGGTCGTCCTGGACATGATGCTGCCCAAGCGCTCGGGCTTCCTCGTCCTCGAGCGGATCAAGAAACTCGAGGGCGCGCCCCGCGTGATCATGGTCACCGCCAACGAGGGCAAGCGGCACCAGCAGTACGCCGAGACGCTGGGCGTGGACGGTTACATCCTCAAGCCCGTGCGTCTCGAGCGGCTGATCACGCTCGCCCAGCAACTGCTCGACGACTGAGCCGGGCAGGATCGCTCGGATCGGCATCGATCGCACCGTCACACCTCCCGCGACGCGGCGCCGGCCCCGGAGGGCTCTCATCACGGTCAGACGCGTGCCTCCCAACACGGTGTGGACCCTCGCGCGGGCGATCCTGCTGGCGATGCTGCTGGTCTGTGGCTGCGGCACGGCCAAAACCGAGCTGGTGGACAGCCAGCTCCTGAGCTTCGGGATCTCGCGACCGACGGCCGAGGTCCGCTCGGTCGCGATCGACCAGATCACCGACGAGGGCGCAACGGTCCGCCTGCACGTCGAGCTGACCAACCCCAACGACGTGGCATTGCCGGTCAGCGAGACGCGGTACCGCCTGTCGGTGGGCGAGCACGTGTTCGAGTTCACGGCGCTGCCGCCGGTGACGATGCCCGCCGGCGGATCGCAGATGTTCTCGCTGACCGCGGCGTTCGCGGCCCCGGGCGAGTCGCTGCGCGGCCAGGAGTACGACCTGAGCGGGTGGGTGGTGTACGAGCCGCCCGGCGAGATCCGCAAGATTCTCACGGATTCGAACATCCCGCTGCCGTCCATCGGCTTTTCGGACCGGGGCGTGCTGGAGTGAGCGGCCGCGGCGCCGGCGTCGCGTGGCCGCGACCGGCCCGTACCGGCGGCGCCCCAGGCCCGACACCCGAGGCTTGAGCCATGCATCCAGCGATCGACGACCGCCGATACCTGATCCCGTTCCGGGCGACGCTGCTGCCGCAGATCTTCACCGACGTGCTGGTCATCGGCGGGGGGGTGGCGGGGATGCGCGCGGCGCTGGCGGCGGCCAACGCCGACGGCGGGCACGACGTGATCCTCGTCGCCAAGGGCTCGATGCAGGAGTCGAACACGTATTGGGCCCAGGGCGGCGTGGCGGCGGTGGTCAGCGAGGACGACTCGTTCGACGCCCACGTGCGCGACACGCTCGACGCCGGCGCCGGCCTGTGCGACGAGCCGGTCGTCCGCGCCCTGGTCGAGGCCGCGCCGCGCCGCATCGCCGAGCTGATCGAGTGGGGCATGCCCTTCGACGCCTCGACGCCGGGCGATCCCGGCGCACACACGACGGCGGGGGGGCTGCTGCTGGGCCGCGAGGGCGGGCACAGCCACTTCCGCATCCTCCACGCCGACGGTGACGCCACCGGTCGCGCCCTGGCCGCCACGCTCCACCGTCGCGTCCTCGCCCACGAGCACATCCGGCTCTTCGACCAGTGCTTCGTCCTCGACCTGATCACCGGCAACGGCGAGCGCCCCGGCCGGTGCCTCGGCGCGATCACCCACCACCCCAAGTACGGCCTGCAGGTCATCTGGGCCGGCGCCACCATCCTCGCCGCGGGCGGTTGCGGCCAGGTCTATCGCGAGTCCACCAACCCCGCCGTCGCCACCGGCGACGGCCTGGCCATCGCCTACCGCGCCGGCGCCGAGCTGATGGACCTCGCCTTCATGCAGTTCCACCCCACCACCCTCTACATCGCCGGCGCCAGCCGCGCCCTGATCACCGAGGCCGTCCGCGGCGAGGGCGCTTACCTGATCGACCGCAACGGCCACCGCTTCATGCCCGATTACGACGATCGCGCCGAGCTGGCCCCACGCGACATCGTCGCCCGCGCCATCCTCGCTCAGATGGCCACGATCGGGCACACCCACGTCTACCTCGACGTCCGACACCTCGGCCGCGACCGCTTCGCCCAGCGGTTCCCCGGCATCGCGCGCCTGCTCGAAAAGTTCGACATCGACCCCGGCACCCAGCCCATCCCGATTCACCCGTCGGCGCACTACATGATCGGCGGCGTCCGCGCCGACGCCCACGGCCGAACCAGCATCCCGGGCCTCTACGCCTGCGGCGAGGTCGCCGCCACCGGCCTGCACGGCGCCAACCGCCTGGCCAGCAACAGCCTCCTCGAAGGGCTCGTCTTCGGCGAGCTCACCGGCCGGACCTGCCTCGAAGCCCTCGCCGACGCCACACGCTCGCCCGTCAAGATCGTCTCCGACATCCGCCCCTCCAACCGCAGCGAGCTGGACCTGGCCGACGTCCGCTCCAGCCTCCGCAGCGTCATGTGGCGCCACGTCGGCATCCGCCGCGACGGCGCCCGCCTCCACGAGGTCCTCGAGATGTTCGAGTTCTGGGCCCGCTACACCATGGACAAGATCTTCGACGAGCGTGCCGGTTGGGAGGTGCAGAACCTGCTGACCGTCGGCGCCCTGATCACCCAGGCCGCCCGCTGGCGCCAGGAAAGCCGCGGCACCCACTTCCGCACCGACCACCCCGACGCGCACGAGGCCTTCCGCGTCCACGACGTCTGGCACCGCGGCGGCGACCAGCCGCAGCGCGTGCCCGTGGCCGAACCCGAAACCGCCCGCTCTTGAACTCCAAGCGGCGGCGCCGCGGCACAGCCACGGAGCGCAGGTCTCGACGCACCCACCCACGCCGGCGCCGTCCGCGAGGCGTTGCCTCGCGGCTTCAAGCCGCAGGCTGAGCGCAGCGACGCCCCGGACGCTCCCAGCGCGTTGGCGCTCGCCGCCGTTTGCCCTATCGTGACCCGACCGTGAGCAAACCGCCCGCCTCCCCCGCCACCCACGCCTTTGTCTTCCCCGCGATCGACCTGCGCGGCGGCCGCGTTGTCCGCCTGACCGAGGGCGACTACGACCGCCAGACGACCTACGGCGACGACCCGCTCGAACAGGCCCGCCGCTTCGCCGACGCCGGCGCCACCTGGCTGCACGTGGTGGACCTCGACGGGGCCCGCTCCGGGCGGATGCGCCACGTCGAGCAGATCGAGTCGATCTGCCGCCAGACGCCGTTGAAGATCGAGGTCGGCGGGGGGGTGCGGTCCGAGGGCGTGATCGACCGGCTGCTCCAGGCCGGCGTGCACCGCGTGGTGCTGGGCACGGCGGCGCTGAAGAACTGGGCCTGGTTCGAGGGGCTGATGGGCAACCCGACCTACCGCGGCCGACTCGTGCTCGGGCTCGACGCACGCGGCGGCCGGGTCGCCGTCTCGGGCTGGGAACAGGTCACCGAGCTGGACGCGACCGACCTGGCCCGGCGCGTCACCGACTGGCCCCTGGCCGCGATCGTCTACACCGACATCGCCACCGACGGCACGCTCGCCGGGCCCAACGTCGACGCCACCCGCGCGATCGCCCAGGCCACCGACGTGCCCGTCGTCGCCTCCGGCGGCGTCGGCAGCCTCGACCACCTGCGCGCCCTGCGCGCCCTGCCGCTCCAGGGCGTCATCGTCGGCAAGGCGCTCTACGAGAACGCCTTTACCCTCGAGCAGGCCATCGCCGTCTTCGAGAAACACGACGGATGAGCGAGCCCGAACCCCATCACGACAACGAGCCCAACCCGCTGCAGGGCTACTTCGACTGGCAGGTGACCACGCTCATGCTCGCGTACGACCTGCACGACCCGATCGATCGGGCGCAGGAAGACGAGGCCGTGCGACGCCGGCAGCGCGTCGAGCGGGAGGTCCGCGACCTGTCTTTGGCCCAGGTCCCGCGGGAGTACCTGGAAGACAATGACCGTGAGTGGACCCCCGACGTCATGCGCGCCATCACACGGGCGACGCTGCGGCGGGCCGGCGAGATCGTGAACACCGAACGCTCCTGAGACGCGGCTCATACAAACGAGGCGATCCGCATGAAAGTGCTCTACATAGGCGGGACCGGCGAGATCTCCTACGCCTGCGTGCACGAGAGCGTGCGACTCGGCCACGACGTGACCGTCTTCAACCGCGGCCGCAACGACGAGCCCCTGCCCGATTCGGTGCGTGTCATCCACGGCGATCTGGACGACGACGACGCCTACGCGAAGCTCGCCGACGAGGGCTTCGACGTCGTCTGTCAGTTCCTCGCCTTCGACCTGCCCCGCGTCGAGCGCGACCGCGACGTCTTCGGCACCCGCATCCGTCAGTACGTATTCATCTCGTCGGCATCGGCGTACCACAAGCCGCTGCCCACGCCGGTCATCACCGAGCGTATGCCGTTGAAGAACCCCTTCTGGGAATACAGCGCCAGGAAAGCCGCGATGGAGGCGGCGCTGATGAGCTGGCACGCCGAGGGCCGCCTGCCCGTCACCGTCGTGCGGCCCAGCCACACCTACCGCCGGCGGTTCCCCGTCGCGCTCGGCGGCAGCGACTTCATCGCCCACCGCATGCTCGCCGGCAAGCCCGTCATCGTCCACGGCGACGGCACCAGCCTCTGGACCGTCACCCGCTCCGAGGACTTCGCCCGACCCTTCGCCCGCCTGCTCGGCAACGATCAGGCCCTCGGCGAGGCCTACCACATCACCCGCGACGAGTCCGTGCCCTGGAACACCATCATGCGCGCCATCGGCGAGGCGCTCGGCGTCGAGGCTCAGCTCGTCCACGTGCCCTCCGACACGCTGATCCGGTACGAGCCGAAGTGGACCGGCCCGCTGCTCGGCGACAAGGCCGAGTCCGTCATCTTCGACAACACGAAGGTCAAGGCCATCGCCGGCGACACGGGTGAAACCGTGGACGTTGAGGAGGGCATGCGCCTCTCCGCCGATCACTATCGAAACCGTGCTTCGCTGGCCGAGCCCGACCCGGCGATGGACACGCTCTTCGACCGCATCATCAACGACCAGCAGAGCCTGGGCGCGTAACCGCCGGGGAGAAACCGCCAAGCCGCCGGGAGCGCCGAGAAAGAGTCTTCCAGAGGACGTGTTCAGGTCGTCGAGAGAATCCAGAAGATCAGGCCGATGAGCCCGCCGAGGATCGCGACCATGAAGAGGACGGCGAGGGCCGCGGCGAGGCGCCGACGGGGCCGGGGTTGTGGCCGGAGGCGCCGAACCCCGGGAGGGGCGAGATCACCTGACGCGGTCCTCGTTTGCGCGCTCGCTGAGCCACCTTCCCAGCGCCATCACCGGGAAATACAGCCGGTACAGGTGATACCGCAGGTAGAAGACGCGGGGGAAGCCGGTGCCGGTGAACCAGGGCTCGTGCCATCCGCCGGCCTCGGGCCCGTCGTGCCGCTGGGTCTCGCAGAGCCAGCGCAGGGCGTGGTGGACGGCGGGGTCGTCGGGGCCGAAGACGGCCATCAGGGCCATGGCGCCCCAGGCGGTCTGGCTGGCGGTGGGGGGGCCCTGGCCGCGCAGTGACGGGTCTTCGTAAGAATCCGCGGACTCGCCGAACGAGCCGTCGTCGTTCTGATGCACCTTGAGCCAGTCGCCGGCGCGGCGGACCCACGGCTGGGTCATGTCGTAGCCGACGCGCCGCAGCCCGCCGACGACCTGCCACGTGCCGTAGATGTAGTTGACGCCCCAACGGCCGAACCAGCACCCGTCAGGCTCCTGCCGGGAGCGGATGAACGCGATCGCCCGTTGCACCGCGGGGTGATCGGCGCGCAGGCCGTGCCAGCCCAGGCACTCGAGCGTCCGGCCGGTGATGTCCGGGCAGGAGGGGTCCTGCATCGCGTTGTGGTCGGCGAAGGGCACGCAGTCGTAGAGCGGCCGATCCTTCGTGCGGTCGAACGCGGCCCACCCGCCGTCGTCGTTCTGCATCGCCAGCACCCAGTCGAGGCTGCGCTTGGCCGCGGCCAGCGCCTCCGGCGTGCCGATGCGCTTCAGCGCCATCGACACCATCACCGTGTCGTCCACGTCCGGGTACCACGGGTTGTTGAACTCGAAGAACCAGCCGCTGAAGTCCACGTCGCGCTTCACGTGCGCGACCCAGTCGGCCTTCTTGCGGCACTCTTTGGAGACCAGCCACGCCGCGCATCGCCGAAGCGCCTCGTGCCCGCCATCGAACCCGCAGTCGGTCAGGGCGTACGCCGCGATGCCCGTGTCCCACACGGGTGACTCGCATGGCTGAAGCCGGATCGTCTCGTCCTCCGGCGGGGCGTCCTCGGGGCGGTTGCGCGGCGTGCCGTCGAGCCCGTGGATCATGTAATTATCGAGGTGGCGATGGTTCTCGCGGATCAGCGGGTGGTCGGCGGCGTAACCGCGGCAGGTGCGGAAGGCGATCAGCAGGTACACGATCGGCGGGAAGATCGCGCCCGGGCCGTCCGAGCCCTCACAGTGCTCGACGAGCCAGTCTTCCATGTGTTGCAGCGCGCGGCGGCGGCCGAGCTTCAGCAGGCCCACGCGGTCGGCGAGCTTCAGCGCCCGGTCCAGGCCGAGGAAGAACCGCGTCCACGCGCGGCTCTTGCCGAACCCGGTCGGCAGCAGGCGGTGTCGGTTGGCCGGGTCGGCGAACAGCTCATCGATGTGCAGGTGCGCCGGCAGCTCGCGCACGGGTTTCTGCGTGGTGACGATCGCCAGCGGCGCGATCATGGTCCGCGACCACGCCGAGACCTTGCTCAGGTGGAAATAGAACCATTTCGGCAGGTAGATGAGCTGCGGCGGGATGGTAGGCACGGCGTCGTAGCTGACCTGGCCGAGGCAGGCGAGGTAGAACTTGGAGAAGCTGTTGACGCGTTCGGCGCCGCCGTGCTCGAGGATGAGCCTGCGAGCCCGCTTCATGTGGGGGGCGTCGGGGTCGTCACCCATGAGCTTGAGGGCGAAGTAGGCCTTGACGGTGGCGCTGAGGTCGAACGCGCCGCCGCCAACGCGTCCGCCGGGGTACTGGGCCCAGCCGCCGTCCTCGCGCTGCTGCATCCGCAGGTAGTTGGCGATCTTCGGCAGCCGCGGGTCGTCCTCGGCGCTGATGATCCACATCATCAGCAGGTACTCGCTCTGGAGGATCGAGTCGCCCTCGAGCTCGCCGCACCAGTAGCCGTCGGGGTTCTGGAGCCCGAGCAGGCGGGCGATGGCGCGGTCGAGCGTGCGGCGAGCGGCGGCGGTCAGGTCGGCGTCGCGGGCTTCGGCGGTGTCGGATGCGTCGGCACCGGCGGGCGGCGTCGGGCGGTCCGCATCGGGGGTGGCCGGCTCATGGCCGACGGCGTCGTCGCGGGCGTCGGGGAGGGCTAAGTCACGCATGGGCGGGGATTATCCGCATCCCGGCGGCGGTTTGGTCAATTATACATAACATGCATTATCGGGCGTGGCAGGGCGGCCGCGGCCGTTCAGACCGGCACCCTGGCTCGGCTCCGTTTCGTTCCCCGGTCCGGATCGTCGCTTTGATCCGCGTCTCGCTCGGCGCTGCCCGGCCCGGATCGGCGACCCGCTTCGGGCCTGTTCAACGCCGGGGCGCGGACGGATCGGTCATTCGCCCCGTTCCTCGCTGCGATCCGTCGCCGGCGGCGGCTCGGGCGACAACGCCGCGATCTCGGCCCGACGCTCGGCCGACATCGCCACGCCCACCGCGTTCAGCGACGGCTCGAGCTGCTCGACGCTGCGCCCGCCGATGATCGGCGCCGTCACCGCCGGGTGGCTCATCACCCAGGCGACCGCCAGCGACGCCGGGTGTTCGCCGCACTTACGGGCGTGTTCGACGAATCGCTCGGCCACCTCGTGATGGACGCGATCGCCGTAGCGTTGGGCGTAGCGCTGGCTGTCGATCAGCCGGCCGCGCTCGGGCTTGCGATCGCCGGCGTACTTGCCCGTCAGCAACCCGCCGCCGAGCGGGCTGTAGGTGATCACGCCCAGCCGCTCGGCCCGGGCCAGGGGCAGGATCTCGACCTCCGCCTGCCGCTTGGCCAGGTTGTACATGGGCTGGAGGCACTCGATACGGGCGTAGCCGAGTCGTTCGGCGATGCCCAGGCCCCTGGCCGTCTGCCACGCCGACCAGTTGCTCACCGCCGGGTACAGCACCTTGCCCTGACGGACCAGGTCGTCCATCGCCCGCAGAGTCTCTTCCATGGCGACGCTCGGGTCGAACTGGTGGCAGAAGTACACGTCGATCCGGTCGGTCCCGAGCCGCCGCAGCGACGCCTCAATGGCCCGCAGGATGTGCCGGCGTGAAAGCCCGCGGGCGTTGCGGTCCTCGTCGGTCCTGCCGAAGACCTTGCTCGTCAGCACGATCCGATCGCGTTCCGGCGCGATGAGTCGGCCGAGGATCTGCTCGGATCGGCCCCGGGCGTACACGTCGGCCGTGTCAAAGAAGTTCACGCCGCGCTCGCGTGCCAGGCGGTACATCGCTTCGCTGGCGGGTTCGTCGGCGTCACCGCCGAACGACATCGTGCCCATGCACAGGCACGAGACCTCGACGCCGGTCTGTCCGAGCGTGCGGTATTGCATCGGCGACGAGGATACCGCGCGAGCGAGCCGGGCGATTCACGCCCTGCTACCCCCGGCTGTTGGAAGGAAGCGCGACGAACGACGCCGCCGTCGCCTCATGAGGCAGAGCGTGCTCGCGACGGGTAAGGCGGCTGCGGGTTCGGGGATCACGTTGAAGAAGGTTTCAACCGTTGGCGGGTACGGCCCAATGCGGTTGCGATCCAGATAGACGTTCGCCTCGACCTGCACGGGCTCAACGTCCTCCGGACGCCCGCTGAGTGTCCCGCGCGCGATGAGCATGGGCACGTCATACTCGGCGTGCCTTGGCGTCGTCAGTTCGCCCAGCGCCGCGTCCGCGAGGCTGCCGGGTCTCTGGCCCAGGCCCATGACCACCGTCGTCGGGTCCGAGATCTTCTGGGAAGAGAAGATCTGAGCGGCGTTGGGCTGGGACTCGTCACCCGCGAAGCCGATGAACTTGCCCCGACCCGTGTCGAACGCCCGGGGCGCGGCGATCTGATTGGTCGCGATCCCGGTCAGCTCCAGGCCGAAGAAGATCAGGCCCATGTTGTCGTCTTCGGACACCCGCGCCAACAGCTCGAAAGGAATCGGCTCGCCGGAAGCGGCGGGCCCCGGAACCAGCTCGAACCAGACTTTCGGCTCCGCGAGAGTGGTGTGGGCAACCGACCCTACGACCAGAGCCGTGACGATCAACGCACGCGCGCTGCCGAATCGTCTCATCGCGCTGCCTTTCCAGGGGAAGGGGCTTTACAGGCGATGCCTAAGCTCATTCTCCCTGGAGGACGGCCGTCGTCAACCGGACGGTTGGGGCGAACCAGGGTGAAGACATATGCCCAATTCTCATGTGACAGGCGGCTAATGCCCGAAGAGAACAAGTTGACCTCCTTTTTCTGGCTTCCGGTCCGCAGGCTCTCACGAGCTCAGAATGAGGGTCGCGCTGTCCTCGTTAGAAGTGACGGTGGGTAAATGTCTTCACCCTGTGGGGCGAACCTCGCCGGGCCGGCCTCACATCGGGTGTGGGGCGTCGCGGCGATCGACACGCCCCGCCGGGACGGGTATATTTCAATGAAACGACCCATTGGAGCCAGAAATTGTCGCTACAGGATCAACTCAGAGAGCTATTCAGGCTGGATCAGCAGGTGCGGGGGCTCAGCCGCCGGCTGGACGCGGCCCGACGCCGCCGCGACGCCCAGCAGACCCGCCTCGACCAGCTCAATCAGCAGCGTTCGGAGCTGGAGACGCAGTTGCGGCAGGTGCGTGCCAAGGCGTCGGGCCTGGAGCAGGAGGCGGCCGGCGTGGAGCAGAAGATCGCCCGGTTCCGTGAGCAGATGAACGAGGTCAAGAGCAACAAGGAGTACTCGGCCCTGCTGGTCGAGGTCAACACGCTCAAGATCGAGAAGAGCAAGCTCGAGGACGAGGCCCTGGAGCGGATGGGTGAGACCGAGCAGATCCAGCAGCGGCTGACGGAGCTTCAGGAGAAGGTGACCGAGCAGGAGAAGCTGCTGAGCCTGGCGTCGGCGGAGCTGGACCAGGCGCAGGCGGCGGTCGGGGATCGGCTGGAACAGCTCGAGCAGGAGCGACAGGCGGCCTCGAAGGGGCTGCCCGCGGAGGCGTTGGCCGTCTTCAGACGCCAGGCCGACCACCACGAGGGCGAGGCCCTGGCCGAGGTGCAGGAAGAGGATCGACGCCGCCGCGAGTACATCTGCGGCGGTTGTTACATGCAGCTACCGGTCGAGTGCGTCAACGCGTTGATCATGCGGCCCGACGAGCTGGTCACCTGCCCGAGCTGCGGGCGGATCCTGTACATGCAGCAGGAGCTCAAGGCGGCGCTGGCGGTCAAGTGACGGGCGTTCGGCTGCGCCCGCGCCGGCCGGCGCGGGCTGCTGTTTCTTTGATGACACGGTCGGGGTCTGCCATGCGCTTACGCGTGCACATCGACGGCGGATCGCGTGGGAACCCCGGGCCCGCGGCGGCGGGCGTGGTCATCGAGGACGCCGACGACGGCGTGGTCATCTTCGAGGGCGGGTTCTTCCTCGGCCGGCTGACCAACAACGCGGCGGAGTACCACGCCCTGCTCAAGGCGCTGGAGCTGGCACGACGGTATGAACCAAAGGCGGTCGATTTCCTGGCCGACTCCGAGCTGATGGTCCACCAGCTCAACGGGGTGTATCGGGTCAAGTCGGTCAAGCTCAAGCCGCTGTACGAGCGGGCGGTGGCGGGGCTCAACGCCCTGCCGCGCTGGTCGATCCGGCACATGCCGCGGTCGCTGAACGCTCGGGCGGACGCCGTCGCCAACGCCGCAATGGATCGAAAGAAAGACGTGGTCGCGCTCGAGGCGTTGGGCCTTCCCGGTGGCGCCGGCAAGCGATCGAAACGTTCGGCCGGGCAATCGGGTGAGGATTCCGATGACAGCGAGGCAAGCCCATCCGGTGAGGCGGGCCCGAGCGTCACGGGTGAGGCGACGCCGCGGTGGAGCGCCGAGCTGGGCGGCATCTCGCGGTCCTGCGCCGCGGGCACGCACCCGGGCGAAACCTACGTGTTCGGCCCGACGACGCCCGCGGGTTTCTGCGTACACGCCGCCGCCGCCGCGCTCGCCGACGGGCCGCTGCAGTGGCCGCCGAACCGCGACGAGGGCAGCACGCGGTGCGACCTGTGCGGGTTCACGATCCGGATGCGGCGTGTGTCGCCGTCGCGGCCGTGACCGGCGCCGTGCCCCGCCGAAGCGCCCAGGCGCTGAGCAGACCCGCCGGCGTGATCACCAGCACCTCGACCGCCCGATCGACCAGCGCCGCGGCCAGGCCCGCCGCCGTCTCCACCGGCGCCGTCCACGCCGCCAGCCCCGCCACGACCCACTCGGCCAGGCCCAGCCCGTTCGGCGTCACCGCCGCCAGCTTGATCAGCACGCCACCCGCCGCCGCCAGCAGCGCCCGCTCGTAACCGATCGGCGCCCCGACCACCTCGAACGCCAGCCACAGACGCCACGCCCCCAGCAGCACGTCCATCGCCCGCAGCGGCGCCCACAGCCACGGCCGCCACAGCTCCCGCCGCGCCAGGCGTGACGCGAGCGGACCCGTCACGACGCTCAGCAGCAACAGCCCCCCCGCCGCCACGCCCCAGCCCGGCCCCG
>CAYSIX010000124.1:0-12089 GCA_964431205.1 uncultured Phycisphaeraceae bacterium
GGACCTTGAGCAGGTGATGGCGGCGCAGCGGGACCTGGTCGAGCCGGTCGCGAAGTTCGAGCCTCGGATCGTGAAGATGGCCCCGGCGGGTGAGCGGCCGGAGGATTGAGAAGGTGCAGGGTTCAAGTTTGCAACGTGCAAGGTTCAGGGTCCTGCACAGCGGGAGGCACGAAGTGCCCGGCGTGGGGCGGAATCCGCTATGCTGGCGCGATTACCCAGGCTTGACGGGGAACCAGAGCTATGTCGGAGCGTCAGCGGATCGCGAGAGCGGCGGCGGAAGGGTTGCGGGCCCTGGAGCGGGAGGCGGCGGGGGGGCTGCCGGTGCTGGTGGGGTTCGACGGGTTCGTGGACTCGATCATCGCGGTGGTGAACAAGCGTCACGACCTGGAACGTTACGAGCCGGTGCCGACGATCGAGCAGTTCGGGCGCAAGATCCTGGCGGCGGCGGGCCAGAGCAGCAACTACGAGCTGGTGACGAAGCTGCAGAAGCTGGGCGGCAACGGGCCGATCATGGCCAACGCGTTGTCGGCCGCGGGGTTGGGGGTGACGTACATCGGGGCGCTGGGGTATCCCGAGCCGCACCCGGTGTTCGCCGAGTTCGCTCAGCGGGCGAAGGTGTACAGCGTGACCGAGCCGGGCTACACCGACGCGCTGGAGTTCGAGGACGGCAAGCTGCTGCTGGGCAAGTACGAGTCGGTGAGCCGGCTGGACTGGTCGGCGGTCGAGGCGGTAGTGGGGGCCTCACCGTTCGAAGCGATGGTCCGCGAGGCGCGGCTGGTGGCGATGGTGAACTGGACGATGGTGCCGCTGCTGGAGACGATCTGGCGGCACATGATCGATGCCGTGTTGCCGGGGCTGGACGGCTCGCCGCGGAAGCTGGTGTTCGTGGACCTGGCGGACCCGGAGAAGCGGACGCGGCAGGACCTGTGCCGGGCGTTGGACCTGTGCCGGCAGATGAACCGGTACGCGGACGTGGTGCTGGGGGTGAACCTGAAGGAATCGAGCCAGGTGGCCGAGGCGGTGGGCGTGGAGGTGCCGGCCGACCCGGAACCGGCGATCGAGACGACGGCCCGTGGCATCCGCGAGGCGTTGGACCTGCACGGAGTGGTGGTGCACCCGCGGCGTGGCGCGGCGGCGGCGGTCCGGGCCGAGGACGGCGTGGCCTCGGCGCGGTTCGACGGGCCGTTCACCGCGCGTCCGCGCCTGTCCACCGGCGCGGGCGACAACTTCAACGCCGGCTTCTGCCTCGGCCTGCTGGCCAAGCTGCCGATCGAGCAGTGCCTCTGTGCGGGCACGGCCACCAGCGGGTTCTACGTCCGCGAGGGTCGCAGCCCGAGCCTGGCCGAGCTCGCCTCGTTCTGCGACGCCCTGCCCGCGCCCGAGTGAGCCCGGCGGCGAAGGGGCCCGTCTGCGTGCCCACAGCCCGCGTCAGGTTATGCACCGTGTGGGGTGACGTGTTGCGAACCCTGCCGCGGTGGCTAGTGTGAGTTCAAGGATGAGCCAACTGCAGTTTCCACGACACGCGAGCGGACCCCGACGGGTGGAGCTGGCCGGCCTGTTCGACAAGCTCCCGCCGCACGCCATCGAGGCCGAGTGCGCCGTGCTCGGCTCGATTATCCTCGACTGGCGCGTCACCGGCGACGTCGTGCAGGTCCTCACCGCCAACGACTTCTATCAGGCATCTCACGCGGTGATCTTCGAGACACTCGTGGAGCTGTACGACCAGTACCAGTCGATCGACATGGTGCAGCTCAAGCAGCGGCTGGCGGACAAGCAGCAGCTCGAGAACGTCGGCGGGGTCGATTACCTGATCGAGCTGGCCGAGTCGGTGCCCAACGCCGAGAGCGTCGGGCACTACGCGCGGATCGTGCGGGACAAGTCGCTGCTGCGGCGGCTGATCGAGTCGTCCGGCCGCGTGCTCTACGAGTGTTACAACAGCGATGCGCCGGTGGGCGACCTGCTCGACCGCGCCGAGACCGACATCTTCGAGATCGCCCAGGGCCGGTCCCGCCACGACGCGGCACGGCTCGACGCGCTGCTGCACGAGGTCTACGAGCGGATCCAGGCCAGCGACGGCCGGCTGATCACTGGGCTCGAGAGCGGGTTCTACGAGCTGGACGAGCTGCTCAACGGCATGCAGAACGGTGAGATGATCGTCGTCGCGGCCCGGCCGTCGATGGGCAAGACCGCCTTCGCGCTGAACATCATCGAGCACATCGCCGCCGACCGACGCCAGCCCGCGGTCATCTTCAGCATGGAGATGTCCAAGTTCCAGCTCGCCCAGCGCCTCATGTGCGCCCGCAGCGGCATCGACTCGCAGAAGGTTCGGCGGAACATGCTCAGCCCCGACGATCACGCGCAGCTGCAACTGACCGTCGGTGAGCTGTCGGACTCACCCCTGTTTATCGACGACACGCCCGGGCTGACGCTGCTGGAGCTGCGCGCCAAGTCCCGCCGCCTGGCCGCCAACCACGCCATCAAGGCCGTCTTCATCGACTACCTGCAACTGATGAGCAGCCCCGGCGCCGAGTCGCGGCAGCAGGAGGTCTCGGCGATCAGCCGGGGGATCAAGGCCCTGGCGCGGGAGCTGAACGTCCCGGTGGTGTGCCTGAGCCAGCTCAACCGCGCCTCGGAAGCGCGTGAGGGGCATCGGCCGCGGATGAGCGACCTGCGCGAGTCCGGCTCGATCGAGCAGGACGCCGACGTGGTCATGATGCTGCACCGCGAGGATTACTACCACAAGGGCGAAGAGGACTATGAGCCGAACCACGTCGCCGAGGTGATCGTCGCCAAGCAGCGCAACGGCCCGACGGGGACGGTCAAGCTGCTGTTCCACGGCCCGACGGTACGGTTCGATAACCTCGCGGACCCGCAGCGCTATGGCGGGGACGAGGCCGTGCCGATCTGATAGCCAGAGGCGTCGCCCGGAGCTGCGCCCGTGGCGGAGCGGCGGGGCCAATCAGGTGATCGTGGGGGACCAACCGCGAATCAAGGGAGCGAACCACGATGACGGAAGAATCGGCCCACGAGTTGGAGATCGCCGCGGCGGCGGTGCGTCGCGCGGCGCGCGTGACCGAGGCGGTGCAGCGGAACCTGGTGACGGCCGAGACGCTCGAGAAGAAGGACCGCAGCCCGGTGACGGTCGCGGACTACGCGTCGCAGGCCGTGGTGGCGGCGGCGCTGGCCGAGGCGTTCCCCGAGGACCCGATGGTGGGTGAGGAGCACTCGGCGGCGCTGCGTGAGCCGGAGAACGAGGCACTGCGCACGGCGGTGGTGGAGCACGTGGCCTCGGTCGTGCGGGGGGCGACGGAGCAGCAGGTGCTCAACTGGATCGATCGCGGGGCGTCCAGCGGGCGGAGCGAGCGGTTCTGGACGCTGGACCCGATCGACGGGACCAAGGGTTTCCTGCGGGGCGAGCAGTACGCGATCGCGTTGGCGCTGATCGAGAACGGCCACGTGATGCTGGGGGTGCTGGGCTGCCCGAACCTGCCGCGTGCGGGGGGCAAGGGCGTGCTGATGACGGCGGTGCGGGGCCAGGGGGCGCGGGCGTACCCGCTGGACGGGCCGGGCATGGTCGAGGCCGAGGCGGTCCGCGTCAGCGACGTGCGTCGGACGGACGAGGCGCGATTCTGCGAGTCGGTGGAGTCGGGGCACAGCAACCAGTCGCAGTCGGCACGGATCGCCGAAGAGCTGGGGATTGCGGCCGAACCCGTGCGGATGGACAGCCAGGCGAAGTACGCGGCGGTGGCGCGCGGGGATGCGCAGATCTATCTTCGCATGCCCACGCGGGCGGATTACCAGGAGAAGATCTGGGACCACGCGGCCGGGGCGATCATCGTGGAGGAGGCCGGCGGGACGGTGACGGACGTCCACGGCAAGCCGCTGGACTTTTCGCTGGGCCGGTCGCTGTCGCGCAACTCGGGCGTGGTCGCGACGAACACGCACATCCACAACAGGGTGCTCAGCGCGATCGAGCAGGTGCTCGGGGCGGTGACGTAACCATGGCGCGGACCGCGATTTCGTGACGGCCGGCCTCGGTCGGTGCGGGATCCGACGGGCCCCCGGGCGTCGACGGGTGTACCACAAGTCAACCCTGCACGGCGTCAACAGGCCTTCCCATTTCGACGAAACCGATTATCCTGCCGCAACGACGCATCCGACGGTGACGCCCACCCCTTGTCGCCTGCATGACGGTGCGTTGGAAGTCCCCGGTTCAAACCGGCAGCAGGATCGCGTAAACCCCCGCTCGAGGCCGCCGTCCCGGCCCCGGGCGGGCTCGTCTGAAAACAAGCTAAACGGGAGAGTTGGACCATGCAGACCGTGGACGAGAATCAATTGGAAACGTTGCTGGACCGCATGCTCGGGGACGTCGCCGCCGCCGCCAGCGGCGCGCTGGTGCTGCTCGGCGATCGGCTGGGCCTCTACCGCGCGATCGCCGAGCACGGCCCGGTGACCTCGCAGGAGCTGGCCGACCACACCGGCCTGGCCGAACGCTATGTCCGTGAGTGGCTGGCCAACCAGGCCGCCGGCGGCTACGTCGAGTACGACCCCCCCACCGAGCGCTTCTCCATGACGCCCGAGCAGGTCGCGACGCTCGTGGACGAGAACAGCCCGGCGTACCTGCACGGCAACTACGACCTGATCGCCGGCCTGTACCGCGACGAGCCACGCGTCCGTGAGGCGTTCCGCACCGGCGGGGGCGTCGCGTGGGGCGATCACGACGCCTGCCTGTTCTGTGGCGTCGAGCGCGTCTTCCGCACCGCTTATCGGGCCGACCTCGTGCAGAACTGGATCCCCGCGCTCGAGGGCGTGCGGGAGAAGCTGAAGCGGGGCGCGCTCGTCGCCGACGTCGGCTGCGGCCACGGCGCGTCGACGCTGATCCTGGCCGAGGCGTTCCCGAACTCGACGTTCGTCGGCTACGACTTCCACGACGCCTCGATCGAGTGCGCCCGGGAGCGGGCGCGCGACGCGGGCCTGGCCAACGTGCGGTTCGAGGTGGCCTCAGCGAAGGACTACCCGGGCGAGTACGACCTGGTCGCGTTCTTCGACTGCCTGCACGACATGGGCGATCCGGTCGGGGCGGCCAGGCACGTGCGGACGACGCTGAGACCCGGCGGGACGTGGATGATCGTCGAGCCGGCCGCGGGTGACCGGCTCGAAGAGAACCTCACGCCGATCGGGCGGCTGAACTACGCCTGCTCGACGATGGGCTGCGTGCCGACGTCGCTGGCTCAGGAGGTCGGCCTGGCGCTGGGCGCCCAGGCGGGTCGGGCGAAGCTGACCGAGGTCGTTCAGGCCGGCGGGTTCAGCCGATGCCGCGTCGCCGCGGAGACGCCCTTCAACCTCGTGCTCGAGGCCCGCGTGTGATCCGTCGGTGAGCGATCGACCGGGCGTGGCCGCTGATCCGTGAGCGGGACGAGGGTGTCGATGCGTCGTGAACGCGATCGGGAAGGGTGACCGATGAGCTGGAGCGGTTCGTCGCCGCGGGTCAAGGTGTGCTGCATCGCCAGTGTCGAGGAGGCTCAACTCGCGGTGCGCTGCGGTGCGGCCGCGATCGGCCTGGTCGGCAGGATGCCCAGCGGGCCCGGCGTGATCGATGAGGCGACGATCGCCGAGATCGCGGCGGCGGTCCCGCCCCCGGTCGCGACGTTTCTGCTCACGAGCGAGGTGGACGCCGAGGCGGTCATCGCTCAGCACCGCCGATGCCGCACCAGCGCGATTCAGCTCACCGATGATCTAGCACGCGGTGGCTACGAGGACCTTCGTCGAGCGTTGCCCGGGGTAAAGCTCGTGCAGGTCATCCACGTCCGCGGCGAGGCGTCGATCGAGGAAGCGCGGCGTGCCGGCGCGGGCGCCGATGCCCTGCTGCTGGATTCGGGCGATCCGACGCGGAAGGTCAAGGAGTTGGGCGGGACGGGGCGCGTGCATGACTGGGAGGTCAGCCGGCGGATCGTCCGCTCGGTCGGCGTTCCGGTGTTTCTGGCCGGCGGGCTTCACGCCGGAAACGTGCGCGACGCGGTGCAACGGGTAGAGCCGTTCGGGCTGGACGTCTGCACGGGTGTTCGGCGTGGCGGCCGGCTCGATCCGATGAAGCTGCGCGACTTCTTTGAGTCGGTACCCTCGGCGATGCCGCCGACGACTGCCGGGCGCGGCATCTGACGCGCAGGTCGCCGCGATCCGAGCCGCGTTGATGTGGCGCGCGATCTCGCCCACGTTCTTCCTCACTCATCTGAGCGTCCCGGCTAAAATGGCTGGGCGGATGGGCACGACCCAGCCGGCCCGACGAGGTCCGCGCGACCAGAAAGGAGCAGGGAACATGGGTGGTCAACGAACGCCAAGCAAGCGGTGGTTTTGGGGTCTTCTGGCGGCGGTGGTGATCGCGGCGCATCTGACCATCGTCGGCTGCGGACAGCAGAGTCAGGCGGAGCCGGCGACGGAAGACCCGGAGTCGGCGGCGTGGTCCGAACCGCAGCGGCTGAGCTACGCGATCGGTTACGTCGTCGTGCGTCGGCTGCAGGAGCGGGGCGTGCCGTTCGACATCGAACAGGTCGCGATGGGCTTCGGCGACGCGGCCGACCATCGTGAACCGAGAATACCGGTGGAGCAGATGGAGGCGGCGATCGCCAGGCTCACCGGGCGGCAGGCGGCGAAAGAGGCGACGGCGGAGGCGGCGACGGCCCAGCGGGCGCGCGAGGCCATGGCGGCGGCCGCGGAACGCGAAGCGCAGCGGCGCGAGCCCGCGCCGGGACGATACGATCGTGGCCTGTCGCTTCGGCTCGACGGCAAGATCCCGACCGGAAGGATCGACACCGCCGTGCCCACCACGAGGATCAACGCGCTGGAAGCCGACAACCCCGACCTGGAGCGGTATCGCGACTGAGGCGGGTTACCGGCCGCGACGGCGGTAACGCTTGGTGAGCGTCTGCGGTGGCGGCGCGGACGGGACGATCCCATCGGGGAACATCTCGGCCTTCTGCTGCTCGGTCAGCTCGCCCAGTTCAAGGCGGACGCGTCGGTCTTCGGCCGTGGTCGGCCCGACGCTTCGACGCTTCTGCTCACGCTCACGCACTTCGAGCACGTCCTTGGGGATCGGCCCGGGTTTGAAGTCCGGGTACTCCATCTTCTCGATCAGCACGCCGGTGAGCTTTTCGATCTCGGTCAGCCGCTGGCCCTCCTCGGGCGTGACGAACGACCACGCCACCCCCCGCCGCCCGGCGCGGGCCGTGCGGCCGATGCGGTGCACGTACACCTCCGGGTCCTCCGGCAGGTCGTAGTTGATCACGTGGGTGATGTGCTCGACGTCGAGGCCGCGGGCGGCCAGGTCGGAAGCGATCAGCACGTTCAAGCGTCCCTCGCGCATCGACTCCATGACGCGCGTGCGCTTCTTCTGGTGCATGTCGCCGTGGATCTCCTTGGCCGCGATGTCGTGGTCACGCAGGTATTGGGTGACCTTGTGGACGGTGGCCTTGGTGCGGCAGAACACCAGCGTGGTCTCGGGTTTTTCGTGGCGGAGCAGGTGCAGCAGCAGGGTGCGTTTGTCCCACGGCTCGACGGGCAGGTGCTTCTGATCGACCATGCCGACGGTCAGCGAGCTGCCGACGGTGGTGATCTTCTCGGCGTCGTCGCGCATGAAGGTGCGGGCGAGGCGCTCGATCTCTTCGCCGATGGTGGCCGAGACGAAGATGGTCTGGTGCGGGCAGGTGATGGCCTTGAGGATGCGGCGGATGTCGTCGCGGAAGCCGATGTCGAGCATTCGGTCGACCTCGTCGAGGACGGCGAAGCGGACGTGGTCGAAGCTGATCTGGCGCCGGCCGCGCAGGTCCATGACCCGGCCGGGGGTGCCGACGAGCAGTTGAGCGCCGCCCTCGACGGCGCGGCGTTGGTGTCGCATGGACTCGCCGCCGATGATGCAGGCGGTGCGGATGGGCGTGTGCTTGGCCAGCTCGTCGAGCTCGGCGGCGACCTGAGCGGCCAGCTCGCGGGTGGGGGTGAGGATCAGGGCCTGCATGGAGACGTTGGGGTCGGCCAGGTGGAGGATGGGCAGGCCGAAGGCGGCGGTCTTGCCCGTGCCGGTCTTGGCCTGGCCGATGACGTCGCGTCCGGCGAGGATGGCGGGGATCAGCTTGGCCTGGATGGAGGTGGGCCGGTCGAAGCCGGTGTCGCGGACGCCCTTGAGGACGCTCTCGCGAAGGCCCAGGGATTCAAAGGTCGCGTTGGGATCGAACGCGTCTTCCACGGCGGGGAGGGTCGTCAGGTCGTCGGATTCGGAAGCGGGAGCAATGGGGGTCATACGGGGTTCAACTCGAGATATCAGGCCGTCGGCGGGGAAAACTGCGACCGCGGGAGGGCTTGTGCCGACGTCAAAGACCGTTGGGGCTGGCGGCGGACGCCCGCGCCGACGGGCGTTGCGGGTGTAAGTCGATGCCCAAACAACCGTTGCCCCGCCTCACGCACACCGAAAGTGTAGCAGGGAACCGTCCGGTGATACAACTACGCGGACCATTGACGTTACCCCACCCCGTGCAAGTGGACCCGCCGGACATGGCCGAACCCAGTTGGATCGAAGTGGATCTGAATCGGATCGCCGCCAACGTGGAGGCGTTGCGCTGCCTGCTGCGGAGCAAGCCGGGCGACGAGGTGGATCGGCCGAGCTACCGCAAGCGTCGGGGCCAGCGGGCGGCGATCTGCGGGGTGGTCAAGAAGGACGCGTACGGGCTGGGGGCGGCGATGGTCGCGCCGCGGCTGGTCAAGGCCGGCTGCGAGATGCTGGCGGTCTACCACCCCGACGAGGCGGCGGAGCTGGTGCATCGGGGCGTCTCCTGCCCGATCCTGCTGTTGTCGCCGCTGCGGGAGCTGGCCCGGACGGACGCCGTGTATCGTCACGCCGTGGCCGGCAAGCTGCACCTGACGATCCACGACCCGGCCCAGATCGACCAGGTGGACGGCATCGGCCGGACGTTCGGGATCCGCGTGCCGGTGCACCTGTACCTGGACACGGGCATGAGCCGCTCGGGCCTGAACCGCGAGCAGTTCGACGCCGCGATCGCCGGCATGCCCGATCGCAAGCACCTGCGCCTGGTCGGCATCGCCTCGCACCTGGCCACGGCGGACGAAGACCCGGACTTCGCCTATGAGCAGCTCGACCGCCTCGAGCAGGCCGTCGCCGACCACGCCGACGCGCTGCCCCCGCAGGTGATGCTGCACCTGGCCAACACGTTCGGCCTGCTGCGCGACCGCTACTTCCACCTGGACATGGTGCGCCCGGGCCTGGGGCTGTACGGCTACGGGCCCGAGCAGCTCGCGCCCGGGCCGGTGATCGCCGAGGCGGTCGAGCTCGGCCACGCGGTGCGCTGGGTCAGCCGGGTGCAGCACGTGCAGTGGTACCCGCGACGGACGCCGGTCGGCTACGGGTCCACCCATCGGTTGATCCGCGACAGCCTCCTGGGCGTCGTGCCGGTGGGCTACGCCGACGGGTATCCGGTAGGTCTGAGCAACCGGGCGATGGTGCGCGTGCTCGCGGGCGACCCGGCGACGCCGCACGTCGACGCCAAGGTGCTCGGCCGTGTGAACATGGACCAGATCGTGATCGACCTGACGGACGTGCTGGCGGTGACCGGCGGTGAGCCGAACGCGCTGATGAACAGCAAGGTGGAGCTGATCAGCACGGATGCGGACGCGCCGAACACGGTGCCGCGGCTGGCCGAGATCGCCAAGACGAACCCGTACGAGATCCTGTGTCGGCTGTCGCCGCGGTTGAAGCGGCGGTACCGCAACGGGCACTGAGGCATCTCACCGAGATGGCCGGTGCAGCACGCGTTGCTCAGGCGACGGCGCGTTCGAGGACCTCGAGGGCGGCGTGGACGTGCTGGGGGTCGCCGTCGTGGGTGAGCTGGGCGGGGGTGCTCATGGCGAGCAGGGCGCGTTTGGCGTCGGCGAGGCGGGGCCAGTCTTCGTCCACGGGCAGGCCCAGGCGTTTGCGTTCGTGGGCGAGCTGGCGGACGGGCTTGCGGCCGTCGAGCCGGTCGCGGCGGGCCCAGAACAGGTGCTCGAAATAGACGGCGTCCTCGAGCCAGTGGCCGACGCGGGTGCGGGCGAAGTCGAACAGCAGCGCGGGCCCCTCGGGCGCCCCGTTGCGGGTCATCGCGTTGCCCAGGTGCAGGTCGCCGTGGCACCAGCCGTCGGTCGGCCGACCGTTCCAGATCTCGGCCCACTGCTTGACCCGGCGGTGCGCCTGCTTGAGGGCCTTGCTCCAGCGCTGGGCGTCGGCGACGGCGTGATCGCGAACCCGCTTGCGGGCGTGGTCGAGGATCGCCTCCCAGTCCTTCTGATCGGGTTCGCCGCGAGGGGTTTCGTGCTGACTGGCGGCGTAGAAGCGTGCGGCGGCTTCCAGCAGCAGGTCGAACTCCCGGCCGTCCCACGCGGCGCTGAGCGGGCCGTGCGGCAGCCGCTCCATCACCACCCACGCCAGGTCGTAGCCGCCCAGCGTCTCGCCGTGGGCGAAGACCTCGGGCACGATCGAGTCATGGTCCTGCAGCGTCACGAGCCAGTACCGCTCGCAGGGGGGCACGGGCAGCTTGACCACGGCGGGGCGGTCTTCGCCGCGCTCGTCGGTGAAGGTGGCGTACCCGGTCAGGGCGCCGCCGCGTTGCCAGTCGGCGCGGAACCAGCTCACGGGTGAGAGGCGACCGTCGCAGGCCTGGCGCAGGACGGGTTCGAGCAGGGTGCCGAAGGAGCCGCGGGCGCCGGTTTCGCTGAGGGAAGGGGTTTCGTGAGCGGCGGCGTCGACGGGTGAGAGGGTGCCGGCCGGTGCGATCTTCTCGGGGGGCCCGCCCGGTCCGGGCCGCTTCGTAGCTGAGTCGTCGCGACGCTCCTGGCTGGTCATGCCGCTCTCCGTCGCGGTTGTGAGCCGTCCGCCGTCTGCGTTACCCTACGCCGCCGCGATCGGCCGAGCAAGAGCCTCGCGGTGGCGAATCGGTCGGCGGCCGCCGCCGTTCATCGACGGCTGGCCGGGCGGCGCGGGCCCGGCGCGGACCCGTCGCGGGGCCGATTCGTGCCTCCGGCCCCCCCGGGATCCGGGGCCCGGCACCCCGGTCCCAGCACCCTGCACTCGGAGCCGACATGCGCGACCCCCGCCTCGATCAGCTCGCCCGCGTCCTCGTCGAGTACTCCACCCGCGTCCGCGAGGACGACCTCGTGCGGATCGGCGGGGACCCCGTCGCGATTCCGCTGATGGAGGCCGTCTACGAGGCCGCGCTGCGACGCGGGGCGCACCCCTACCTCAAGTGCGCCCCCGATTCGGTCAGCGACCTCTTTTTCGAGCACGCCACCGAAACCCAGCTCCAGTACGTCAGCCCCCTGGCGGTCCACGAGATCGAGACGATCGACGTGTCCATCGGCCTGTGGGCGGAGACCAACACCAAGAGCATGTCCCGCGTCGACCCGGCGCGGCAGAGCATGGCGTCCGCGGCCCGGGCGCCGATCCTCGACCGCTTCATGAAACGCGCCGCCGCCTCGTCCCACCCCGACGAGCACCCCGACGTCAAGCCCCTGCGCTGGACCGGCACGCTCTTTCCCACCGCCGCCTCCGCCCAGGACGCCGAGATGAGCCTCCGGCAATACGAGGACTTTGTCTTCAACGCCGGCCACCTGAACGAGGACGATCCCGTCGCCGCCTGGCGGCAGATCGAGCGGCGGCAGCAGAAAGTCGTCGATTACCTGACCGGCAAGAAGCAGCTGCGCTTCCAGACCCCGCGCGGCACCGACCTGACCGTCAACGTCGAGGGCATGCGCTGGATCAACTGCTGCGGCAAGGAAAACTTCCCCGACGGCGAGGTCTTCACCGGGCCCAACCTCAACGCGGCCGACGGCGGGGTCAACGGCGTGGTCCGCTACAGCTTCCCCGCCGTCTACCACGGCCGCGAGGTCCCCGACATCGAGCTGACCTTCGACAAGGGCCGCGTCGTCGACGCCAAGGCCTCCCGCAACCGCGACTTCCTGCTCAAGATGCTCGACCAGGACGACGGCGCCCGCTCGCTCGGCGAGATCGCCATCGGGACCAACTTCCAGATCACCGAGTACACCCGCAACAC
>CAYSIX010000125.1:0-12030 GCA_964431205.1 uncultured Phycisphaeraceae bacterium
CATGTCGAAGACCTCGCGTTCGGGCCACTCGGCGCCGGGCCAGAGGTCGGTGACGGTGGGCAGGTGCAGGGCGGGGTCTTCCTCGATCCCGGTGGTCTCGATCGAGGGATCGAGGTAGACCTTGACGAACAGGCGGCGGTTGTCGCGGTAGCTGACGAGGTTGTAGACGACGCCGAAGCGCCCGGTCAGCCCGTCCTGCTCGTGGCCGGGGTAGTTCAGGTAATCGACGCCGATGACGTCGGAGAGAAAGTCGTAGGCGCACTGCGGGTCGTGCCGGAGGAACGCGAGCAGGTCGTGCAGGTCATCGCGCTGGACGACGACGGTGGTGTCGCCGCGGAACTCGGTGGCGTAGAGCGCCTTGTCGGGGAAGCGCTGCTTGATCAGCGGGAGCGTGGGATGGTCGAGGTTGGGCTTGGGCATGTCGGCTCCGGGTTACGGGGTCAGTCGGCGTCGACGCGTTCGATCAGCTCGCCGAGCAGCGCGTCCCACTGGTCGATCGTCCGTGGCCACTCGTAGCTGAGCGAGTCGGCGAGGGCGACGGTGTCGTTGTCGGCCAGCAACTGCTTGAGGCCCTCGAGCTGCTCGACCAGCTCGTCGGCGATCTGGGCCAGGGGCTTGCCCTCGACGGCGATCTCGTCGAGCGGGAGCCCCAGCAGCGTGGCGGCGTGGGAGACGACCTGCTGCGTCTGCATCCAGACCTCGACGCTCTGGGCCAGTTGCTGCAGCGCCTCGCCGGCGCGGTCCTGCTGCAGCAGCTCGGCGGCGTCCTCGTGGGTCTGTCGGCTGGCGAGCAGCCGTTGACGCACCTGCGCCAGGGCGGTGAGCGTCAGCTCGCGCGGCTCGGCGCTGCGCAGGCGCACGTGGGCCTGTTGCACCGGCGTGTCCAGCCGGCGGTCGATCTGCTCGCCGACGAGCTTCTGGCCGTCGACTTCGACCTCGACGACGACGCGCCCGCTGGGCTTGAGCCGCTCGCTCGCCGACGCCAGCACGCCGCCCAGATCCTCGCCCTCCAGCGCCACCGCTTCGTCGTCCAGGTACACCGCCATGGCCGCATGATAAGCCCAACCCGCCGCGCCGACCAATCGCCCGCCCTGTTACTATGCCCCGGGAGGCCCGCGATTGCACCCACGCATCGTCCTGCTCGACGGATTTACCACCACCCAGGCCCCGATCGATGCGCCCGACCCGGTCACGCCCGACGGCGAGCCGACCTGGCAGCCCCTGGCCGCCCTCGGCGAGCTGGTCGTCCACGACCGGACGCCGCCCGATCAACTGCTCGAACGCATCGGCGATGCGCCCATCGTCCTGACCAACAAGACCGTCCTCGACCGCCAGACGATCGAGGCGCTGCCTTCGCTCCGCTACATCGGCGTGATGGCGACGGGCGTCAATGTCGTGGACCTCGATGCCGCGCGTGAGGCGGGCGTCGTCGTCACCAACGTGCCGGCGTACGGCGGGCGTTCCGTGGCCCAGCACGTGGTCGCGCTGCTGCTGGAACTGGTCAACCACGTCGCGGCCCACGACCAGGCCGTTCGCGAGGGCCAGTGGCAGCGGTGCCCGGACTTTTCGTTCACGGTCGCGCCGATGACCGAGCTGGCCGGCAAGGTACTGGGCGTGGTGGGCCCGGGCGACATCGGGTCGCGCGTGGCGGCGATCGGCGAGGCGCTGGGCATGAGCGTGCTGGTGTACGGCCGACGCCGGCGTTCGCTCTACACGCCGGTGGAGTGGGCGAGTCTCGACAAGCTCTTTGCCTGGTCGGACGTGATCTCGTTGCACTGCCCGTTGACCGAAGAAACCGAGGGGCTGGTCAGCGCCGAGCGGATCCGGCAGATGAAGCCGACGGCGCTGCTGATCAACACGGCGCGCGGGCCGCTGGTGGACGAGGCGGCGCTGGCCGAGGCGCTGCAGGAGGGTCGCCTGGGCGGCGCCGGCCTGGACGTGCTGAGCGTCGAGCCGCCGAGGGCCGGCAGCCCGCTGCTGAGCGCCCCGCGCTGCGTGATCACGCCGCACGTCGCCTGGGCGACGCGGGAAGCGCGGCGGCGGTTGATCCGCACCGTCGCCGACAACGTCGCCGCCTTCCTGAACGGGTCGCCGATCCATGTCGTCAATGCCTGAATTCGGACCCGAACACCGGCACGAGCGCGATCCCACCGAACGCCCGAGCGACGACGCCTCGGATCGCGCCGGCGGATCGCCCCTTCTCCAACCGCTCGCTGAGAGGCAGCGACGTGCGCGCGGTCGGGATGAGCCGCGAACGCTCATCGTCGCCGCGATGCGCCCCGAGCTGATGCCGCTGGTCCGGCGCCTCGGGCTGGCTCAGCGCGGCGACCGGTTCGAGAACGAGACGGTCGTCGCCGGCGTCATCGGCGTCGGGCGACAGCGATGCCTGGCCCGGCTCGAGGCGATGCTGTGGGATCCGACGTGGGCGCGCGTGCTGCTGATCGGCTTCGCCGGCGCACTCGACCCAAGCCTGCGCGTCGGAGACCTGGTGCGACCGGGCACGCTGCTGAGCACGGCCGGCGAGCCGATCGTGCTCGGTGACGGGCCCGCCTTGCTCACGGTGGACTCGCCCGCGACGACCGCCGCCAAGAAGGCGCGCCTGCATCGCGATTCCGACGCCGTCGCGGTGGACATGGAGTCGTACCACGTCGCCCGAGCGTGCCGGGCGCGCGACGTCGCCTTCGGCTGCCTGCGCGCGATCAGCGACGACGCCGCGACCGACCTGCCGCCCGCGCTGCTCGACCTGGTGGACGACGACGGCCGACCGCGACCGCTCGCCGCGATCAGCGCGCTGACCCGGCGGCCGACGCTGCTGCCCGCGATGGCCCGGCTGCAACGCGCCTCGACCCGTGCCGCCGACGCCCTCGCCCGTGCGACACAAGCCGAGCTGGCGACCGTCCCGCGTTAGACTGGCCGGCGTGAACTGGGAAAACGTCAAGCTCGCGCTGGTGTTCGGCGGCAGCTTCGACCCGCCGCACGTCGCCCACGTGGAGCTGCCTGGGCGCGTGCGGCAACGCGTCGGCGCCGACGTGGTGCTGTACGTGCCCGCGGCGCGCTCGCCGCACAAGGCCGACCGCGATCCCACGCCCGCCAAGCACCGCCTGGCGATGCTGCGTCTGGCGCTGGCCGATCAACCGGCGGCGCGGATCCTGACCGACGAGCTGGACCGCGCCGGCGACGGCCGTCCGAGTTACACCGTCGAGACGCTGGAGCGGTTGCGCGAGCGGTTGCCTGATCATGTCGAGCTGCGTCTGCTGATCGGGGCCGACCAGGCGCGGACGTTTGAGACGTGGCGGGAGCCGGAGCGGATCGTGGCGCTGGCCGAGCCGCTGGTGATGGTGCGTCCGCCGGACACGGCCGAGTCGCTGCTGGCGTCGCTGGCGGACGGGGCGTCGCGGCGGGCGTGGGCCGATCGGCTGGTGGACGTGCCGCGGATCGAGGCGAGCTCGACGGAGGTGCGGCGGCGGGTGCGTGGCGGCGAGCCGATCGACGGGCTGGTCCCGGCGGCGGTGGCGCGCTACATCGAGGATCACGGTTTGTACCGGTGAGGCGGGCGCGGCGTGACGGCGTGGCAGGCGGGCGTCGCACGTCGACGCGCTCAGGGGAAGATGCCGCGGAGCTGGTAGAGCTTGCCGACGTGTTCGAGCGCGGCGCAGTAGGCGGCGGTGCGCAGGTCGCAGCCGAAGCGGTGGGCGGCGAGCTTGGTGCGCTGGGCCGCGGCGAACATCATGCGGCGCAGAGAGCTGTCGACGGTCTCGGCGTCCCAGGTCTCGGCCTGGCGGTTCTGCTTCCACTCGAAGTAGCTGACGGTGACGCCGCCGCAGTTGCACAGCACGGCGGGCAGGATCGCGACGCCGCGCTCCTGCAGGATGCGCTCGGCCGGGGGGATCATCGGGGCGTTGGCGCCCTCGGCGACGACGCGGCAGCGCAGCTGTCGGGCGATCGGCTCGTCGATCATCTGCTCGAGCGCCGCGGGGATGAACACGTCGACGGGCGTCTGGTAGAACTGCTCGAGGGGGACGGGCTCGGCGCCGGGGTAGCCGTCGACCCCGCCGCGGACGAGCACGTGCTGGGACAGCGCCATCGCGTCGATGCCGTCGTCGTGCACGATCGCGCCGGTGTGATCGGCGGCGGCCTTGAGCTTGGCGCCGCGGTCGGCCAGGAGGCGGGCGGTCCACGAGCCGACGTTGCCGTAGCCCAGCACGCTGTAGGTGATCTCCTGCGTGCTCAGGCCCAGCTCGGGCAGCAGCTCGTCGAGGATGAAGACCAGGCCCTGGCCGGTGGCCTTCTCGCGGCCGTAGGACCCGCCGAACTCCAGCGGCTTGCCGGTGACCACGGCCTGACCCGTCCAGCGGCTGTCGCTGGCGTTGAAGTTGATGTAGGTGTCGGCCATCCAGGCCATGATCTGCGCGTTGGTGCCCACGTCCGGCGCGGGGATGTCGTGGTTCGGGCCGATGTTCACGCCCAGCGCACTGGTAAACCGGCGGGTCAGCCGCATGCGCTCGTCCATCGAGAGCTGGTACGGGTCGCACTGCACGCCGCCCTTGGCCCCGCCCAGCGGCAGCCGCACCAGCGCCGACTTCATCGTCATCAGCACCGCCAGCGCCTTGACGTGGTCCAGGCTCACCGTCGGGTGATAGCGGATCCCGCCCTTGTACGGCCCGAGGATGTTGTTGTGCTGGACCCGATAACCCTTGAACAGGCGGTAGTGCCCGCTGTCCATCTTCACGGGGAAGTGCACCATCAGCTCGTTCTTCGGCTGGGCGAGGATGAGCTGCAGGTGGTAGGGCAGGTCGAGCATCTCGGCGGTGCGGAGCACCATCGAGATCACCTGCTGGTAGAGGTCGCCGGGGTCGTAGCGGAAGCCGAGTTCCGTCAGGATGCTGTGCGGCTTGAAGTCATTCATTCAGGCGCGACTCCCCGTCACGTCAGGTGGGCAACCCGTCAACGTGACGGGAAGGCGAACCGCGGCCGGCGGACCGCTATCATGTTCGCATGATCATCTATTGTTGCCGCGATCTGATCTTCGCCACGAAGATCCGTGCCACCGCCGAGGCCCTGGGCGTCGTCACCCGTCCCGTGCGCGACGCCCGGATGCTACAGCATCGGCTCGAACGTGTCGACGACGGCAAGGCCAACGACCCCGTCACCGCGTTCATGCTCGACCTCGACACCGGCGACGACGGCCTGGCGCTGCTCGAGCAGGTCAAGCGCTTCGACCCCGCCATCCCCGCCATCGCCTTCGGCTCCCACGTCGCCACCGACCTGCTCCGCGACGCCCGTGAACGCGGCGCCGACCTCGTCCTGCCCCGCAGCGCCTTTACCGCACGCCTGCCCGAGCTGCTCACCGAGCACCGTGCCACCGCCTGAACCACGCTCGATCCCGCGCTCGCCCACTCCCCCAACCGGCACGCGGCGACGCCCACCGCCCCCCTCCGCACACTCAACCCGACACCTTCGGCGTGTCCACGATCCGCAGCACCACCGGCAGCCCACGCACCTGCTCCAGCGCGGCCATCTGCGTCACCGCCTCCAGCAGGTCGCCCCGCCTCGCATCGTGCGCCAGCACCACCACCGGCACGAACTGACCCGCCGCCGACTCGTGCTGCATCACCGCCGACAGGCTGATGCCCCGCTCGCCCAGGATCGTCGTGATCTTCGCCATCACCCCCGGCACGTCCAGCGCATCGATCCGCACGTAGTACCGGCTCACCGTGTCCGCCGGGTCGATCAGCTCCGCGTCGTCGCAGCGGTCCGGCGTCAGCCGCATCGCCTCGAACGCACGCGGGTACCAGCCCGACGCCACGTTCAGCACGTCGCTGACCACCGCGCTCGCCGTCGGCAGCCGACCGGCGCCGGGGCCGTAAAACATCGTGTGCCCCACCGCGTGCCCGTACACCGACAGCGCGTTGAACGGCCCGACGACCTGGGCCAGCATGTCCTCGCGGTGCACGAAGCACGGCTCGACGCTCACGCTGATCGCCTCCTGCTGCGGCTCGCGCTCGGCGATCGCCAGCAAGCGGATGTCGTAACCCAGCTCCGCGGCGAACCGCAGGTCGTGCAGCTCGAGGCCATCGATCCCCTGGGCCGGCACCGCGTCGCCGGCGATCCGCCGACCGAACGCCAGCGACGCCAGGATCGCCAGCTTCTGCGCCGCGTCCTGACCCGACACGTCCAGCGTGGGATCCGCCTCCGCGTAGCCCTTCCGCTGAGCGTCGGCCAGCGCCGCGTCGTATGTCACGCCGTCGCGGGTCATCCGCGTGAGGATGTAGTTGCACGTGCCGTTGAGGATCCCGTACAGCCCGCCGACGCGGTTGGCCATCAGCCCGAACTGCAACGCCGTGATGCACGGGATCCCGCCGGCGCACGACGCCTCGAACGCGATTGACACGCCGTGCTTGCGCGCCAGCGCGAACAGCTCGGGGCCCTGCGCCGCCAGCAGGCTCTTATTCGCCGTCACGACGTGCCGGCCCGACTCCAGCGCCCGGCGCACGTGCCCGCCGATCGGCTCCACGCCCCCCGCCACCTCGACCACCACGTCCATCCCCTCGGTCCGGAAGAACGCGTCGGCGTCGCTCGTGACGATCGAGGCGTCCACCACCCCGGTCCCGGCGGCCTTCCTCGGGTCACGGACCAGCACCCGCCGCAGCGACACCGCTCGGCCGAGTCGCTCGGCGTAGAGCGCCGCCTCGTCGCGCAGCAGCGTCGCGACGCCCCCGCCGACCGTCCCGCAGCCGATCATCCCGATCCCGATGCCCTGGTCCGCCACGCTTCGCTCCCGCGAGAATCGCCCCATCCCGGCCGTGCCCCGGCGCCGCCACGGCCTCCACCGCCGCCGACCGCCGGGCCGGGCAACATAGCAGCGGCCCGGCCGCCGAGCCAGCGCCCCGCCCGCCCCCGACGGACTACAATCCCCACATGCCCGGCACCACCGAAAACTCTGAAGACCTGCTGATCCAGCCGTTGTGCGCGATCTTCCGCCGCTTCCTCAAGCGTCAGGGCCTCAAGTTCACCACCGAACGCGCCCTGATCCTCCACGCCGTGCTCTCGAAGAAGGGCGTCTTCGAGGCCGAGCAGCTCCAGAACGAAATGAAGCAGACCGGCCACCGCGTCAGCAAGGCCACCATCTACCGCACGCTCAAACACCTGCTCGACGCCGGCATCATTACCGAGGTGCTGATCGACGCGCGGCAGTCGCACTACGAGCTGAGCTTCGGCCGCGAGCCCAAGGGCCACCTGGTCTGCGACGAAACCAACACGATCATCGAGTTCCCGACCAAGGAGCTCGGCGGATTCATCGAGCGCGTCTGCCACGAGCACGACTTCGAGCCGATCAGCCACCGGTTCGTGATCTACGGCACCTCCCGTGAAGCGCGTCAGAAGGCCAAGACTAACGGCAAGACCAAGAGTTGAGACGCGATCTCTGACTCCCCCCTCGGGTGTGGGCCGACCGACGTGCGTCCCCGTAACGCGTGCGCGCCGCCCGTCTACGGTTTAGTCTGTCACACGGTCGCAAGCGACCGTGGCACCCGACGATTGACCCCCTCTCCCCCCGGGAGAGGGCTGGGGTGAGGGCCGAACGACGTGCGTCCCGGTCGCGCGTGCGCGCCGCCCGAGCACGAGTACGCTCGTCACACGGTCACGACAACGGTGAGACCCGTCTCATTCCTCGTCCAGGTCGCTCTGCTCGATCGGGCGGCTGATGACGTACCGGCCGTCGAGCCAGCGGCCGAGGTCGATCGTGCGGCAACGCTCGCTGCAGAACGGCCGGGCCGCGTCGCTCGTCACCGGCTCGCCGCAGATCGGACATCGTGCCTGCGGCGTTGTTCGCTCGGCCTGTGGCTCTCGCTTCGACATGCTCATTCCCGGTCTGATCCCGTCGTCGATCCGAGCCGCTGGGTCAGCTCGGCGCTCAGCGCCGGCATCCTAGCCCGCCACGTCCCGCCGGGCGAGAGCGTGATCCGCCGGCCCGCGGGCGCGTGCTCGATCCGCACGTTGAGTCGATCCGGACCGAGCGCCGTGGCCACGCGGTCGGCCCACTCGATCGCCGTCACGGCGCCGCGGCGAAGCCCCTCGCCGTGGCCCTGCCAGCCCAGCGACGCCAGGCCGTCCGCGCCTTCGAGGCGGTACGCGTCAATGTGCGCGAGCACGGGCGAAGCGGCGTCTTGCGGTTCGTACTCGTGCATGAGCACGAACGTCGGGCTGGTGACGTCGCCGGGATCGAGCCCCATCCCCTCGGCCAGGCCGCGCACCAGCTCCGTCTTGCCCGCGCCCAGCGGCCCGTCGAGCGCGATGACGTCGCCGTCGCGCACGTGTCGGGCGATGATCGACCCGACCGCCCGCGTCGCCGCCGGGTCCGCGGCGTGGACCGTTGTCGAGTCCCGCGCCTCGCTCACGCCCCGTGCTCCCAGCCCAGGTCTCCCAGCTCGAGACGCCGGCCGCCGTCGTCGATCCCGGTGACCACAGTCGAACCCGTGCGATCGACGATCGTGCCGATCCGCGTCAGCCTCACGCCCGCGAGCTCGTGCGGCATCCGCTCGGCGCGTGCGGCGTCGATCGTGAAGCACAGCTCGTAGTCCTCGCCGTCGGCCAGGGCGTGTCGCCAGGTCGGCCGACCGTCGCGATTCGCCGCTGCCTGCGCCGCCGCGCCGGTGGGCAGCCGCGTCAGCTCGACCTGTGCCGCCAATCCCGCCGCCTCACACAGGTGGCCGAGGTCCCGCCCCAGCCCGTCGCTCAGGTCGATCATGCAGTGCGGGCGCGTCTGCGGGCTCGCCGCCAGCTCCCGCGCCAGCTCGATCCGCGGGACGAAGTCGAGGTGATGCGTGGTGCCGTTGACGGTCTCCAGGCTCCCGCCCAGCTCGCCGCTGACGAACACCGCGTCGCCGAGCTTCGCCCCGACTCGCCGCACGGGCTCGATCCCCCTGCCCGCGGCGAACACCGTGACGCTCAGCACGATCGGCCCGTCCCAGATCGACACGTCCCCGCCGATCAGCGGACAGTCGAACGACTGTCCCGTCGTCCGCATCGCCTCGAACACCTCATTCGCCTCGGGCTCCGGCATCCCCCGCGGCAGGCAGGCCGCCGCCACCGCGCCCACCGGCCACGCCGCCATCGCCGCCACGTCCGAGAGGTTCCGCGTCATCGCCTTGCGACCGATGCGCTGCAGCCCCGCACCCGCCCGGTCGAAGTGCACGGCCTCGACCAGTTGATCGACCGTGACCAGCAGGTGCGGGTCGTCCCAGGCGATCGCACCCATGTCGTCGCCCGGGGGGATCAGCACCGACGCAGGCAGGTCGTCGTTGGTCCGGTAGATCCGACGAAGCAGGGGCATCTCGCGCACGGGCCGATTCTACCCGCGCCGCGAAGGCGAACCGACCGGCTCAGTAGTGGCCCTTGAAGCGGTAGCGCTCGCCCAGGCGGAGCCGCGTGGCGTAGATGATCTCCTGGGCGTGGCCCTCGAGGTGCGCGACCGAGTGCCAGATCGCCCCGATGCCGGTGCAGTCGGCGATCTGCACGAAGCGGACGCGGAGCAGTTCGTCATCGTCGGCGTCCCTGATCGCCCGCTTGGCGTCCTCGACCGTGCGGTTGAGGCGTTCGATCAGCTCGGCGGCGGGGATCGGGCCGCGCTCGGCGAACTCGGCGGGGCGGTCGCGATCGTCGGGCTGGCCGGTCAGCGGGCAGACCATCCACTGTCGCATGTTTCCGCACACGTGAAGCAGGAGGTTGCCGATGGCGTTCATCTCGGGGCGCGGGCGCCACCACAGGTCCTCGTCGCTGAGCTGGGCGACGCAGTGGAGGATGCGGTCGCGGGAGTAATCGAGGTTGTAGCAGGCCTCGCGGCGGAAGCCGTCGGCGACGTCGTCGTAGTCGGTGAGCATCTTCATGGGCACGGCTCAGGCGACCTTCTCGGCGACGGGCTCGGGCTTGGACTGAGCCTCGGCCTCGGCCGCCTCCCAGTGGATGAGCCCGGGGACGCTGAGGCTCTGGAACAGCTCGCCGCCGGGCACGACGCGGATGGCGAAGCCGTGGCGCCCGCTGGTCCCGGCGAGCAGTTCGCCGCCGAACCGGTGGCGCCCACCGCCGAGGTCCTCTTCGTGCGCCAGGTCGGTGACGGTGCCGTCGACGAGCCGGTGGTCGTTGTTGAGGGTTCCGGCGTAGGCCTGAACGCGGACCTCGTCGGCGCGGAGCTCGCCGAGGTTGATCACGACGCCGAGTCGCAGGCGGTCTCGGACGCCCAGCGGCCGTTGGGTGTCGGCCTGGACGTCCTCGATGCGCAGGTGCGGCCAGGCGCCGCGGAGGCGGTACTCCTGATGCGCCAGAGCGATGGCGCCGGCCATGTTGTCGGCGGCGAGCCGCTGGGCGCGTTCCACGGCGGGCAGGTAGAGTTTCTCGGCGTACTCCTGGACCATCCGGTTGGTGTTGAAGCGCGGCGCGAGGCGAGCGATCGACTCCTTCATCCGTCGGATCCACTTGCGCGGCACGCCCTGGTCGTCGCGCTCGTAGAACAGCGGGACGATCTCCTTCTCGAGCAGGTCGTAGAGGGCGTGGCTTTCGAGCTGATCGGCCAGCTCGGGGTTGGCGTACTCCTCGCCGCGACCGATGGCCCAGCCCAGCTCGGGCTCGTAGGCCTCGTCCCACCAGCCGTCGAGGATCGAGCAGTTGAGCACGCCGTTGATCGCGGCCTTCATGCCGCTGGTGCCGGAGGCCTCCATGCCGCGGCGGGGGTTGTTCAGCCACAGGTCGCAGCCCTGGACGAGGTAGCGGGCGACGTGGATGTCGTAGTTTTCGAGGAAGACGATGCGGTGGCCGATCTGCGACTCGCGGGCGAAGTGGACGATCTGGCGGATCAGGTCCTTGCCGCCGCCGTCGGCGGGGTGGGACTTGCCGGCGATCAGGAACTGGACGGGTCGCTCGCTGCTGGCCAGCAGGCGTTGCAGGCGTTTCTCGTTGGTCAGGAACAGGTTGCCGCGCTTGTAGGTGGCAAAGCGACGGGCGAACCCGATGGTCAGGGCGTTGGGGCTGATGGCTTCGACGGTCTGGCGGATGTGCTCGGGGCTGGCGCCGCGGGCCTGGAGCTGCTGGGTCAGCCGCCGTCGGGCCCAGATGATCATGCGATGGCGGCGGTGCTCGTGGACGCGCCACAGCTCCTCATCGGGCACCTCGTGGATGGCGCGCCAGACGTCGTGATCGGCCGGGTTGGCCTGCCACCGCCCGCCGAGGTAGCGGTCCAGCAGGAAGATCAGGTCACCCGAGAGCCAACTGCGCGCGTGGCAGCCGTTGGTCACGTGCGTGATCGGCACCTCGTGCTCGGGCACCTGCGGCCAGATGTTGTTCCACATGGCGCGGCTGATGCGCCCGTGCAGCCGGCTGACGCCGTTGGCCCAGTGGCTGGTGCGGATCGCCAGCACGGCCATGGAGAAGAACTCCTTACGGTTCAGGACGTTTTCGCGGCCCAGCGCCAGTAGGCCCTCCATGTCCAGCTTCAACCCCTCGACGTAGTGTCGGAAGTATCGCTGGATCATGTCGGGCGGGAAGCGGTCGATGCCGGCGGGCACGGGCGTGTGCGTGGTGAACACGTGGCTGGCCGAGGACTGCTGGCGCGCCTCGTCGAAGGTCAGGTCGTGCTGCTCGATGATGCGGCGGATGCGTTCGAGCGCGAGGAAGGCCGAGTGCCCCTCGTTCATGTGGCAGATGTCGGGGCGGATGCCGATGGCCTCGAGCGCGCGCACACCGCCGATGCCCAGCACGATCTCCTGGCGGATGCGCATCTCCATGTCGCCGCCGTAGAGCTGCCCGGTGATGTGCCGATCCCCCTCGTCGTTGTCCGGCAGGTTCGTGTCCAGCAGGTAAAGCGGCACGCGGCCGACCATCGCCTTCCACAACGCGATGTGCACCGGCCGGCCGGGCAACTGCACCGAGACGCGCACCTGCTGGCCCTGCTCGTCCCGGACCGGCTTCAGCGGCAGGTTCGCGAAGTCCAGCTCCGGGTAGTACTCCTGCTGCCAGCCGTCGGCGTTGAGGTATTGCTGG
>CAYSIX010000126.1:0-11963 GCA_964431205.1 uncultured Phycisphaeraceae bacterium
AGACGACGAAGTTGGCGCGGCGGCGGCCGTAGAACTCGCTGATCAGGTCGGTGCAGAGGAAGGTCAGCGGGTAGGGCAGGACGCCGACGGCCAGGGCGAAGTTGACGTTGGAGATGAAGTTGGGCTGGCCCCAGCGGAAGGACCACTCGCCGCCGACCTCGGCCGGGCCCCAGCTCGCCAGACAGACGAACCGGGTGATGCCCAAAATGTTCAGCATCGCCAGCGTGCCCAGGAACAGGCCCGCCAGCACGAGGAACACGCGCTCCCGTCGCTGGTGCAGGGTCGCCGGGTCGAGCGATGGGAGCCGGGCGAAATCGGTCATGGGCACGGGACCTCGCGGCCGAGACGGCGGCCGGCATGGTAGGGCTTTGCCCGCCCCGCGACCACCCAACGCACCGCGCTTCGGCGTATACTGCGCCAAGAGCTATTGCCGAGGAACCTGACACCCATGAACACACAGACACGGACCCAACGCATCTACCGCGGCGACGGCGACGAGTTGATGGCCAGCCAATCGCTCGACGAACGCCTGATCCTCATCCCCGACCGCATGCCCACCTCCAAGCCGGACACCGCGCCGCACATCCGCATCATGTGGGGCCAGCACCTGCTCGACGACCTGCTCGCCGGCCGGTACCGCTCGCTGGTGTGCGCCGTCAACGCCGAGGACAACAGCCACGGCATCGTCAGCCAGCTCGCCACCCTCCTGCCCACCAGCCAGTGGGAGGGCCGGTCCATCACCGCCCACGCCCGGCTGTTCGTCTCGCAGGAGAAAGTCCGCGTGGTCAAGTTCGACCTGGACAGCGTCGAGATGCTGGCCCTGCTGCGCCCGGCCAGTCACGAGCACCTGACGCTCGACGACCTCGAGCACGGCTTCCGCATCGTCGCGGAGATGATCGATCGCAAGCCGCAGCGCAAGCCCGTCGCGTCGGTCTCGTTTCTCGGCGCCCGGGCGAACCGGCTGCTGGGTGAGGACGGCGTCGAGCCGAGCTTCGAGACCGTGCTCGAGACGATGTTCAACGCCGGGTTCAGCGGCGACGTCTACCCCGCCCCGTGGATGTGGCAATGCACCTCGACCCCGGTCTACGCCCGCTACCCCTTCTCGCACGCGCTGGAGCAGATGCGCGAGGGCGGGTTCTGATCACGCCGCACGGGCGGCTTACGGCTCAGTTCGTGGTCAGCGTGTGCAGACGCGAGACGACCCGGTCGTGCAGCTCGGTCGCCCGGTCTCGCAGCTTCTCCAGGTAGGCCACGCGATTGTCGTGCGCTTCGCGCTGCACCATCGCCGCGGCCAGCGCGCCGGCGTAGCCGAGCGCCTCGACCTGCGTCCGCAGAAGATCGAACTCGAAGCTGTCGCCGGCCATCAGCAACGCCCGCGCCGTCCGCGACTCGATCCGGTCGCGCGCGGCCCGCTCCATCGCCGGCAGGCCCGTGCGGTCCAGCGGGATCGCCGCTGCCGACTCGGCCTCGGCCAGACGCCTCAGCTCATTGCGGCTGTCTCGACTGAACCGGGCGATCTCGCCGATCAGCTCCCGCGTCGCCTTCGGCGCCGATTTGATCAGCAGGATCTTGTCCACGTCGGCCTGCTTGTCGAGCAGCTCGTGCAGCAGCCCGTACCCCTCGACGAGGGCCGGATCGATCGGGTCGGGCTCGCCGGGCGTCGCGCGCGTGTCGGAGGGTGCCGGCGATGGCGACCGCGGCCCGGTGCGGCAGCCCGCCAGCGCGGCTACCAGCACGAACGCGACCAGAACCGCGACGGTCGGCGTTCGAGACCGAGACCACGCCGCTGGTCCAACCACGGTCGACCCTTCGAACGCTCGCAACCGGGCAGGATCTCGTTCACGCATCACGGGAGGATTGTACCCGCTGATCCCCGGTTCGTTTGACGGGCCGACAGCGGATGGCAAGATGGCCGCGTTCACCGCGTGGTCACGCGCGACCCTGGAGCCGAACCATGATGAGTCCTGTGGACCTGAGCATCACGATCTGGGAGGTGGCGCTGCGCCTGGTGATGGCGGTGGTGTTCGCGGGGGTGATCGGTTGGGAGCGGGAGAGTCGGCGTCGGCCGGCGGGGCTGCGGACGCACATGCTCGTGGGCCTGGGCTGCGCCGGGTTCATGATCGTGGCGCTGGAGTTCCTGCGCGGCATCCAGGCGATGGAGGGGGCGACCGTCTCGGCCGACCCGATGAAGATGATCGCGGGGATCGCCAGCGGCGTCGGGTTCCTGGGCGCGGGCGCGATCATCCAGGCGCGCGGCGAGGTGCGCGGGCTGACCACCGCCGCCGGCATCTGGTGCGTCGCCGCCATCGGCGTCGCCGCCGGCTGCGGCCTGTTCATCGTCTCCACGCTCATCTTCGCCCTGGCGTTCGTGACCCTCGGCGTGCTGCGCGGCGTCGAGGTCAAGATGCCCCTGGCCGACGACGACGAAAAGCCCGACGACCAGCAGGCCGACAACGACCCGTCCCCGCTCGACAAGCCCTGAGACGCACGATCCGACGCCGGCGCGTCTGCCGCCGCCTCAGCCGCTTCTCTTGAGAAAGCCCACCGTCGACTGCATGATCCGATCGCGCAGCGCGTCGCGCTGCGGCTCGGCCGTCTGCTGTTTCAGGTCGTCCAGGTTCGCCCGGCAGAACCGGCAGCCCAGGGTCTCGATGTGAAACCGCACGTAGTCCCGCCACCCCGGCTCCAGCGTCCCCAGAAGGTACGCCCCGATCGTGCTCCGCTTCGGGCAGCTCGGCCGCTGCGCCTCCCACACCTCCGTCAGCAGGCTGTCGTCCCGCGCCCCCTCCGCGCCGGACGACTCCCCGACCGCTTCACCCAGCAGCTCCGCCGCACGCTCGCGCACCCGCGACAGGCACCGGTGCTTGATCAACGCCACGTGGTTCTCCGTCACGCCCGCGTGCTCGGCGATCGCCTTGTTCCGCAATTGACAGTAGAACAGCATCTCGAGCACCTGAAGGTCGCGGAAGTTCAGCGATCGGCGATAGTGCTCGACCACCTCGCCCAGCGCCGCGGCCAGCGCCGCCTGACGCCGCTCACGCTGCTCGTCCCGCCGCGCGTACCACGACGCCGTCGGCGTCGAGCCCGCCGGCTCCACCGCCCGCCCTTCTTCCCCGCCCCCGCTCGAACCGGTGTTCAGCTCCGACAGCGCGCAGCTCTCGACCCGCCGCCCGCGGAACTGGTCCACGATCCGCCGACGCAGGATCGTGAACAGGTACGTCTCGATGCTGGCCTGGCCCCGGAACGCGTCGTGACCACGAAGAAACCCGAGAAACGTGTCCTGCACGAGGTCCTCGGCGTCGGCGGCGTGCCGCACCTTCTGCCGCGCGAACGCCAGCAGACGCCCCTGGTACCGCTGCACGAGCTGCGACCAGCCGTCCTCATCCCCCCGCTCGATCGCGTCGAGCAGGTATCGGTCGGCGTCGGAGAGGCTGTTCACGGGCGTCCCCGTCGGCTCTGACATGCGTTTGAGTCTAACGCCATTGCGTTGTCACGGCGCCACCGTTGACCTGCGAGTGTGCGTCGAAACCGCCGGTGGGACGGCGGGCGCCTGGCCCGCCTGCTGCCGCGACGCCTGTCCCACCGGTCGCCAGCGACCCCGCCCAACGGATCAGACCAGCGCCAGGATCAGCAGGACGCCGCCGGCGATCGCGCCGACCGCCAGCACCCGCAGCGGCCAGACGAAGTAGCCCTTGGTCACCACGTTCAGCCCCAGGTAGGTCAGCAGGATCACGCCGATCAGCGCGGTGATTGAGATCAGCGTGTGCCGCTCGCCGCGGCGCTGCGCCGCCAGCTCTTGCGCGCTCTTCGCCACCAGCGCCTCGACCGCGGGGCCACCGGCGTCCACCAGCACCGCCTGACGCCACACCCGGCCGTACGGCCGATCGAAGCTCTGGATGAATCGGTCGGTCACCGCGCCGCTTTCGGTCAGCCGCTCTCGGATCAGATCGACCAGCTCGTCTTCGGCGCGTGGCAGCGCCTGACGGCCGACCCGCTCGACCAGACGCGCCTCGACCTTCGGGCGAAGCTGCGCCGCCGCCGCCGAGAGCGCGAGCTGCTCGGCCTCGGCCGGGCTCGCCGCCAGCCGCGGCGACGCGCCCAGCACCCACGCTCGGCCCGACTGCCCGGCCACGAACGCCGAATAATCCACGACCCACGGCTTCTCTGCGTAACGGGCCGACCACGTCTGCCGCTGTGCCCGCGCGTCCTCTGTGTCCTTGGTTTTCACCGTCACACGCACCGCCCCCATCCGCAGCAGGCGCGACTCGGCGATGCCGACCTGGACCACCGGGCTCACGCCATCATTGCGCCCCGCGCCCATCCGCAGCAGGCGCGACTCGGCCCACGGCGCCTCCGTCTGCGTCTCGACCAGGTCCTCGACCACGATCCGGCCGGCCGACGTCGACCCTTCGGGTTCGGCTCGGTCCGATGAACGTTTGAGATGCAGTGGGTTCGCACCGTCAGCGACCGTTTCGTTCCACGAGCGCTCGAACGCCGCCAGCACCGCGTCGTCCGCCGCGCGGCTGATCAGAAGCATCGTGGTCGGCATCGCGTCGGTTCTCGCCCACGCCGCGAGGCGCTCGTCCTTCGTCGCCAGACGCCCCAGCGCCGCGGCCGCCTGCTCCGCCGACGGATACACGTCCGCGACGTAGCCCGCCTCCAGCTCAAGCGCCGCCGTCCAGCCCGACGAGGCCGTCGCCACGTGCGGCGCCGCACGAATCGCCGGCGCGGATGGCGCAGCCGCCATAGGCGGAACGGCCGCCGTGACACCATCCCGCACGATGGATTGCGACTCGACTCTGACCGAGAAATAAGTCAGGATCGACATCGCGAACAGAAAGATGAAGGCGCCGCATACCATGGCGAGCACCACACCGCATCCCGCGGGCATGGACCAGTTCGCCGTGCATGCGCTTCGACCGCGATGGCCCATCGCTGCTCTTACCATCGCGTGAACCGCGACAGCCATTCCCATCGCCACGAACAGGAGGATCAAGATCTCCATCCAACCCAACGGTGGGAGGAAAGCCAGCATGTTCATCGCTCCACCCCCTCTCGGCGGGTCGCGAGCGGGACCTCACGCGACGCCGGCCACAACAGCACCACGACCGCGCTCACCAGCGCCAGGACCATCAGGACCAACGCCCGTCCCTGGCCCGCGTCCAACAGCCGCTCGATCGCCGGACCGATCTGGTTGCCTTCCACGAGGCTGCGGATCTCGGCCCAGAGCTGCGTGGCGGTCCAGTCGGGGATCACCGACCAGGACATCACGCACGCCAGGAAGAACAGCCCCACGCCGCTGACCGCCCGCATCATGTGCCACGCGCCGCCGCCGCGGCGTGAGAGCATCAGCAGCACCGCCGACGCCACGCACAGGCCGAACACCGCCGTGCGCCCGATGCGGTGAAACAGGTTGGGCCAGTCCGCATATCCCAGCCCCCGCGTCAGCTCGGCGGCCAGGCTCGGGTCCGGGAAGCCGGCGGCGATCATCTCCGGAAGCTGCAGCGCCAGAACGAGCGTCGGCACGACGGTGGCCAGCAGCGCCAGCACGCCGGCGAGGCCCAGCAGCACGCTCAACGGGTTGACCCGAGGGACGGGCCGCGCGGCGCGTGACGCCGGCAGCGAACGCGCGGCGGACCCGGCCCGCTCGGTGCCGTCGCCGCGCCACCACACCGTCAGACGTCGTCCGTCAGCGTCCTCGAACGTCCCCGTCGCGATCAGGATCACGTCCACGAGCTGACCGATGCCCAGAAACCCAAGCGTCAGCAGCCACAGGATGCCCGTGCCGACCTTGCCCGCATAGAACCGTTGCAGGCCACAGACAGGGAAGCCCATCACCAGCGGCGCGACGCTCAGCAGCAGCGCGATCAGGCGGCTGCGCGGCGAGGCGTCGTCGAGCCCCGCGTCACCGGCAGGCGACTTCCCGGCGTTGCCCGGCGCGGGATGGACATGCCCGGGCGTGGCGGCGTGCGCGGCGTGGGTGGCATGTGCGGCGTGGGCCCCGGCCGCGCGGGCGTGATCGGTTTGTGGAGCCGATGGGCTTTCGGACGGCTCGTCTTCTTCGCCCTCGTCGTCCGCCGGGTCGGTGACCGTCGGGTCGAACGGCGCCAGCACCTGCGCGCCGAGCGCGATCGCCGCCATCGCGCCGATCACCATCGCGTGCTGGTTTGTCGTGAACAGCGAGGTGACCCACGCGGCCAGCACCGGGCCGGCCGCCTGTCCGATCGACAGGCGTTCGGCCCGGCCCGGCGCCATCCGCTTGTGCCAGTCGAAGACGAACAGCGGCAGCATCAGCGCTGCCAGCACCCCCAGCGCGTTGCGGGTGCCCACGCTGTGCATCAGCGCCGGCAGCACGGGCAGCGCGAACAGCAGCATCAGGACGGCCGCCGGCCCGCCGATCGCCAGCCACCGCACCGGCCCGCGCTCCCCCGCGATCGCCGCGCCGAAGATCCGCCCGCTCGCACGCAGCCCGACCATCGCCCCCGCCGCCGCAAAGTGCAGCAGCAACGCCGCGGCCGGCACGTCACGTCCCCCAAACAGAAACGCCGTCGCCGTCACGACCGTCACAATGCTCACCAGCGCCAGCGACCCCCGCGCCAACCCGCCCAGCGGATCGCGCTTCGGATCGGCCAGGCTCGGCATGACCGCCCGCCCCGGCCTCCCCTGCTTGGCCACCTCCCGACCTACGACGCCGCCCACGTGTCGCTTGATCTGCCGCTCCAGATCATGGCCGAACCGCTCGCCCGCCCGCTCGAACCGCCGCGCCGCCTCGTCCACCCGTCGCGTCATCGTGCTCCACGAGTCCGGCGCGTCGCTGTCGCTCTCACCGCCGCCGCGCGGGCCCGGCGTCTCGTCGATCGGCATCGCGCCCGATCCCCCGCCCGCGCCCACGTTCAACTTCCGGCCGACACGCCCCGCCACCATGCTCAGGTCCTCCGCCGCGTAGTGCGAGACGCTGTCACGCACGTGCTCGGCCCCGAACACCGCCTCGACCATCTCCCGCACCGACGCGTACCGCTCGGCCGGGTCCTTGGCCATCGACCGGCGAACCACCGTGCGGAACGGCTCCTCGAGGCTCGAGACGTCCGGCTCACAGGTCAGGTGCTTCATCAGCACCTCGCTCGGGCTCGCGCCCAGGTACGGCACCTGACCCGTCAGCATCTCGTAGAGCACGCAGCCCAGCGCGTAGATGTCGATGCTGCGGTCGTACCGCCCCGCGCCGATCTCCGGGGCCATGTAGTGCACCGTCCCGACCGTCACCGTCTGGCTCTGGTGGTGATCGGCCGACATGACCTTGCTCAACCCGTAATCACCGATCTTGACGTACCCGTCTTCGTAGAAGATGTTGGCCGGCTTCAGGTCGCGGTGGACGATCCCGCAGTCGTGCAGGTAGCTGAGTCCCTTGCCGATCTCGCGGAGGAAGAAGGCGGCCTTCTGCGTGCCTAGCCCGCCGGGCGCCGCGTCGATCAGCTCGCGCAGCGACGGGCCGGCGACGAACTCCATGATCACGAACGGGTCGCCCTGGTCGTTGTGGCGCACGTCGAAGATCGTCACCAGGTGCGGGCTCTTGAGGTTCATGCACTGCGTGATGCCGCGCATCTCGATCTGCTCGAAGCTCTGCACGGCCTTGAGCGCGACCTCGCGGCCGCCGTCGCTGACCGCGTAGTACACCTCGCCGAACCCGCCACGCCCCGCGGCGCGCTCGACCGTGTAGCCGGCCAGCGGTCGGTCGCCCTGTTTGTATCGGTATCCGGCCATGTCGTTGCATCTCCGAGGTGGGCCGGGCGTCTTGCCCGATCCGCCCGTGGGGCGCCACGCTCACTTGCAGGCGTGGATCGTTCGCCCTTCGCACGGTCGCGAGCGACCGTGGCACCCGCTCAGCACCATCGCCCGCACCGAACACGCAGCGCGCCGACCTCTACGGTTTCATCCCAGGGCAGCACGCGGTCGCCCACGCCCGCCGCCGATCCCGCCGCCACCGTCGTCCCGCGATGCACCAGCCGCCCGTCACGCCAGCTCAGCACGATCGGCTCGCTCACCGACGCCGCACGCACGTGCGCCGCCGGGCCCGGGCCGACGATCAGGTCCCGGTCCAGCAGCACCACCCGACGCACGTCGCCCCGGGGCAGCCGCGCGCCGCTCAGCTCCAGCACCGCCGTCGTGCTCGCCGCGTGCGGCAAGGTGAACCGCAGCCGGCACCGCGGCGACAGCTCCAGCTTGTCCCCGTCATGCAACAGCTTATGCCGCACCGACTGACCGTTGACGCGGATCGGCCGCTCGGCTTCCACGAAATAATCCTCATCCCGACGCACGACCCGTGCCGGCGTCAGCGTCGGCTCGGCGACAATCCCCACGTCCACCTCGGCCGGGCCGCTCACCGCCCCCAGCGTCACGCTCGGCCCCGGGTGCATCACGAACGCCCCCACCCCCTCCACGTCCAGCAGAAATGCGCTCGACGCGCCCGGCCCACGATGATTGCCCAAAGCCCCGCGATGGGCGCGAAAGCCCGGCGATGGCCGCGAGTCTTCGAGCGGCCTTCGCCGGGGTATCGACAACTCCTCTCGGGTTCCCGCCACCACCGTCTCGGCCTCCCAGACCAGCCCGAGCGGGCCCGCCTCCAACTCCGACGCCGCACGCTCGAGCTGCTCGGCCTGCTCCAACGCCTCGTTCACCCACGCCGCGCCCGGCAACCGCTGCCGCAGCCGACGCAGCAACGGGATCAGCCGGCGGTGCTCGCCCCGCCGGAGCGCCTCGGCCGCCTCGCGCACCTCCGCCACGCTTCGCCGACACTCCTGCGCCGCCGGCGTCGCCTCGTCCAGCCCCTCGATCGCCCGCAGCAGCGTCGTCGCCCGATCCGGCCGGCCCGACGCCAGCTCCGTCGCCGCCTGGTCCGTCGCCGCCTCCGCAACACGCGCCCGCAGCGCCCGCACCCGTTCGTGCGACGGGTAACGCCGTTGCGCCGTGCGCAGCGCCTCGGCCGCCGCTGCCCACGCCCGCCGCTCGATCGCCGCTTCCGCCTCGGCCAGCCGGTCCCGCAGCTCCGCTTCATCTCGGGCCATCGCGTGTCCGATCCGTTGCCAGGTCACACTGCTGTCATTGTCCGCGATCGCCCGCACCGCCGCACACCCGGCCGAGAACTCGCCCCGCCGGGCGTGGTCCCGCGCCACGTCGGCCCGGAATGCGCGGCGGTCCGCCTCACGACGCTGGGCCGCGATCGCCCGCGCCACCCGGCCCCGAAGCTCGGCCACGCACGACATCGCCCCGCCCAGCCGGTTGGCCTTGTCCGCGTCCACCAGCGCCTCGGCCAGCCGGCTGGCCTCCAGGTGACGCCGCCCGCGCTCGACCAGCCGCTCGACCAGCCGCCCGATCAGCCGCTGGCCCCGGCGGTGCTCGCCCAGGCCGTGGTCGCCGACCAGCCGCAGCGCCTCGTCCAGGCGGCCGGCGGCCAACGCCACCTCTGCTTGTCGCAACCGAAGGATCAACACGGTCAGACCTCCAGCACACCCAAGGAATGGCCCGCGGCGGAGCCGCGTCGCTTCATCCGGGACGCCCGCGAGTCTTCGAGCGGCCTTCGCCGGGATCCACGCGGACACTACGGCCGCGACACCAGGCTCCCCGGCGCCGGCTCCTCGCCACCCTCGACCGCAGACGTGTCGTTCACGGTCGGCACCGCGTCGCGATGTTCGTCGTCGGCCTCGGCCGACGCGCTCGCCGACTCGCCTTCGAGGTAGTCGCCCACCTGCGCCAGCAGCTCCTGCTCGCTGATCACGTCGATCTCGATCGGCTGGGTGAACGCCGCCTCACGCGCCAGCACGCGCTCGGCCACGTCCAGGCGCTTCCTGATCTGCCCGATCAGCTTCTCGGTCTGCGCCAGCTTGCTGCTGTCGAGCTGCACGCTCGAGCCCGCGGCCGCGGCCTGGACCAGCCGGTGCTGGCTCTGCAGCGACTCGATCTTGTCCTCGAGCAACGCCTTGCGCCCGCGGATCTTCTGCTGCATCTGGACCGCCGCGGCCAGCGACCGCTCGCGCGTCTCCTGCAGGCGCTCCTTGCCGGCCAGGACGACCTCGGCCTCCTTGATCCGCTCGAACCGCCGCGCCAGGTCGTCACGCACCTGCTCGCGGCTGTAGCGCACGCCACTGATCGTGAACCCGGCCCGCTCCTGCTGGAGCATCTCGTGCAGCCTGGCGACGCGCTGCCGCTCGTCGGCCAAGGCCTCGGCGCTGTCGGCGATGTCCCGTTTCAGCGCCGCCAGCTCGACCTCTTCCTCGGCGATCAGCCGCACGTTGGCGTGCATCTGCGGGATAATCTCGTCCAGCAGGTCCCGGGCCCGCCGCAGCTCGAACTCGATCGGCACGCTTTCCTTGACCGCCGACCGCACCGAACCGGCCGAACTCTTGACGTAGCTGGCCAGGTCCGTCCCGAACAGCACCGCGCCCAGCAACAGCGCGGCACCGGCCGTCACCATCGAGAGCTTCATCCACTTGAACATCGTAAACGTCCTTTCGACAAGGGGTTCCACACGGCCGGGCGGGGCCGGGGCCGCGCCACGACCGGCCGCGGCGCCCCGCCACAGACTGACCGTCGCACCCCGCCGCCGTTTCTTGCACCGCCGCGCCCTGAGCCCCAGCCAAGGCCCGGACGCAAGGCACCTCAAGCCGAGCCCTGAGCCCCTGCCAAGGGCCGGACGCAAGGCACCCCAAGCCGCGCCCTGAGCCCCAGCGAAGGGCCGGATTCCGCCCCGCCCTCGCCATCACCCCCTTCGCTCGTTAAGCTACCCGTCCGTAGCGCGGGGCGACCCTCGGCACTCAGGGCGGCGAGCACATGGCCATCACCGACTGGCGTTCCAGACACGGCGATCGCTTTGAAGACGTGAACGTGCTCGTCACCGGCGGGGCCGGGTTCATCGGCTCGCACCTGGCCGAGGCCCTGATCGACCTGGGCGCCGTCGTCACCGTCCTGGACGACCTGTCCGGCGGCAGCCGCGACAACCTCACCCCCATCACCGCCCGCGCCGGCGACCGCTTCCGGTTCGTCGAAGGCTCGATCCTCGACGCCCGACGCCTCGCCGAGCTCTGCCGCGAGCATCGCTTCGTCTTCCACCAGGCCGCGCTCGGCTCGGTGCCCCGCAGCCTCAAGGAGCCGCGCCGCTACCACGAGGTCAACATCACCGGGACGCTCAACGTCCTCGAGGCCGCACGCGACGCCGGTGTCCAGCGCGTGCTCTTCGCCGCCAGCTCCTCGGCCTATGGCGATACCCCCACCCTGCCCAAGACCGAGGCCATGCCGCCCCTGCCCCGCAGCCCCTACGCCGCCACCAAGGTCGCCGGCGAGGCCCTCTGCCGCGCTTACGCCGCCGGCTACGGCCTCGACACCGCCTGCCTGCGCTACTTCAACATCTTCGGCCCACGGCAGAACGCCAACTCCGCTTACGCCGCCGTCATCGCCGCCTTCGCCAAGGCCCTGCTCCGCGGCGAACGCCCGACGATCTACGGCGACGGCGAGCAGTCCCGCGACTTCACCTTCGTCGACAATGCCGTCGAAGCCAACCTCCTCGCCGCTGCCGCCGACTCGCCCCTGGGCGGCGAGGTCCTCAACGTCGCCTGCGGCAGACGCGTCACCGTCAACGAGCTGGCCCGACGCATGGCCGAACTGCTCGAACGACCCGACCTGCAACCGACCCACGCCGACGAACGCGCCGGCGACGTGCGCCACTCCCTGGCCGACCTGACCGCCACGCAACGCCGACTCGGCTACGAGCCGATCGTCCCGTTCGACGAGGGCCTGGCCGCGACGGCCCAGTGGTACGCCCGCGTCGCCGTCTGAAACACGAGACCGCCACCGATGGACCGAACGACCCCTGCCTGAGCCCACGCCGCAACCCGGAGCCGAACACCGCCGATGACACAGGCCCCCGTTCAAGAAGAGACGACGCGCGGGTACATGCCCCCCGGCAACACCCAGTT
>CAYSIX010000127.1:0-4429 GCA_964431205.1 uncultured Phycisphaeraceae bacterium
GATGCGCGATCGACAGGATGGCGCACGGCTTGGCTTGAAGCCAGGCCGTGGCATCTCCTGGAGACGCAACAGTTCGATGCCACGGCTTGACCGGTAGGTCAAGCCGTGCCGACGGGCGTTACGTCACCAATGATCGGGCGACGCGCCGATGCGCGATCGACAGGATGGCGCACGGCTTGGCTTGAAGCCAGGCCGTGGCATCGCCGCCGAGCCGGAGCACGTGTGCGCACGATCCTTGGCACGGTCGCGAGCGGTCGTGGCACCCAACCCGCCGCGAACGTGTTGGGTCCCGTGGGCTGCGTTGGTCGGTGGCCGCACGGATGTGGGCGTCGGTTGTTATGATCCCCGCCCATGCTGACGCTGGGGCTGCTGCCGAGGGTCTGGTTCGCGGATCAGCCGCAATGGTTGCTGCTGCTGATCTCGGTGGTGGCGATCTACGTAGTGATCAAGGGGGCGGACTGGCTGGTCGAGGGAGCGGCGGGGGTGGCGTATCGGCTGGGGATGCCGAAGGTGGTGGTGGGGGCGACGATCGTGTCGCTGGGCACGACGAGCCCGGAGGCGGCGGTGTCGGTGCTGGCGGCGTGGTCGGGCGACGCGGGCCTGGCGCTGGGCAACGGGGTGGGGTCGATCATCGCGGACACGGGGTTGATCTTCGGGCTGGGAGCCATGATGACGCGGCTGCCGGCCGACCGTTTCGTGCTCACCCGCCAGGGGTGGGTACAGTTCGGCTCGGCGGTGCTGCTGGCGGTGTTTTGCTATGGGTATTACCTGCGGGACGGGGACGCCGCGGTGCTCGGCCGACACATCGGCTTGCTGCTGGTGACGCTGCTGGTGGTGTACCTGGCGGTCAGCGTGCGGTGGGCCAGGGCGCACCCGTTCGGCGAGCCGTTCGTGGGCGTGGAGGCGCTCAAGGCGGTGGACGAGGCGGCGCCGCCGGGCGCGGCGGTGCCGGCGCCGGTCGAGGCGCAGCGATCGATCCCGTCGCTCGTGGCCTGGGGCGTGGCGGGGCTGGCGCTGGTCGTGTTCGCCGGCGACGCGTTGGTCGGGTCGGTCAGCGTGCTGGCCGAGACGCACTGGGGCGTGCCCAAGACGGTGATCGCCGCGACGCTGGTGGCCTTCGGCACGTCGCTTCCGGAGCTGATCGTGGGCATCACCGCGATCGCCAAGAAGCACGCGGAGCTGCTGGTCGGCAACGTGATCGGTGCGGACATCCTCAACGTGCTGTTCGTCATCGGCGCCGCGGCGCTGGCCAAGCCGTTGGAGGTCGTCGAGGACGGCAACCCGATCTTCCTGTACCTGCACCTGCCGACGATGCTGATCATGCTGGTGCTGTTTCGGCTGTACATCTTCCGGGCGGTGCGCGTGGGCACGTTCTCGCGGTGGATGGGCCTGCCGCTGGTGCTGATGTACGTGGCGTACGTGATCGTGCAGTACGCGATCTCGCGGTGAGTCGCGGTTCCGCGTCGAAGCGTGAACCGCGAAGAAGCGAAGAGCGCGAAGCCCGCGAAGCGACGGCCACAAAAAGGCACAAGCGGGAGAGGGGATGGGACGAGGACGCGTGGCAGCGGGTGTTGTCACGCTTCGTGATCGATCCGGCCACGTCCGTGGTGACCGCGTCTGATTCATCTGCCTGCGCTTTTTGTGCCTCTTCGTGGCGATCGGCTTCCACCTGTCTTTCTTCGCGGTTTATTTGAATCTGCGTGCGTGCCCGGGCGGTGCGACTTGCGTCGGCGGTCCCGGGCATCGACACTCTGGCGCATGGGGCAGCCGCCGGACCAGCCGCGCGTGACGATCGAATCGGCCGAGGGGTTCGTGCACGTGCGCTTCCCGGGCGGTCAGCTCGACGGCGTGGCGGTGCGGGAGCTGTTCGAGGCGGCGATGCAGATCGATCAGAAGCCGCCGCACCTGCTGGTGGACCTGACGGACGTGACGTTCGTCTCCTCGGGCGGGCTGGGGATGCTGGTGACGATCCGCAAGCGGCTGGCGTCGCGTGGGGGCCGGCTGTTCGTGGCGGTGCCGGACGACGTGGTGCGTCGGGCGTTCGAGGTCGCGGGGCTGCCGCGCGTGCTGAGCCTGTTCGAGGACGTGGACACGGCGATCGCCGAGCTGCGCGGCGCGTGACGCGCCGCGGTGGGTCGCGCCGCGGGGTCCGCCGCGCGCCGCGTCTCGGCACGGGAAGGAGTGGTCGATGCAGGACTGGAACACGCACCGCCTCGAGGGCGACGCCGTCCGACCCGATCCGGCCCGGCAGCACGAGTGGCTGCTGACCGCCGGCCAGGGCGCCTACGCCATGGGCACCGTCGCCGGCTGCCCGACGCGGCGGTACCACGGCCTGCTCGTCGCCGCCACCCACCCGCCCGTCGGCCGCATCCTCCTGCTGAACCAGGTCTGGGAACGCCTCACCCTCCGACGCGCCGCCCACGACGCCGCCCACGACGCCGCCCCCGCCGCGCACGACGCCCTCGAGCAGCCCGCCGAGTTCACCTCCCTGCTCTTCCGCCGGCTCGAGGACGGGTCCACCCTCATGCACCCCGGCGGGGCCCACCTGCTCGAACGCTTCGAACGCGGCCTGTCCGTCGTTTGGCACTACGCGTTCGGCCCCGTGCGTTTCCGCCGCGAGCTGATGCTGCACTGGAAGCCCGACCGCGGCGGCGCCGCCACGCTGCGCTACACCGTCGACGGCCTGCCCGAGGCCGACGCCCCCGCCACGCTCCGCCTCGCCCCCATGCTCACGCTCCGCGACTTCCACGGCCTTCTGCACGAGCCGGACTCCGGCGAGATCGACGTCGAGGCGACCGCCGGCGCCCGCCTGACCGTGTCGCGCGGCGGGGTCGCGGCGACGCTGGCCTGCCGCGGCGCACGGTTTGTCCCACAGCCGCACTGGTGGCGCGGCGTCTTCTACCCCGCCGACGCCGAACGCGGCCAGGAGGACGCCGAGGACCTGTTCGTCCCGGGCGCGTTCGAGCTGGAGCTGAGCGCCGGTCGGCACGAGGTGGCGTTGACGGTGGCGCTGGGCCGGGACGCGGTCGAGCCGCGGGCGGACATGAACGACCGCGCGGCGCACCTGCGCCCGATCTACCAGGGCCTGACCGAGGGCGTGCCGGCGGTCGGGCGACCGATGCACTACGACGGCAAGTCGCTCGAGTCGCTGGACCGGTGCCTGGCGATCGCGGCGGACGACTTCGTGGTCGATCGCGCCGGGGCGGCCGGTCGCAAGGGCGTGACGATCCTGGCCGGCTACCCGTGGTTCGCCGACTGGGGCCGCGACACGTTCATCGCACTGCCGGGGCTGCTGCTCCAGACCGGGCGGTTCGACGCGGCGCGGGGGGTGCTCGAGCTGTTCGCCGCCGCGCTGCGTCGCGGGCTGGTGCCCAACCGCTTCGACGACTACGACCCCGACGCCGCCCACTACAACACCGTCGACGCCAGCCTATGGTTCGTCCACGCGGCGCTGCGGTACGTCGAAACCAGCGGGGACGACGCGGCCCTGCGCGGGTGGCTCGGCCAGGCCGTCGCCTCCGTCCTGCACGCCTACGCCGACGGCACCGACGCCGACACCCACGGCGGCGGGACCACCCGCATCGCCATGGACGACGACGGCCTGATCGCCGCCGGCGAAACCCACACCCAGCTCACCTGGATGGACGCCGCCACCGGCGACACCGTCTTCACCCCGCGCCCGGGCAAAGCCGTCGAGATCAACGCCCTCTGGCACTATGGCCTCTGCGCCGCCGCCGAGCACCTCGCCGACGCCCGCCCCGCCGACGCCCAACACTTCGCCTCCCTGGCCAAACGCGCCCGCCACGCCTTCCCCCGCGTGTTCTGGAACGACGACGTCGGCGGGCTGTTCGACCACGTCTGGATCGACCCCGCCGGACGCAGACACCGCGACGAGTCGGTCCGCCCCAATCAGGTCTTTGCCGTCTCACTGGCCCACTCACCGCTGGGCCAGACCAAGCAACGCCAGGTTGTCCGACTGCTGCGCGAGCGCCTGCTCACGCCTTTCGGCCTGCGCACGCTCCCGCCCGACGACCCGCACTACCATCCGCGCTACACCGGCCCCCAGTTCCAGCGCGACGAGGCCTACCACCAGGGCACGATCTGGCCCTGGCTCATCGGCCCCTACGCCGAGGCCGTCCTCCGCGTCGGCAAGTTCTCCGGACGCGCCCGCGCCGAGGCCCGCGCCGCCATCGCCCCGCTGCTCGATCGGCTCGTCGGTGACGGGCTCGGCCAGCTCCACGAGGTCCACGAGGCCGAGCCGCCGCACCGGCCCGTCGGCTGCATCGCCCAGGCCTGGTCCGTCGCCGAGGTCCTCCGCCTCTGGCGACTCATCGAGGTCGATAGCGACAACCGCAGATGACGCCGTGCTCGCCCGCGATCGACGCGTCCGTGGTGACCGGTCGCCGCCTCCGCACGGCTTGGCTTGAAG
>CAYSIX010000127.1:4529-11838 GCA_964431205.1 uncultured Phycisphaeraceae bacterium
CGACGCGTCCGTGGTCACCCGTCGCCGCCTCCGCACGGCTTGGCTTGAAGCCAAGCCGTGGCATCTTCTCAGGCGCTCCGGAATCTTCCAGGCGCCGCGGCACCACGAAGAGGCACAAAAGATGCAGAGTCCGTCTCGCCTGTCCGCTTTCGTCGATTCACATCTACATCCGTGCCGATCGGGGCCTATCGGCGTGCAACCGCGTTCTCCTGCGGTCCCGGCCGCGCCACGCCTCAGACGCGCGACAGCTTCCAGACCGCCCGCCACAGGCCGCTGACGCGCTGGCGCGGCAGGACCTGCGGCGGAAACCGGGGGTTCAGCGGCTGGAGCCGGATCGTGCCGGCGTCGGCGTCGAAGAACACCCGCTTGAACGTGGTGTCGTGGTCCGGCTCGAGGCGGACGAAGCAGTCGCAGCCGTCGGCCACGTCGGCGGCGGGCGAGAAGACGACGATGTCGCCCTCGCGGTAGTCCGGGAGCATCGAGTCGCCGACGACGGTGGCGGCGAAGGCGTCGGGGTCGTCCACGCCGTAGGCCGGCACGTACTCGTCGGCGACAGCGACGGGGTAATCCAGGTCGGTGAAGTCGCGGGGGTAGCCGGCGGCGACCTTGTTGATCAGGGGCACGGCGCGGGCGGGGTCGGGGCGCGTCGGGGTCGTGGGTGGCGGGGTTTGATCGGGCGCAGCGGCGTGGTCGGCGGTCGCGTGCGGGTCGCGGCCGTTGCCGGTGTCGGGGCCGAGGGCGCGGTCGATGCGCTTGCGCAGGGCGCCGCTGCGGTAGAGGCGGTCCAGCCCGCGTCCGCCGGCGCGGCGGCGGTCGGTCGAGGCGCGCAGCCACTCGGCGAGCTCGCGGCCGCGTCGGGCCTGGTCGGCGGCGTTGCGCAGGGCATGGCGGACGGCGGGGGGCGTGGCGTCCCACCGTGCGGCGTCGTGCAGCTCGCCGCGAAGGCCCAGCGCCCGTTCGAGCGCGTCGATCCGCCGGGCCGAGGGCGGGTTGGCCACGCGGTGGTTCTCGATCATGGACAGGTAGCTGGGGGTGGTGTCGGCGGCGTGAGCGAGCGCGGCGAGGGTCAGGCCGCGGGCGCGGCGGTGCTGGCGGAGGATGTCGCCGAAGCGGGTCACGGCTGGCTCCCTCGCGCGGGCGGGAAAGTTCAAAAAATCTTGAACCCGGACCTTGACGCCGGCCCGGCCGCCCGCTTGAATACCAAACATATACCAAACCGAACCGGAGGAGGCAAGCCCCATGCGCGCCAATCAGCGCATCCCCGCCCACGACCTGATCCGCCGACACGTCCGACGCGACGCCGCCGACCGCTACGTCGACCTCGCCCGACACCTGCGACCCCCCGACCGCATGCTCGTCCACCAGCTCTTCCGCGACGGCCACACCCTCCGCGACCTGGCCCGGCTCACCGGCCGCTCGCCCCGCAGCCTCGACCGACGCGTTCAGCAACTCCTCAAACGCATGGACCAGCCCACCTTCCGGTTCCTCGACGCCATGCCCCACCTGCTGCCCCGCGAGGCCCGCGCCGTCGCCCGCGCCGTCTTCCTCCGCGGACACAGCCTCCGCGACGCCGCCCGCGCCACCGGCCTGTCCCTGCACCGCGTCCGACGACACGTCCAGACCACTCGCGACCTCGCACGCCTCTTCGGCCAGAACGCCGACACGCCCACTCGCCATCCCGCCAACGCGGAACACGCGGCACTCCGTGCCACCCGCTAAGCCTCCCACGCCTTTTCCAACTTGCCCTTTGCACCTCCCCCTTCCGGAGCCGCCCATGAAACTCTGCCTCCACCACCACGTCCCGCCCGTGACCGACACGCCCTCGGACCGCGCGCTCGACGTCGCCGCCATGTTCGGCCTCGCGCTCGACGACGATCGGCCCGTCCCCGTCCTGCCCCGCCTCGAGCTCGACCTGCGGGCCGGGCAAGTCGTCTTCGTCACCGGGCCCAGCGGCAGCGGCAAGTCCACCCTCCTGCGACTCATCGCCGACGCCCTGCGCAACCGGCCCGACGCTCACACCATCGACCTCGACGACGCCACCCCGCCCGACACCCCGCTCGTCGACGGGTTCGACGGCCTGCCGCTGGACCAGACCCTCCGCCTGCTCGCCACCGTCGGCCTGGCCGAGGCGTTCGTCCTGCTGCGACGCCCCAGCCAGCTCTCCGACGGCCAGCGCTTCCGCGCCCGTCTCGCCCACGCCCTGCACCGCGCCCGTGCGCGCGCCGGCGACGGGTTCACGTGCGTCCTCGCCGACGAGTTCGCCGCCACGCTCGACCGCGTCACCGCCGCCAACCTCGCCCGCGCCGTGCGCACCGCCCTGACCCCCCGCCCAACGGTAAACGGCCAGGCGGCGCCCTGCCTCGTCGCCGCCACCACCCACGACGACCTGCTCGAGCCGCTCTCGCCCGACGTGCTGGTCGTCACCGAGCTGGGCGGCCGCGCCTCGGTCCACCGCAAGCCGCGAGCCGAGCCTGAGCCCGCCGTGAGCACGCGACCATGACCGCCACGCTGATCCGACGCTTCGAGCACGCCGATCGCTACGACCCCGCCGCCACGCTGCAACTGGTCACCGGCGAGCGCGCCGACTACGACGCCCTGGCCCCGCACCACTACCGCGGCGGCACGCCCGCGACCATCACCCGCGTCCTCGCTCTGCGCGACACCCGCCCGAGTCGGCTCGATCGATTCCGGGATAGGCCGGACCGCCGCACCGTCGCCGTCCTCGTCGAGTCCCTGCCCGCCCTGAGCTGCCGCCTCCGCGATTTGGCCCTGCGCGACCGCTACGGGCCCTGGCTCGACCCCGCCGAGCGCGCCCGCCTGCTCAACCGCGAGGTCCGCTGCATCAGCCGCGTGATCGTCGACCCGCGCTGGCGTGGCCTCGGCCTGGCCGTCCGCCTCGTCCGACACGCCCTGGCCACCGCCACCACCCCCGTCACCGAGGCCCTCGCCGCCATGGGACGGGTGCACCCGTTCTTCGAACGCGCCGGCATGACCGCCTACCGCCGCCCGCCGCACCCGCACGACGATCGCCTCGTCGCCGCCCTGCGCCACGCCGGCATCGAGCCGCGCGAGCTCGCCCGGCTCCAGCCCTTGATCGACCAAGTGCGCGCGATGCCCGAGCCGCGCCGACGCTGGCTGCTCGCCGAGCTGCGCCGCTGGGGCCGCTGGCGCCACGACCACCCGGACAACGATCCGCCCGACGAGGTGCTGCGCGTCCGCCTCGACGCCGTCCGCCGCCGCCTCCTGCTCGAGCCGGTGTACTACCTCGCCGTGCACGACCAAAGCAACAGCCGCAAAGAGGCACAAGAGGACAGCAGGTCCAATGTATACCCAAACTGATCGATTGTCGCGGACCTACCAAACGCAATGGCGAATGACGAATGCTCGAATGTCGAAACAATGACCAAATAGTGAATGTCCAGTGCCCGTCGATCCTTTTCATTCGTCATTGAAGCATTCGATATTCATTCGACATTCGAGCATTCATCATTCGTGCGTTTGAATCGATCACCTATCTCTTTACTTTTGCGCCTTTTTGTGGCTATGCCTCTCTTCGTGGAGCTCCCGAATGCCCGAACTGCGCCTGATCCCGTTGTCACGCCTCCGCCCGCACCCGCGCAACAGCAACGTCATGCCCGAGGCGATGCTCGAAAAGCTCGTGCGGCACCTCGAGCGCGCCAACCGGTACCCGCCCCTGATCGTCCGCCCGATTGAAACCGACGCGAGCGACGCCGAACCGTCGTGGCGAGACCGCGGCGAGGCGACCGCCGACGTCACCACGCCGCCGTCGGCGTATGAGATCCTCGACGGCCACCACCGCGCCGAGGCCCTGCGTCGGCTCGGCCGCGAGCACGCGCGCTGCGACGTCTGGCGCGTCGGTGACGAGGACGCCCTCATGCTGCTGGCGACGCTGAACCGGCTGCGCGGGCACGACGACCCGCTGCGTCGGGCCGAGCTGCTGCGCGAGCTGGCCGCGGCGCAGCAGCGCGGGCGAGAGAGGCTGGCGGCGTGGCTGCCCGAGCGCTCCGCGCAGGTGCGCCGTCTGCTGGCGATGCGTCCGCGTGTGCCCCGGCCGCGCTCGCCGCGACACGCCGAGGCGATGCCCGTGCCGGTGCACTTTTTCCTGCGGCCGGCAGAGAAGCGCGAGCTCGACGCGGCGCTGCGTCGTGTCGGCGAGCCGCGCGCCGCCGCGCTCGTGCGCCTGGTGCGCGCCGGGCTCGCGTCGCTCGGGCTGAACGACGCGGGCCGCTGACCATGCCGACGACCGCTGCGCGACAAGACCGGCGTCCGGCCGAGGCGCTGCTCGCCGCTCGGCCGCGCACGGCGGACGAACTGCACGCGCTGACGCGCACCCTGCTGGGCCTGGACGTGCCGCGGGTGGCGGTGCTGCCGGGCAGCGATCCGCCGTTCACGTACCTGACCCACGCGTACTTCGCCGATCACGCGCGCGGCGTGGCCGGGTCCGCGGGCGGCGGGATGGACGTCGCGGCGGGGAGCGACGCGGTGGTCTGGGCCAGCCGGGGCGGGGGCAAGACGACGCTGGGCGCGGCGGCGACGCTGCTGGACCTGCTGTTCAAGCCGGGCATTCAGGTGCGCGTCCTGGGCGGGTCGCTGGAGCAGTCGCTGAAGATGCACGAGGCGTTGCGGGCGATGGTGGAGCGGCCGGCGCTGCGACCGTTGCTGGCCGGCGAACCGACGCGGCGGCGGATCGAGCTGGTCAACGGGTCGCGCGTGGAGGTGCTGGCGCAGTCGCAGCGGTCGGTGCGCGGCGTGCGCGTGCAGAAGCTGCGCTGCGACGAGGTCGAGCACTTCGACCCGGCGATCTGGCAGGCCGCGCAGATGGTCACGCGCAGCGCCCGGTGCGGGCCGGCGTACGTCCGCGGCTCGCTCGAAGCGGTGTCCACGTTCCATCGGCCCGGCGGGCTCATGGCGAGCCTGGTTTCGAGTCCCGGGCTGCGCGATTCGAGTTCACGGCCGCGTACGTCTGACTCGAAACTCGAAGCGTCAAACGCGAGGCTCATCCGTTGGACCGCCCTGGACGTGGCCGAGCGATGTGCGGCGGATCGGCCGTGCGAGGGGTGCGTGCTGTGGCGGGACTGCGCGGGGCGCGCGAAGCACGCGACGGGGTTCGTGCCGATCGACGACCTGGTCGCCCAGTGGCGGCGGACGAGCGACGCGGTGTGGGACGCGGAGATGATGTGCCGGCGGCCGACGGTCAGCGACCGGGTGTACGAGCGATTCGATGTCTCGCGTCACGTGCGCGAGACGCTGGAGGGGGCGGCGTTGCCGGCGGGCGCGTCGCGGCGCGAGCCGGCGTGGGTCGCGGGCATGGACTTCGGCCTGCGCAGCCCGACGGTCGTGCTGTGGGCGTGCGTGTACGGCACGGGCGAGGCGGCGGTGGTGCACGTGATCGACGAGCACGCGGCGGCCGACCTGACGGTGGACCAGCACGTCGAGGCGATGCGGCAAAAGCCGTGGCCCCGGCCGGCGTGGATCGGGGTCGATCCGGCCGGCCACGCCCGCGACGCCCACAGCGGCCTGAGCACCTGCCAGCTCCTGCGCAGCGCGGGGTACACCGTGCGAAGCCGACCGTCGCGGATCGAGGACGGCGTCGAGCGCGTCCGACGCCGGCTCGACCGCGACACGCTGCGGGTCCACCCGCGCTGCCGCCGGCTCATCGCCGACCTGCAGGCGTACCACTTCGACCCCGGTCGCCCGCACCGCGACGAGCCGGTCAAGGACGGGCCCGACCACGCCTGCGACGCGCTGCGCTACCTGATCGTCAATCTCGAGGTCGGCGGGGCGGTGCGCCGGCGGTCCTACTGGTGAATCAAACATGAACCGGCCGATGCCGTCAATCGTCCGTCGGCGCCGACGAGAGCGGGGTGTGGCCGTAGGGGCTGCCCGGAGCCTTCGAGCTGGAGCGGACCTCGCCGCCGCGGGCCTCGTGCAGCGACGCGAGCGCCGCCTGCAGCGCCTGATCGGCCTGCCGCTTGGCCGCTTCCAGCTCGGCCACCTGCCGCTCCAGCCCGCGCGCCCGGTCCCGCGTCGAGTCCAACTGCGCGCGAAACTCGTCGGCCCGCGCCTGCGCCGCGGCCAGCTCCCGCTGGACCACGTCCAGCTCGTCGTCGGCCTGCTGCGCCTCGGCCTGGGCCGCCCGCGTGATCTTCTCCTGCGCCGCCAGGTCCGCCGACGCCCGGTGCGCGCCGAACGCGAAGCTGATCATCAGCACCGTCGCGATCAGCGTCAGCGCGCCGGCGCCCGCCCACGAGGCCACGCACAGCCGACGCAACTGACGCACCTGGTACCGCGCGTGGGCGACCTGCTCGGCCGCCTCGTCCGCCTGACGCTGGGCGAGCATCACGCTCGCGCCCGCCAGACGCTGGTACCGCGTCAGCTCGTCTTCCGGTTCGGCCGTCTCGTCCCGCTTGCCCTCGCCCAGCAGCTCGCCCGGCGTGAGTTTGGCGTGCGGTCGGCCCGACGGCCGCGTGCCCACCTGCCCGTGCGGCAACGGCGAATACCGCGCGCCGCCGAACGCCTCCCGCGCCGAACCGTTGGCCCCGCGATCCGCCTCGCCCGGTCGTTCGGACGCGGCCGCCGCGGCGGTCCCGGACGCCGCCGCCTGGCCATCGGCCGAGGCGCCGTTCGACAGGTTCGATCCGGTCGAGGCGGAAGCCGCGACCGTGTCGGTCGGACGTACGGCGCTCGCGTCGCCGTCACCGCGGGCCGGCTCGGTCGCCTCGACCTCGTGCCGCGTCGCCGCCCCGGCGTTGGCACCGCCCGACGCCTCGCCGTCCGGCTTCACCCGCACACGCTTGCCGCCCTTGCCGTCACGCACCTCCAGCTTCCCTTCCTCGATCCGACGACGCACCGTGCTCGGGCTCACGCCCAACTGCGCCGCGGCCTGCAACACCGTCAGCCAACGCTCGGCCATTCCTCACCTCCCGACGTGGATGGTTCTGCTCCCTTGTCGGTCACAATGGGCCGGCGGTTTACCGCCACCACCCCCACACCTGCCGCCGCCGGTCCTATCGGACCCGCGAAGACGGTGCCGCCCCGACACGGTGTGCGTTCCTGACCAGGGCAACCGACGCCAGCCCGGCCCGTGATCGCGCTAGGATGAATCAACAGACGAGGCTTGCGATGGGCCATCGACGGAATCGACGACTCAGATGTGCTGTCGCCCTGGTGATGTGGTTCACCGCGCCCGCCCTCGCGGCGGACCTGCGCGAGGCGCTGGACCGGGCGCCGGCGCGGGCGGACCTGGTGCTGGTCGTGCCGAACATGGCCAAGCTGAGCCAGAAGCTGG
>CAYSIX010000128.1:0-9264 GCA_964431205.1 uncultured Phycisphaeraceae bacterium
GGGGGCGTGGGCGGGCTGGACCGCTTAGCGGGTGGCACGAAGTGCCCCGGGGGGGTCGGCGGGGAGGCGAGGTTGGGCGATGGATGGGCGTGTAACTTCAGCGGGCGGGTGGCTGGGCCGACGATCAAAGGCGTCGAGCCGCGCGCCGACCCTGCTGTCTGGGGGCCGACGCTTCACCGTCCCGTAAGGCGTTGGGGGCGAACATGAATGATCCAACCGCGGTCCAGGGTCTGCGTCCTCCGCCCGGGCTGCCACCGGGGGAGGCGCAACGGTCGGTCGATCCGGCGCGACGTGCCCAGACGCTGGGGCAACTGGGTCGGCTGCCGATCCATGCCGAGCCGCTGCTGCGGATGCTGCAGGCGCCGGCGGACGACCCGGCGGCCGTCACCGCCGCCCTCGAGCGTTGCCCGAACCTGTCGGCGCGGGTGCTGAGCGTGACGAACTCGGCGGCGTTCGGGCTGCGCCAGCCGATCGACTCGGTGCGTCGGGCGGTGATTCACCTGGGCCCGACGCGGGCCCGTGCGATCGCGTTGGCGTTCGGGTTGCGTCTGCTGGCCGACAGCGCCGGGCTGCCCGCGGCCGTGACGCAGTGTCTGTGGGTCGCCAGCCTGCGCAAGGCCGCCGCGGCCCGCCTGGCCGCCCACGTCCTCGCGCCCGAGGACGCCGAGCACGCCTACTGCCTGGCGCTGATCCAGGACATCGGCCTGCCGCTGCTCATGGCGGTCGATCCCAACTTCTACCGCGACGAGCTGCAGGCCGACCGCCACCGCGAGGCGTGGTGCGCCTGCGAGGTCGAGCGGTTCGGCATCGATCACGCGGATGTTGGCTGCGAGCTGCTCGAGCGGTGGAACGCGCCGGGGGCGCTGCGTGATGCGGTGCGTTACCATCACCGCCCGCCGCTGGAGGATCCGCAGATCGGCGTGCTGGTCCGCCTGGCCGCCTTCGCCGCCAGCCTCCTGCCGCACCTGGACGAGGAGCCGGCGCGGCTGGAGCGCGAGTGGCTGATCGCGCTGCACGCTCAGTTCCTCGCCGGCCAGTACCCCTCGCCCGACGCGTTCATCGAGGACGCGAACCGGCAGGCGGCCCGGCTGCACGGCGCAGAAGGTCCGGGCACGGCCGCCACGCTCGAACCGGGCGACGTCCAGAACCTGATCCACGCCGTCACCCTCGACACCGAGTCGATGGTCAACCAGCTCTGCGACCTGGAGGAGACGCTGGGGCGCCAACGCGAGCACGTCTCGACGTTGCGGTTCGAGGCGTTCACCGACCCGCTGACGCGCGTGCTGAACCGCCGCGGATTCACGCGGCTGTGCGAGCGCCGCCTCGCCGAGGCCCACGAACGGCGCCAGCCGGTCTGTGCCATGCTCGTGGACCTGGACGACTTCAAGCCGGTCAACGATCGGCTGGGCCACGAGGCCGGCGACCTGGTCCTCAAGGCCGTCGCCCGTCTGCTGCGGAACAATCTGGATCGGCCGGACCTGGTCGGGCGGCTTGGCGGCGACGAGTTCGCCGTGCTGATCACCGGGGTGGACGAATCCCGGGCGCGGAAGATCGCCCAACGGCTCACGGGTGCCTGCCTGGACCACCGTGTGCCGGTCAACGAGCGGTCGGCCGAGGTCACGGTCAGGATCAGCCTCGGGTCGGTCTTCGCCGAAGCCGGTGATAAGCCGGTCTCGATCGATCAGCTCCTCGCCGCGGCCGACGACGCGATGTACGAGCGCAAGAAGAACGGCAAAGCCGGGCTGGTCTTCACGGTGCTCAGGCCGTGACGCGAGCGCCTCGCGGCCCGGCGGTTGGCGGTCCGGCCGGCTGTGGACGACGCGAGATGGCAGGCCGACAGACCAGCGGGGTTGTGCTATGATCAACGACTCGCCCCGGCGGAGCGTCCGCCCCGGCGAAACCGTCACGGTCACTGCCGGCCGGCGACCACGCCGCCCCGGCCCCCCGGAGACCCTGCCATGGTACGACTGCGACTCAAGCGTTTCGGCCGAACCCACGAACCCGCCTACCGCCTGACCGCGATCGACAAGCGGGCGCCGCGCGACGGGCGGGCGATCGAGGAGCTCGGCTGGTACCACCCCTGCGCCAAGGATGAGGACAAGCAGCTTCACCTGAACGCCGATCGCGTGCGGTACTGGCTGAGCGTCGGCGCCCAGCCGAGCGATACGGTGCGTGGCCTGCTCAAGCGGGCGGGCATCACTGAAACGAGCGACGCCGGCACGGCGTGAGGCGCGGCAGCGGCGCAGACCCGGGACTTCGCTGCGCTTGGTGCAGGCGTCAGGGCGTCGCACGTGACCGAGCGCGACCAAGCCGCGTCGCTTCGTACGCGTGTGTGGCTCGACGGAGCGCGGTGAAGCCGCGTCGCTTCCTGATCCCTGAACCCCGAGCCCCGCGGTGATGCCATGCGCATCGACGTGATCACGCTGTTCCCGGAGATGTTCACGGGGGTTCTGGGTTCGAGCATTCTCAAGCGGGCGGCCGAACCGATCGCCGATCAGGCGGACCCGTCGCGGGTGCGGGCGCCGGTGGTTTCGTACCACGTGCACAATCTGCGGGATTACACACAGGACAAGCATGAGAAGGTGGACAAGCCGCCATACGGGGGCGGGCCGGGCATGGTGATCCAGTGCCAGCCGGTGTGGGACGCGGTGCAGGCGGTGGAGGCGATGGCGGAAGAGCGGCCGACGCGGGTGGTGATGACGCCGCAGGGCGAGCGTCTGACGCAGGCAAGGGCGGAGGCGTTGGCGAGGCAGGCGCGGCTGGTGATCCTGGCCGGTCACTACGAGGGGTTCGACGAGCGGGTGCTGGAGGCGTTGGCCGAGGAGGGCGGGCTGGAGGCGATCAGCATCGGGGATTACGTGCTCTCGGGCGGTGAGCTGCCGGCGATGGTGCTGATCGACGCGGTGGTGAGACTGCTGGCGGGGGTGCTGGGCGACGACCGATCGGTGGAACACGAGAGCTTTTCACCGGCGCTGGACGGTCTGTTGGATTACCCACATTACACGAGGCCGGCGGAGTGGATGGGCCGGCGTGTGCCGGACGTGCTGCTGTCGGGCCACCATGCGCAGGTCGAGGCGTGGCGTCGCGAGCAGGCGCGGCGTCGGACGGCGGAGCGTCGGCCGGACCTGCTGAAGGGCTGCGATGACGCGGGGTAGCGGGAACAGTTCGGCCGCGCGGCGGGTTGATGCGGCACGGGCGCGGCCGAGCTCCGGGGATCGCGCTGCGCGACGTCCCGGCTTGGGTGACTATGATGCGGGCCTGATCGCAGCGGACCGTGCACCGAAGGAGTCGTAGAACGATGGATGCAGCGTACCTGAAGCAGAAGCACGAGGCCGGCCAGCTCTACGACGAGTACGTCGCGACGGGCAAGCCCGAGCAGCAGGAGAACTGGCGTCGGATCGAGAAGCAGGCGAAGCTGAGCGACGCGCAGCGGGAGCTGATCGGCTCGTTCAAGCGGCGGATCAACGTGATCGGGCTGTCGGGTGTGTGGTGCGGGGACTGCGTGCAGCAGTGCCCGCTGATCCATCGGATCGCGGAGGCGAACCCGGAGGCGATCGACCTGCGTTGGCTGGACCGCGACGAGCACATCGACCTGCAGAAGCGGGTGTCGATCAACGCGGGTCATCGCGTGCCGGTGCTGGTGTTTTGCGCCGAGGACTACGAGCTGGTCAGCTGGTACGGGGACCGGACGCTGACGCGGTACCGGGCGTTGGCGGCCAAGCAGTTGGGGGCGGCGTGTCCGCTGCCGGGCGCGCCGGTGCCGCAGGACGAGCTGGACGCGACGCTTCAGGACTGGCTGGACGAGTTCGAGCGGGTGCACCTGCTGCTGCGGCTGAGCGGTCGGCTGCGTCAGAAGCACGGGGACTGAGCGGGGTTCGTGAGCGCGGCGGAGCCGCGTCGCTTCGTATGGCTGATCGCTTCCGGGATGATCAGTTGAAGGGCAGGGCGAGGTCGAAGCTGATGAGTCGTTCGTCGTCGTCGTCCTGACGGAGGACGGGGATGGCGAAGTCGAGGGCGAAGGGGGCCTGGCCGAGGAAGGGCAGCTTGATGCGGAAGCCGGCGCCGACGGAGACGCGCCAGTCGTCGAACCCTAGGTCTTCGGTGACGGTGCCCATGTCGGTGAAGACGACGCCGCGGATGACCTCTTCCCAGAGGGGGAAGTTGTACTCGAGGCCGGTGAGCAGGAGCCAATCGGCGCCGACGGGGTCGTCACCGCGTTCGCGGGTATCGGCGCGGATGCCGCGGGGTCCGACGCCGCGGAAGTCGAAACCGCGGAAGCTGCGGTGGCCGCCGGCGAAGAATCGCTCGAAGATGGGCGCCTCGTCGCTCTCGAGGATGTAGCCGATCTCGACGCGCCAGGAGAGGACGGTGCGTCGGCCGAAGAAGTCCTCATCGACGGTCCAGAACTGCCGGAACTCGGTGCGGAGGCGGGTGAAGTCGAAGTCGCCGCCGAGTGCGCCGACGCGTTCGACGCCGAACTCCCAACGGTTGCCCTCGGTGGGGAAGATGAACGAGTCGGTCGTGCTGCGTTCGAGGACGAACCCCAGGCCGGTCACGTCGCTGTCGCCCTCGACGTCGAAGACGTCGACGGGGGCGTCGGCCTCGATCTGGTCGATGGTGACGCGGTTGAAACGGGTGCGGATCGATCCCCTCCAGACATCGCCGAAACGCTGGCCCAGGCCGAACGAACCGCCCCAGCGAGTCTCGTCGAAGTCCTCCCGTTCGCTGGTGAAGAAGAAGACGCTGGTGTCGAGGAAGTACTCGGTCTCGAGCAGGTAGGGCTCGCGGAAGTTGAGCGAGTATCGGCTGTTTTCGGTGCCGGGGCTGAGGTTGAGTGAGAAGAACTGGCCGGCGCCGCGGAACGCGCGGCCGGTGATGAACTCCTCGAAGTCCTCGGGGTAGTCGGCGATATCGAAGTTGCGCTGGGTGAGGTTGACGGCGCCGAGGACGCCGAGGTCGCTGCTGACGCCGGCGCCGAAGAGGATCGAGCCGGTGTTGGTCTCCTGGACCTGAATGAGCACGTCACGGACCTGGTCCTCGGGCTCGCCGAGGATGGTGACGGTGGCGTCGGCGAACAGCGAGTTCTCGCGGAGGCGGCGTTCGGTCTCGTCGACGCCGGCGCGGTCGAAGGGGCGGCCGGGGGTCATCCCACGCACCTGACGCAGCACGACGTGGCTCTTGGTCAGCTCGTTGCCGCGGATACTGACAGATCCGACGGTGTAGGAGCGGTTCTCTTCGATGCGGACGACGACGTCAACCGTCGGGCGATCGGGGTTGAACAGGTCGATGATCTCGATGTTGGTGTCGAGGTAGCCGAGCTTGCCGTACAGCTCGCGCAGCGCCTGCTGGGACTGGCGGCGTTTGTTGGCCGCGTACACGTCCCCGGCACGAAGCTCCATGTTCAGCAGGATCTGCTCGTCGGGGAAGACCTCGTTGCCCTCGACGCGGATCGTGTCCACCAGGTACTGCGGGCCCTCCTCGATGAGGAAGACGACGACGGCGTCCCGCTGGTCGGGTGAGATGCGGATGTCCCGGTCGGCCTGGGCCTCCAGGTACCCGCGGTCACGGTAGAAGTCGCGAATCCGACCGGCGTCCAGCTCCAGCTCCTGGCGGTTCAACGCCCCGCTGCGGAAGATGGGAAAGTACGCCTTCGACTGGATCTGTGACTTGAGCTGGCGGTCGGAGAACGTGTCGTTGCCCTCGAACTCGAACGCTCGGATACGCACCCGCGGGCCCTCCCGGACCCGGTACAGCAGGATCCCCGACTCCTCGAGCAGGTCCTGGTCCACGGTCACGTCGGCCACGAAGTAGCCCTTGTCCTCGTACGCCTCGATGATCTGCTGGCGGCCGCGGTTGATCAGGAACGGGTCGGCCGGGTCGCCCGTGCGCAGCAGCACCCGCCCCAGCAGCTCCTGGTCGGGGATCGACGAGTTGCCGACCACCTGCACGTCGGTCAGCAGCGGCTGCTCGCGGACCTGGAACACCAGGGCGATCGAGCCGTCGGGCAATTGCTCGAACTCGGCGGTGACGGACTCGAACCGACCCAGCGAGCTGATGCGGACGATGTCGCCGTTGACGGTGTCGGGGTCGTAGGGCTCGCCGGTGCGGGAGCGGATCTGGTTGCGGACGAGCTGCTCGGGGACCTGCTCGAGCCCGGCGATGCGGATGCTGGCGATGGGTCGGCCGGTGGGGTCCAGGCCCTGGGCGCGGACCGGAAGCGCTGGCCACGCGGCGATCATCACCAGCAGCAAGAGCCACGAGATCGCCGGTGGAGAGAGCCTGGGGTGTGACGCTGGCGGCAAGCCCTGATCCTCGTTCTGGCCCCGCATGGGGGCGGCAGTGTAATCGAAAGGGTGGCGCGATGCGTTCGAGCGGCCGGGGCACGCGGACCGCTGTGGCGTGGATGCTTGCCGGGCCACGGGCCCACCCCTAAACTGATGGGGTGATGCGGGTCGCCCGCCGCGCGATGCCGCCCCCACCGACCTGTCCGGCGACCCGTGACCCCGACACGATTGCAAGGGACCCTGATGACCACCGTCTCCGACCGCAAGGCCGATCCCCGTCAGCCCGTCGAGGGCCTCGGCGTGGAACGCATGCTCGAGCTGCTCGGTCAGATGATGTTGATCCGCCGCTTCGAAGAGCGGACCATGCAGGCCTACATGCAGCAGCGGATCGGCGGGTTCTGCCACATCTACATCGGCCAGGAGGCCGTCGCCGTCGGCTCCGTCGCCGCCCTGCGAGCCGAAGACCCGGTCATCGGCGCCTACCGCGACCACGGCCTGGCCCTGGCGCGCGGCATGGACCCCCGCTACGCCATGGCCGAGATGTTCGGCAAGATCACCGGCTGTGCCAAGGGCAAGGGCGGGTCCATGCACCTGTTCGACAAGCCCAACCGCATGTACGGCGGGCACGCGATCGTCGGCGGGCAACTGCCCCTGGGCGTCGGTATCGCGTTCGCCCTCCAGTACGAGCAGACCGACAACGTCTGCGTCTGCTACCTCGGCGACGGGGCGCTGAATCAGGGCGCGTTCCACGAATCGATGAACCTGGCCGCGATCTGGAACCTGCCCATCGTCTTCGCCCTCGAGAACAACAACTACTCCATGGGGACCCACATCGGCCGGGGCACGTCGATGGCCGAGGAGCTGGCCGCCAAGGCCGAGGCCTACGGCATGCGCTACGCCGAGTGCGACGGCCAGGACCTGCTCGACGTCTACGCCACCTTCACTCGCGAGGTCGACCGCACCCGCAACGCCACCAACCCCCAGTGGAAGCGCGGGACCATCCCCAGCTACCGTCGCGAGGGCAACATCCCCGGGCCCTGCTTCATCCACGTGGACACCTACCGGTACAAGGGCCACTCGATGTCCGACCCCCAGAAGTACCGCAGCAAGGATGAGGTCCAGGAGTACGAGCAGCAGCAGGACCCGATCCTCCGCCTCGTGCAGCACCTGGTCGACAACGACCTGGCGACCCAGGAGCAGATCGACGAGCTGGATCAGAAGGCCAAGGACACCGCCAAGGAAGCCGTGAAGTTCGCCGAGCAGTCGGAGGACGTGCCGATGGACGAGCTGTATACGGACGTGTACCGCGAGCCGTTTGGGCGCTTCAAGCCCGGCGAGCCTCACGAGGCGTTTCGGTGAGACGAGCGGTGGGCGCCGCCAACCCTCCTTCCGCTGATAACCGTACGAGTGTTCGATGATCGCACCTTCACATGCGCCAGTGATGAAGCCGGGCACGGCGGGTTGGTGCGCCGCCGACCTTGACGATGCGCGGTTCGCACAGCAGTGGGACGGCGGGCAATTCGAGATGATCAAGGGGGTGCTTGTCGAGATGCCACCGGCATACTTCGACTACGGATCCGCGGCGTTCAACCTGCTCGAAACGGTGCAGGCCTATCTCAAGTCACAGGGTCACCGCCCGCGCTGCTCGTTCGAGGTGGACATGATCATCGACGACGACACGGTCTTCCGTGCCGACGGCGTGATTGTGCTGCCCGAGGACGTGAACCGTCAGCGCGCGGTGTTGCGCCGGCTGGGTCGGGACACCGACGAGATCGGCCGCGTCCGTATCGGGCCGACTCTCGTGATCGAGTCGGTCAGTCCCGGGTATGAGCGACACGACTACGAAGTCAAGCGACGCGGTTACGCGAGCCTCGGCGTGCCGAACTACTGGATCGTGAACCGGTTTGACCGGTCGCTGCTGTGCCTGACGCTTAGCGGCGGCCAGTACGTGGAAGACAGCTCGGGCCGCGGCGAGGACGTGATCCGTCCCGGTGCGTTCCCGGGGCTCGAAATTAACCTGAAGGAAATCTTCGCGTGAGTGATCGAAAGCTTCAATACCGTCACGCGCTGCGGGAGGCGATGCAGGAAGAGATGCGTCGCGACGAGCGCATCTTCCTCATGGGCGAGGAGGTCGCCGAGTACCACGGCGCCTACAAGGTCAGCGAGGGCATGATCGACGAGTTCGGGGCCCGCCGCATCGTCGACACGCCGATCAGCGAGTCGGGCTTCGCCGGTCTGGGCGTCGGCGCGTCGATGTTCGGCCTGCGCCCGATCATCGAGTTCATGAGCTGGTCGTTTTGCCTCGTCGCCGCGGATCAGATCATCAATAACGCGCCGAAGATGCTGTACATGTCCGGCGGGCAGTTCGGCTGCCCGGTCGTGTTCCGCGGCAACAACGGCGCCGGCGGGCAGCTCGGCTCGACGCACTCCTGGTCCGTCGAGTCGCTGTTCACCCAGGTCCCGGGGCTCAAGCTCGCCGTCCCTGCGACGCCGCGCGATGCCAAGGGCCTGCTCAAGACCGCCATCCGCGCCGAGGATCCCGTGTTCTTCCTCGAGTCCGAGCGCATGCTGGGCATGGGCGGCCGCGGCGACCGCGACTTTTCCAAGTACCTCGCCGACGGCAAGTGGGCCCCGCCCCCGGCCGACGAGGACGACGATTTCACCATCCCCTTCGGCCAGGCCGAGATCGTCAAGCCCGGCGACGACTGCACCGTCGTCACCGCCGGCCGGCCCCTGCACTTCGCCCTCGACGCCGCCGAGCAGCTCGCCGACGACGGCATCGACTGCGAGGTCATCAACATCCGCACCTACCGCCCGCTCGACATCGAGACCGTCTGCGAGTCCGTCCGCAAGACCAACTACTGCGTGGTCGTGGACCAGAGCTGGCCGTTCGCCTCCGTCGCCTCCGAGATCGCCGCCCAGATCTACGAGCGCGTCTTCGACGACCTGGACAACACCGTCGGCCGGGTCAACAGCGACG
>CAYSIX010000128.1:9274-11803 GCA_964431205.1 uncultured Phycisphaeraceae bacterium
GTGCCCCCGCCCTACGCCCGCCACCTCGAGGCCGAGATGCTGCCCAACGCCCGCAAGATCGTCGAGGCGGTGAAGAAGACGACGTATAACGCCTGAATGGTGCCGCATCGGTTCATCGTCGCCTGATGGGCTACCCAGCCGCTCCCATCGCGACGAACGGTACAACTTGCACAATCCCTGCAGCCGGAACGAACCAGGCTCGTCTTCTTGACACGCTGAGCTGTCATTGAGCCGACGTCGACCGGTCGTGCGGGGTGAGTCACCTGTAACGCGGCCGCACCGGCTCAAATCCCGTGGAATCAGGCCACGCGCTGGCCGATCCGCCCGGCGCGGGCTGACTTGTCATGTCTCGGGCGGGGATCGGAACCCGGGGCAGACGATGAAGGGGGCCTGGATCGGGAGTCAACACATGAGTCGGATTGGAACCATTCTCGCGGTACTCGTAACGACTGGCAGCCTGGGCGTCGCCACCTCGGCCGACGCCGACCGCGTCGACCTGATGCCGGCGATCAACCCCTCGGGGCAGAGCACGGCCGGCCTGGACATTTACGTCAACGTTCGCGATGAGGGCGATCGCTTCGCCTTTGTCTTCCGCAACGACTCGACGGTCTATTCCTCGATCACGCACGTTCAGTTCCACCAGCGGCTGCTCTCGTTTCTGCTGCCTACACCGTCCAATCTCTGGGGCAGCGACGGCGTCTCGTTCCACCACCGCGGCAGCCAGAGCCACCCGGTTCTGGAGCACGCACTGAGCTGGCCGGGCACGTTCGGCGGCCTCGCGGCGGACTGGCGACGCGACACGCCCCTGGACAACGGCGTCAACGATCCCTCGGCCGGCCAGGCCGAGGCCCTGACCGTCAAGTTCCTCAAGCGGGCGGGCGCGACGCTCGCCGAGCTGATCGACGAGTTGACCGGCTCACCCTCGCTGGCGGTGCTGATCAAGGGCCCGCTGGATGAGAGCGGCCAGCACTACCGGTTCGGGGCGCTGAGCGGGCTGGTGGCGCCGGCGGGGCCGCAGTCGCAGGAGCCCGTCGAAGAGCCGGCGATCGAGACGATCGCCGTGCCCACGCCGGCGGCGGCGGGCGCCGGGCTGGCGCTGCTCGCGGGTCTGGCCGGGGCGCGACGGCGGCGCTGACCGACGCCTCACGACAATCTCCTGACTCAAGTGTTGGGAACCCCGGCCACCGCGGCCGGGGTTTCTTTTGGCGCGCTGCCAGCCGTGCTAGGATGCCGCGTCATCGAGCCCGCCGGTTCCCGTCTCACGCGACGGACCGCAGCCAAAGGAGCACCCACGCCATGCCCATCCCGATCGAGATGCCCCGCCTCTCCGACACCATGGAGGAAGGAACGCTGGTCAAGTGGCAGGTGAAGGTCGGGGACAAGGTCGAGTCCGGCGACCACCTGGCCGACGTCGAGACCGACAAGGCGACGATGGAGCTGCAGGCCTTCGACGACGGGACGGTGGCCCGGATCGACGTCGAGGAGGGTCAGACCGTGCCGGTGGGGCAGGTGATCCTGATGCTGGCCGGCGAGGGCGAGTCGGTCGAGGAGGCGGCGGGCGCCGCCGACGAGGGCACCGAGGCCAAGGCCGCCTCCAATGACGAAGACGAGGCCAAGGCCGAGGATAAGCAGGAGGCTGAAGCGAGCGAGGAGGAGAAGGCCGAACGGCGTGAGAGCGGCAAGAAGCAGGCGGTGGCGAAGAAGCGTGAAGCCGGCGGCGAAGAGGAAGAGGCCGACGAGGGCGGCGGCGTCGCGGTGGCCGAGGAAGGCGAAGAAGCCGAGCAAGAGGAGAAGGCCGAGAAGGCCGCGCGGCGGAAGACCGGACGGTTGCGCATCAGCCCGGTGGCCCGCAAGATCGCCGAAGAACACGACCTGGACCCCAGTGATCTGACCGGCTCCGGGCCCGACGGGCGCATCATCAAACGCGACGTGCTCGAAGCGATCGAGTCCGGCAAGACCAAGCCGGCGAAGAAGAAGGCCGAGCCGGACAAGGCGCCCGCCGCGGCGCCCGTCACCGCCGCGACACTCGAAGACAAGACCATCCAGCTCTCATCGATGCGCAAGACCATCGCCAAGCGGCTGGTCGAGTCCAAGACGACCATCCCGCACTTCCAGGCCACGATGCGCGTGGACATGGACCCGCTGATGGAGCTGCGCGCGACGCTGAACGAGCAGCTCGAGTCGCAGGGGATCAAGCTGTCGGTCAACGACTTCATCGCCCGGGCGGCGGCGTTGGCGTGCGTCCAGCACCCGCAGGCCAACAGCAGTTGGACCGGTGAGGCGATCCGTCAGCACGGGACGGTGAACCTCGGCGTGGCGGTGGCCCTGCCGGCCGAACGCGGCGGCGGACTGGTCGTGCCCGTCATCCGCGACGCCCAGAACAAGGGCCTGCGCCAGCTCAGTGAAGAAACCCGTCGTCTGGCCAAGAAGGCCCGTGAGTCCGGCCTCTCGCCCGAGGAGATGGCGGATGGCACCTTCACCATGTCGAACCTGGGAATGTACGGCGTCGACCAGTTCAACGCGATCATC
>CAYSIX010000129.1:0-11715 GCA_964431205.1 uncultured Phycisphaeraceae bacterium
GAGCGCCAAGTCAAGTCCCAGTCTGGCTTTACAAAAGGGGCTTTCCTGGCGGCCTGGCGGTTGCCCATGGCTCCCACCATGCCTTGGGCTTCTTCCATCGGTGTCATCGGCGTCCATCTGCGGTTCCCGCCTCCGCGGTTCCACGGCTCGGGTTGACTTGTCAAAGAGCGCACGGTCCCGGATCGGGAACCACATCCTTATGTTAGCATTATGTTTGGCTCACGTCAAGCGCCGCCTTCGGCCCGCGCCGGCCCCGGGCCCGACTGCCCCCGACACGCCGTGCTCGCGCAAACCGCCTCGCCGGCCCCGGCGCGACACGGGCCGACAGGCTCTGGGACAGTGTCGGATACCGGATCAAAAGGAATCCGCCATATGCCGTTGAAGAGTCCGTGCCGAGACTGACAGGCGACGCGGCCGTTCCCGCGCCGGTGTGGGGCGGAGCGATCCGACAAGTCAAGGCCCGTCGGCCTCTTCGAGGACCTCGAGCATGCGTGAGGGGGCGAGGTAGAGGGCGTTGCCGAGGTTGACGGTGAATCGCTGGTCGCGGTTGTCGTGGGTCACGGCCCGGCCGTCGTGGTAGAGCACGTTGGCGATGCGGCGCTGGTGGTTGGTGCGGACGACGACGTTGAACAGCGGCGCCGGCGGATCGACGACGAACTGCTGATCGATGAACAGGGAGGTGATGGGTCGGCCGCGCCGGTTCAGGCCCAGGTCGTCGAGGCGGGTGTGGCGGTCGAGCGGTGAGGCGTGGTCGCCGCCGGGCTCGAGCGTGTTCGAGCCGTGGCGGTAGATGTATCCGGAGACGGCCTGGGTGCGGCCGACGCGGTCGAGCTCGGCGGAGGCGTCCTGCTGCTGATCGTTGTCGGGGCAAAACAGGACCTGCGGCGTGTGGCCGAGGTAGTCGTCGATGAGCAGGCCGGCGCCGACGGGCGCGCCGCCGGAACGGATGGAGACCTGGCTGGTGACCATGCCATCGACGACATAGAAGTCGGCGACGCTGGTGGGTCGGGCGCGTGGGCCGTAGGGGATGCGCAGGTCGAAGTCGCGGGCGTAGGCGTGTGTGGCGATGCCGAGGTTCTTGAGGTTGGCGGCGCAGGTGACCTGGAGGGCGGCGGAGCGGCTGCCGGCGAGGCTGGCCAGCAACAGGCCGGTGAGGACGGCGATCAGGCCGATGGCGACGAGCAGCTCGATGAGGCTGAAGGCGTGGGGTGGCGAGGCGATGCGGGGCGCCCGCCGCCCGAGGTCGTGACGCGGTGGCGTTCGGCGATGGATCGGGTCATTCCACATGCGCACTGAACCCCACAAGCGGCTCGGGACCGGCGTCATCGTACGGCAAGCCGAGCCCCGAGCGCAACAAACGGCCGGATCCGACCCTTCGCTCGGGCTCAGGGTGCGGCTCTGCCTCACTGTGCGGCCGCGCTGCCCGACGGTTTCCGCCGTCGGATGGTGCACGCCGCGAACCCGAGCGCCAGACCGGCCAGGCTCATCGGCTCGGGGATCGCCTCGAGCCGAACGTCGTCGAGGATCCACACACCGCTGGTGCCCTCGGTCGGTCCGATCCACACGCCGATCGGCTGACCCAGCCACGGCGAGTCGCCGGCGGTGACGTCGCTCTCGGCGACGAGGTCCAGCAGCTCGGTGTTGCTGACCGCCTCGGCGTCGATCGCGGCGCTGGTCAGCGTGACCGGCCCGGTTTCACCCGGATATGTCAGGCGGATCTCCACGGTCGGCGTTGGGCCGTCGGGGTTCAGCGGCGGCAGGAAGAAGCTCTTGCCCACGCCGACGGTCAGGCGGTAGTACAAGCCCTCGGCGTAGGTGGTTTCGAGCTGCTGCTGGAAGGAGATGTCCCCGTCGTCGCGGGCGAACAGGTAGGCGAGCTGATCGCCGTCGGCGTTGGTGACGAAGGCGGGGTTGGAGATGAAATCCGGCGGCGGGGTGGGGTTGGTGGTGACCGGGGCGTTGAAGAACACGCCCGTGTCGAGGGTGAACGGCCCGCCGTCGGGCACGTCGAACCCGGGGAACTCGGGCGGCTCGCCGTCGATCGGTCCGGTCTCGGTCCAGCCGTCGGCCTCGGGGAAGACCCCGCCGGACGGCAGCGAGGACGGGGCCTCGAATGAGGGGTTCGCCAGGTCGATCGAGACGGCGGCGGACGCCGGCGCGGCCAGGAAGATCAACCCGAGACACGTGGCGCTCGCCCGGATGAACCGCGCGGACTGCGCTGAGTGAAGCATGCGAATCCCTCCGACTGCGGGTGTGTGAGTCGCGTCACATTAGGCCGCCGGGGAGCGGGCGTCAACGACGAGACGGGGCTGGGAGGGGATCAGCAGCCTGCTCCGACCAATCGGATGCGACGGGCCAGCGCACGGTCATTGCCACGAGTGTCATCGTCAGTGCCGTGCTCATGCCTGGATCTTGCGCTGTTGAAAACACCTCCACAGGCCGGTCGGATCGCGCTGAATGGGCGCATGAGCAAGGGCGCCCGGCGACACAGCAGAAGCGTCGGGCCCAGGCCCGTTCCCGCAAGCCCGGCAAGCGCAAGTATCCGGTGGACGTGGGGCGGATCGCCATGGCGCTGGGCCGCAGACACCTCTCGCCCTACGGAAGCTACAAGTCGGTTCACGACTTCACGCAGCCGCAGCGGATGACGTCGGTCCCGCCGGTGGCGGGGGGCTTCAACCGCGAGGTGATCAACGAGCTGGCCGACCTCGGCGAGGCGATGGGCGCCGACCCGGGTGCCTGGCGCACCGACTCGCCGTGACGTTCGGTTGCAGACCCGCGCCCGAGGGTAGCCCGGCACCCCACGCTGTCGACGCCCAACTGATCGCGCCGACCGCCGTCGCGGGGTTCTCCGATTGACAAGCTCACACGTCGGCACGTTCCGCCCGGAGGATCCCGGCAAGGCGCAACATGAAGCGCCCCTCAAGCCACGCCGCAAACCATATCGTCGGTTCAACGCTGGTGTGGCGTCGCCCCGTCGAGCGTCTCCCGCGAGACGTAGTTGCCCCGCAGCAATTCGTTGTCGAACGCCAGCTTGTCCACGCGGGCCCTGGCCAGCTCCAGCCGCGGCTCCATCAGCTCGCGAGTGAGCCCGGTGTCGACCGGCTTTGCCTTGCGGCTGCTCGGCGTTGGGTCGCTTTACACCGTCTCGCAAGAGACGGTTCGGCTGCCGCACGGTCGTGCAAGCCGCGAGGCGCCATTGGTGCCACCGGAGCCGCACCAAGATGTTTCAGCGCTCTAGCCGGCCGCAACAAGCCTGCTGGCAAACAGCGATGCCAGTCCCAGGAAACTGAAGAAGCCGACCACATCCGTCACGGTGGTCAGGATGATCGACGAAGACTGGGCGGGGTCCTGCCTCAGGGCGGTAAGGACCATGGGGATGGCCATGCCCGCGACTGCGGCGATTGCCATCGAAACCACCATGGCCAGGCCGATCACGCCACACAGCGGGACGGACCGGCTCCAGACGTAGACTCCGATCATGGCGACAACGGCGATCGCGATGCCGTTGATGGCGCCGGCGGTGGCCTCCTTGAACATCACCCTGGCCCATTGCCGGACGCGGACTTCGCGCAGCGCCAAGCCACGCATCGTGACCGCCAAGGCCTGGGCGCCGGTGTTGCCCGACTGGCCGGCCACCACCGGCAGGAGCACGGCCAAGGCCGTGACCTGGGCGATCGTGTCCTCGAAGAGGCCAACGACCGCGGCCGCGAGAAACGCGGTGATCAGGTTGATATTCAACCAGGGCAGGCGCTTGCGCACGGCCATGATCGGACTCGACAGCGCCCGCTCGTCCCTTCCCACGCCGACCATCGTCTGGATCCCGGCGGTCGCCTGCTCAGCCACCACCTGCATCAGGGCGTCTTGTCGAATGGTGCCGATCAGCCTGCCGTGGATATCGACTACGGGCAGACTCGTGAGCCGGGATCGCGACAGTGCGTTGACCACTTCTTCCTGGGGCTCCATGGCCTGCACACTGGGCGGCGGCCCGACGACCAGCTCGTCGAGGCGCTGGTCCGACTCGGCCATGATCACCTCAGGCAGCGGGACCGCCCCGATCAACTGACCTTGCTCGTTGACCAGCAACAGGTCGCGAACGCGTCGCCGACGCAGCGTGTGCAATCGTCCGAGGACCTGCTCGACCGTCAGGTCCGGGCGAAAGCTGAATACCCGCGGGTCCATGATGTGTCCGGCGGTGCCCGCCGGGTAGGACATCAGCTCGCGCACCTCCGCCGCCAGCCCGGCAGGCAGCATCGCCAGCCGCTTCTCTCTCGCATCGGGCTCCAGACAAGACAGCAATGCGGCCAGATCCGTCACCTCGATCAACGGCAGAATCCGCCTGGCGGTGTCGTCCCGCATCGCTTCCAGGCATTGCGAACCCGAATCCGGGCTCATGCGCGAGAGGACCGTGGCTGCCTGACGATCACCCTGCGCCGCCAACAGGTCGGTGGCTTGGTCAACGGGCATGACTTCCAGATGCCCGGCTGCTTCGTTCGGGTAGAGCTCGATGAATCCCCGGGCGAGAACGTCGAGAACGGGGGCGCCTTCAGTGGCCATCGGTTGACTCCGGAATTGGATTCGAATTGCTTGCGTCCTCGGGCTTCGGCGGCTGGACGCCCGAGAGCATGCCGCTAAGCACGACCCAGTACAGCTCGCCGAAGGCGACGATCGTGTCCAGTGGGCTCCGCCTTGTTCGGTCGGGATCAATCGACTCGTCGGAGGCATAGAGCGCCTGGATCGACAGAACGCCCAGGAACCTGCCCTCATCGTCCACGACCGGGAAAGACTGGAACCGTCTGATGTCCGGACGGCTTGCGACCTGTGCAAGCGGCATGGCGGCCTTGAGTCTGGTCACCCGCGTGCGCATGATCGATGCGAGCTGATCGCTCGTCGATGCAAGAATAAACTCGCGCAGGCTCAACACGCCCACGAGCTTGTGCTCACGATCCACGATGTACAGGTAATAAAGGGCTCTGTGGGCGGCGTCCTTCACCCGGGTCCATGCTTCGGCCACCGTGATGTCGGCGGGCAGCGCAAAGGCCAACGGGTCCATCGTCGCGCCCACGGTGCCCGGCGAATAGGTCAGCACCCGGCGCAGGGTGGCGGCGGTCTGGGAGGGCAGCGTGTCAAGCACCTGGGTTCGCATCTCGGGCGCCAGATGTCGAATGATGAGCGAGGCCGCGTCGATGGGCAAGGCGGCGATGATGGGCCCGGACTGATCCGGCGGCATGGTCGCCAGGCACGCCGCCGCGGTGGAAGGCATCATCCGTCGGATCACGCGCGCGGCCAGCTCCGGCTCACAACCGGTGAGAATCGATCCGCATGGCGTGTCTGAAACGCGTTCAAGGATTCTTGCGGCATCGTCGGGATGCGCCGCCAGGAAAGCATGACACAGCCGAACGATGGCCTGCACCCTAGCCCCCCTCCTGCACCAGAACCGAGACCTCGTTGTTGAAACGGCTGGCCGGGACCTGCACCCGCCCCTCCGGCGCTTCCAGAACGACCGCGGTGCGAGAGATCTCGACGATCCGGCCGCGCAGATCCCCGATCGCGACCGTGTTGCCGACGCGGTAAGCCTTGTGGACGTAGTGGGCGGCGATGATGTTGCTCACGGTCGCGCGAGCGCCTAGTCCAAACGCCAGGGCCGAGGCCCCGAAGATCGACCCTGCCGCGATGGCCAGCGTGACGACAATGGCCGTGTTGTTGATGCCCAGCTGCTCGATCGTGACCAGGATCGCGACGACCCAGATGACGGCCTGGACAGCGCGCCCCAGAAAGTCGGATAGAGCGATCCCGGCTCGCGCGCCGGCGCGTGCGACCCAGACCTGCGCCACGTTACCAAGGACGAAACCGGCAAAAACGATCAGGGCCGCCGCGAGCACGCGCGGCAAGTAAATCGTGAGGCTGCTGAACAACGCCGACACGGCCTCCAGACCCAACGCCTCGATCCCGGCGGCGAGGAAGATCAGCAGGACGATCCAGAACACCACGCCGCTGACCACGCCCGGTAGAGACCGATACAGCGTGTGCTGCTCCGTCTCCGCGTCCACCACGCCGGCGCGAGCGAGCCGACTCAATCCATATATTGTCAGTCGGCGGCAGACGGCACGAAGCAAGTAGGCGGTCAACCAGCCCACCAACACCAGGGCCAGTGCTGCGAGCACGCTCGGGAGGAACTCCACGACGCGTCCGAGCACGCGTCGAACTGGATCCGCCAGGCTCATGCTCAGCGCGCCGTTCGCCACCCACATTGGACCGAGCCCCTTTCCAGAACGAGACGTGCTGGCATTATCATGCCTCGGCGATGCATCAGCAAGTTGACCGTTCGATGGGTCCGCGTCATCGCGGCCGATGCCACAGCTCCCGAAGCACAATGGATCGGGAGGACTGTGACCGCGTTGCTCGCTGAACAGGTGATCGTCACGCTCTCGAATGGTTATGTCGGGTTTCGTCGAACGCGATTCGGGCCGACGTTGCTCGTTTTCTCCCGGACGGGCCGGGACGGTTCCGCGCCAGGTAGAATCCGCCGCTCTCGATCGTGATCACGCACGGGCCAGGCGACTTACGCGCGTTCGTGAAGGTTGGGCGGCGGAGCGGGCGGCATTTGGTGGTCACGGGCACGCGTCGGGGACGCCCTCGCTCAACGTCGCAACGTGCGGCGGGCCACGATCCTGATCAGCTCTTCGACCTCGGGTTGCCCGATCACGCCGCGGCAGGTGTCATCCAGAACGCGCGCGGCACCAAGGCGCGTCATCCGCTGCGGCCGCGTGAAGTCGTGACGCGATTTATCGCTGCCGTACGGCAACAGGTGTCTGCGGCCCAGCGCCATGGCGATCCGCACCACTTCCACCGGTTGCTTGTGCTTGCCGGGCTTGCGGGAACGGGTCTGGGCCCGACGCTTCCCGCTGCGTTGCCGAGCGCCCTTGCTCATGCGCCCATTTCAGCGCGACCCGACCGGCTTGTCGAGATGGTTTCAACATCGCATCTCTGTCCCTCGCGGTCGGCGGACACGCAAACCACATCGCAACGGGTGATACCGATCTGCTGGCGATGCATCCGTTCCGTGACGGAGCGATGCTCACGCCGCAAGGCTATCTGGATGCATGACCTGTGACACGTCGCCGTCACCGGCCGTAGCGGTTGCCGCCGGGACCGGCGTGCTTGCTCAGGCGGTTGTTGACGTAGAGCGCTTCGAGCAGGAACTCGCCGACGGCGGCGAGCATCTGCGGGTCGGCCGGGTCCACCTCCAGCCGCTTGGCGAGCTGGCGGGCGCCCTGGAGCAGGCCCTTGACGTGCTTCATGTTCGCGAGCTGCTCCTCGGCCGAGACGTCGTCGCCGACCACGAGCTTGAGCCCCTCGTCGAACTCGTCGCTGATCGAGTCGAACTCCTCGACGTCGCCGGCGTCGTCAAAAACGGTTTTCACCGCTTCCCCGAGCAGCGAGAGCACGAGCTTGTCCTCGGTGTTGTCGCCCTCGTCGGCGAGCATGAGCTCGATCTTGCCGCGGGTGGAGGTCAGCACGTGCTGGAGGTCGCAGACGCGGGGGACGACGCGGCGTTCGCCGGTGACGATCCCGCGGCGCTCCGCGCTGCTGACCAGGTTTTCGAGGCAGGCGATGGAGGTGCGGACCGAGACGCCGGAGGCCTGGTTGATGTGGCTGCTGGCGCGTGCGGCGGCGACGGTCTCCTCGACGATGCGGTGCATGAACGGGGGGACGACGACCTCGGGCACGGCGTCGGGGGCGGGCACGTCCCCGTCGCCCGGCGCGTCCTGGCGGGTCAGCCAGGCGTTCTCGCGGGTGATGGCCATGGCGTGGTCGGTCGTGAGCGGGTAGTGCGTGCGGATGACCGAGCCGATGCGGTCTTTCAGGGGCGTGACGATGCGCCCGCGGTTGGTGTAGTCCTCGGGGTTGGCGCTGAAGACGAGACAGACGTCCAGGTTCAGCCGGATGGGGTAGCCGCGGATCTGCACGTCGCGTTCTTCCAGGACGTTGAACAGGCCGACCTGGATGCGCGGGGCCAGGTCGGGCAATTCGTTGATGGCGAAGAGCCCGCGGTTGGTGCGCGGGATGAGCCCGAGGTGCATCGTGGACTCGTCGCTGAGGTATCGGCCCTCGGCGTGCTTGACGATGTCGATCTCGCCGAGCAGGTCGGCGATGGTGACGTCGGGGGTGGCGAGCTTCTCGTGGTAACGCTCGTCGCGGTGCAGCCAGCGGATGGGCGTGTCATCGCCCTGCTCGCGGACGACGCGTCGTCCGAGCGTGGTCATCGGCTCGAGCGGGTCGTCGGGCAGCTCGAGGTCGGCGATGACGGGGATCCACTCGTCGAGCAGGCCGGGCAGCAGTCGGAGGATGCGCGTCTTGGCCTGGCCGCGGAGCCCGAGGAAGAGCATGTCGTGTCGGGACAGGACGGCGTGGATGACCTGGGGCAGGACGGTGTGCTCGTAGCCGAGCACGCCGGGGAAGACTGGCTCGCCGGCGCGGAGTCGGCGGACGAGGTTCTCGCGCAGCTCCTGCTTGACCGTGCGGTATCGGTATGGGGTTTCCCTGAGCTGGCCGAGTGTGGCGGGCTTTGGGTGGCTGGACAGAGTGGAGGTGGGCATGGTGAAATCATCTCCGAGGGTTACGAGGCAACGCTAGAAGTGGTGGGCCGATAAGTCAACGGCGCGGCCTTGCGATGCGAGGGCGTCGTGTGGCGTGCGGATGGGTTATCATGGCCGGTTCGAACCTCGCAGACTTGGGAGGACCGCGGTGGCTCAAAGCCGAATGCTGGTGGCGGTGTCGTCGCCCTGGGCGAGCGAGAAACTGACGACGCCGATCGCGGACCTGGCCAAGCGGCTCGAGGCCGAGGCGCTGGTCACGCACGTCGCCCAGCTTCAGGACGAGGACGAGCACGAATCGGAGGCGACGCAGCGTGGCGAGCAGACGCTGCAGTTGCTGACCGAGCGGCTGCGTGCCGCGGGCGTGCAGGCCGAGGGCGTGATGCTGTTTTCCGACGACATCGTCAAGGCGATCCTGAACACGGCGCACGCGCGCGGGTGCACGCTGATCGTGCTGGGGCTGACCGGCAAAGGCGTGCTCAAGCGTCTGATCGCGGGGGACGTGCCGGGGAACCTGATCCGCCAGACGGACCTGCCCGTGCTGCTTTGCCCGGCGAACTGGCAGGGCGAGCTGTGAACGGGACCGTCGGGTCGGCGCGGGATCGTGTGGTTGAACGCGGCGGGGGGTGCGTCCGTGCCGATCCGGGATCAACGAGGGCCAGGACATGGACGCGAGCGTGATGGTGGGCGTGACGGGTGGTCAGGCCGGCGTGCTGGCCATGGTGCACGAGGCGATCAAGGCCACCGGCGTGATCGTGCGCGTCGAGCCGGCGGCGTTCCTCGAGATCCTGCTGCGCCACGACGAGCCGTTGGTCGTCCACGCGCTCGGCGGCGTGTTCCGCAAGCACCACCGGTACCTGACCAGCTACAAGGGCCTGGCGTTCTACACCCGAGCACCCGATCCGCTTGATCTGCCCGAGCACTGCGAGCGCATCGAGGCCGGGAAGATCTCCATCCCCGAGCTCTGAACCGTAACACCGGCCCGCCCCCCCTCCACCTTTCTTTATTAGCTGAGGCATGCCCCATGGCTGAACTGCTGACCTTCAACGCACTGGCGGCGCTGCTGTCCCTCACCGCTCTCGAGATCGTCCTGGGCATCGACAACATCGTGTTCATCGCGATCGTCAGCGGGAAGCTGCCCGAGCATCAACGCCCGTTCGTGCGCCGGCTCGGCCTGGGCCTGGCCGCCCTCGGGCGCATCGTCCTGCTCATGGCCATCACCTGGCTGATCATGCTCCAGGACGTCTACGTCACCCCTGAGTTCGAGCTGTTCGGCTTCCACGTGCACATGTCGGTCAAGGACCTGGTCATCCTCCTCGGAGGCCTGTTCCTGATCGCCAAGGCGACGTGGGAGATTCATGAGAACCTCGAAGGCGCGGCTCACGCGGGGCACGACCACGCGGCGACGCGGGCGGCCACGGCCTCCTTCGGCGCCGTGATCGCGCAGATCCTCCTGCTCGATACCGTCTTCTCCATCGATTCCGTGCTCACCGCGATCGGCATGGTCGATCCAGCCGACTTCCCGCAGGACATGGCCCCCTTTCCCGGCACGACCATCCCGTGGGTCCCGATTGTCATCATGACGACCGCGATCCTCGTCGCCATCGCGGTCATGCTCGTGTTCGTCAACCCCGTCAGTCGGTTCGTCGAGGATCACCCGACGGTCAAGATGCTGGCGTTGTCGTTCCTGCTGTTGATCGGCGTCGTCCTCGTGGCCGAAGGCTTCCACCAGGCGATCCCGCGCGGCTACATCTACAGCGCGATGGGCTTTTCCGTGTTCGTCGAGCTGCTGAACCTGAAGGTGCTCGAGAGGAGGCGGGCGCGGCGGCGCACCGAAGCCGATCCCACGGGCGCCGCGTGACACGCGAAGCGCAGGCCGTCAGCGTGCGTCCTCGATCAGCACGACCTCGACCCGTCCCGGGCCGTGCACGCCCGTGACCAGCTCGCCCTCGATGTCGGCCGTCTTGCTCGGGCCGGTGATCATCGCCTGGGCGCTGGGCAGGTCGCTGGGCGCGCTCGAATCCAGGGTTCTCCAGTAGTCGATCATGTCGGGCAGGACGTCGCGGGCGTGGAGGATCGCGACGTGCACGGGCGGGACCAGCGACAGCGCGCGGCCGTGAGCGGCGTCGGTGCGGCAGATGATCGTGCCCGTCTCGGCCAGGGCCGCCTGGGCGTCGGTGATGCCGGCGTCGAGCTCGAACAGCGCGCCGCCGTCGTCCTGGCCCGCAACGTCCAGGACCTCGACGCCGCGCTCGCGCAGCGCGGCCGTCAGCCCCTCGGCCTCCGCGAAGCGCGACGCCGCCAGCGCCACACGCCGCAGCTCGAGCGCCTCGGCGAGTTCCACGATGCGCGACACCGCCTCGCCGGGCGCGACGCGATGTACCGTCATGCCGACCTCCGCCGCGCGTTCGGCGAACATCGCCACCACGTCGTCCGACGACGACGCCAGCCGCGCCAGCGACTCGTCTACACCCGGCGGCTCGGGCGCCGCTTCCGTCCGCGATCGGCCCAGCGCCGCACGCACACGCTTGAGAAACGCCTCGTGCTCTTCGCCCCAAACCATCGGTGCGTCGGTCATCACTTCGTCACCTTCTCAATCGCCGTTGTCGCGAGCACGTGTACACGCACCCCAAGCCGAGCCCGCATGCACCGCTTCACACGTCACGCTCCCGCCACCAGTCCCGAAACGATCGCGCCGGCGGCGTGGGCATGTCACGCTCGGCCAGCCAACCCTTGATCGGCCCCGGCATGCCCCCGCTCACCCAACCGCGCGCGGTGTAACCCCCACCTCGCGCCAGCCTACCCTCCTGCCTCGCCTTGAGACGAAAACCCATCCGCTGCGCCCACGCCCCCCATCGGTACGCCCACGACCGTTGCAAACTCCACGCCCACATCCGGTACAACACGCGGTCGCCCAGGCCCGTCACCCGTCCGCGCACCATCTGCTCCCGCAACCGGATCAGGTGCTTGGGGATGTCGATCTTCACCGGGCACGCCTCGTAGCACGCCCCGCACAGCGACGACGCGTGCGGCAGGTCCGGGTAGTTCGCCATCCCGCGCAGCACCGGCGTCAGGATCGCGCCGATCGGCCCCGAGTACACCGACCCGTACGCGTGCCCCC
>CAYSIX010000130.1:0-2877 GCA_964431205.1 uncultured Phycisphaeraceae bacterium
CCCTCACCCTCACCCAAGCCGCGGGCTGAGCCCGGCGAAGCCCCGGACGCCTCGCCCCCCGTCTCGGGCGGCCGCATCGGCAGCAACTGCGCCACCTGCGGCGTCTGCTTCGAGGCCGAGTGAAACGCCATCGACGCCACGTGCACCGAGTCGTACCGGCCATCCGTGAAGGCCGTGATGTAATGGTCCGCCACCCGCTCGACCTCCGCGTACTGCGGCGCGTCGCCGATGTGGCTGTGATACTGCGAGACCGTGATGCGATTGAACCGGCAGAACGCCAGGCCCTTCTTGCCCACCAGTTCCACGTCGAAGGTCACATCGTCGTGCTCCCGCAAAAACGCCAGCGCCGCCCGCTGCACGTTGGCGTTGTACGCCCCGCACAGGCCGCGGTTCGAGGTGATCAGCAGCAGCAGTCGCCGGCCGGTCGGCTTCGGCGGCGGGCTCAGCAGCGGGTGGCTCACCTCGCCGTCGCCCAGCGCCTCGGCCAGCTCCGCCGCGACTTCACCGATCTTCCGCGTGTAATGCCTCGCCTCCGTCGCCCGCTTCTGCATCGCCTGGAACCGCGCGGTGGCGATCATCTGCATCGTCTTGGTGATGCGCTGAATATTGGCCACCGCCTTCATGCGGGTGCGGATTTCCCGTGTTTTTCCTGCCATGGCGGGCATCATAGCGACCCCGCCACGCCGGGCAACAGCGGCGGCCGAAGCCCCACGCATCGCCGCCCAAAGCTTACGGACTCCGATCCGTGGGCTTCTTGGGCCTGCATACCGGGGTTTCTTCTACATACCACGGTCCCCCTGTCCGGCTCGGTCCCATTACACTCACGCCCTCCGACCCATGCCGCTCCGGGAGCCCCGCCATGGCCTGGTTCAGCCGCCTCGACTTCAGCCTCGGGCCCGATGAGGACGACCCCGGCGGGTGCTGGCCGATCACCTTCGGCGGCGTCCTCGCCCCCCTGCTGCTCGCCGCCGCCGGACTCTACTGCCTGGTCACCCAGCGCGGCGTCCTGCCCGGACGCGGCCACTGGTTGACCCTCACCGGCCCCGACGCCGTCGCCCTCGGCGTCGCCTGCCTCGGCGCCGCCCTCACCTGCCACAGCCACTACCTCTGGGGCAATGTCCGTCCGTCCGGAGCGTGTCACTACTTCGGCCAGATCCTCGGCCTGCTCGCCTTCATCGCCGGCATCGGTTATCTGTTCCTCAGCATCCTCTTGCCGTGAGTATGTCCATGCACGCGACGCACGAGCAATGCCAAGACATTGCCGATGATTCACAGGGCTGTGTTACTTTGTCGGGATATGGCAGAGCTGATCGTCGTCGCGCGGCTCACGGTATCGAACCCGAAGCCGCCAACCTCTCGGGAAACACTTCCAGTAGAAGACCGGGCATGGCCGCACACGGTCGATCTGTTCTGGCTCCAACTGTATCAGCCGCTGCTCGGCCTTGATGGATCTCCAACGATGGACGACCGCGGCTCGGCTCTTCGACAAAAGCCTGGCACGGAAGTGGGTCAGCTCATCGTCCAGTAGCTCGTGTCTTTCGAGAACATAGGTTTCGGTGTCGCACTGCGGCGCATACGCCCAAAGCTCGCCCCCGAAACTTGTCAGACTGTACGAAAGTTCGTCCTTGCAACGGCCTACCCGTCCGCGCACCAGCTCTCGCTCAACCACTTCTTGGTCACACCGGCCTAAGTTCTGCGCGTGCTGAAACTCGATCACGCCCTGCCGGGCAAAGTCCATCAGGCAGTCGCGCAGCTCAGCCTCACTCATGCCGTGAGTTGGCTTATTCAGAGCGAGCTCGTGTTCGGCTGAAGTCAACAGGCCCACCGAAATCCCGCCGTCGCTGACATAGTCGAGGACTTGTCTCTCACCGGTGCTGAGTTGTAAGAGCATTCTTGCGTGTGCCGGCGCCACGGCGCCGATCTGGCAGAAGGGATCAGGAATCGCTCAATCGCTGACAGTGCATGTTACCCGATTTCAATCAAGGCTGGGCGCCTGAATCGAACGGATAGGCCGAAGCCCACGCATTGCGATCCGTGGGCTTGTTTGGACCGCGATCCGTGGGCTTGTTCAGCGTGCGGCGTGTACAACGGTCGTCGCGGAGGGTCAGAGCGTGATGAGGCCGGCGGTGCTTACGTCTTCGTCGGCGGCGTCGCTCAGGGGCAGGGCGCCGCTGCGCTGCTGGTGGAACTGCTGCCAGGCGAGCATGGCGAGGTAGCGGGCGTCGGCGTTGGCCGAGCCGGTGTCGTCGTGATTGGCGGCGACGCGCTGGGGCTCGGAGGCGGAGGCGGGCGCGACGGTGTTGCCGGAATCGGTGGCGGCGGCGCTGGTGCCGGTGCCGAAGTTGGTCTGCCAGAGGCCGAGGTCGAACGCGTCGACGTCGCCATCGCCGTCCGCGTCGCCGTTGGTGACCGAAGCGCCCTCGGCGGTGCCGAAGCCGACCTGCCAGAGGCCGAGGTCGAAGGCGTCGACGTCGCCGTCGAGGTCGAAGTCGCCGGGCGGGACGCGGAGGATCAGGTCGTAGGTGGCGGCGGCGGCGCCGTCGCGATCGCCGGCGGCCAGGGTGTAGGTGCCTGTCTCGGGCGCGGTGAGGTTGATGACGGCGGAAGCCGAGGCCCACTCGCTGATCAGCAGGTCGCCGCTGGGGCTGTAGAGGTTGATCTGCGGGTTGAAGTTGATGCCGGCGGTCTCGCTCAGGATCGCACGGATGGCGAAGCCGGCCTCGGCGTGGAAGGTGAAGGCGTCGAGTCCGCCCTGGGGCAGCGCGCGATCGCGGTGCTCGCCGCTGACGATCGCGCCGCCGCGCGGGCCGGCGACGGTCTCGCCGGCGCCGACGACCAGGCCCAGGTTGTACGTGCCGGCGCTGGTGCCGTCGCGCT
>CAYSIX010000130.1:2977-11556 GCA_964431205.1 uncultured Phycisphaeraceae bacterium
GCCGCGCTCGCCGTCCACGGTCGGCCCGGCGCCGACGACCAGGCCCAGGTTGTACGTGCCGGCGCTGGTGCCGTCGCGCTCGCTGGCGGCGAGGTAGTACGTGCCCGTGGCGGGCGCGGTCGCTTCGATCGCCACGCCGTTGCTGCCCCAGTTGGCGAGGATCAGCGCCCCGTCCGGGCCGTAGAGGTTCAACTGCGGCTCGAAGTTCACGCCGGAGACCTCGCCCATCGTCGCGCGGATGCCCGCGCCGGCGTCGGCGGCAAAGGTGTACACGTCGACCGCGCCCCCGGGCAGGTCGCCGCCGCGCTGCTCGCCGCTGACGATCGCGCCGCCGCGCTCGCCGTCCACGGTCGGCCCGGCGCCGACGACCAGGCCCAGGTTGTACTCGCCGGCCACGGTGCCGTCGCGCTCGCCCGCCTCGATCACGTACGTGCCCGTCTGATCGGCGACCAGCTCGACCGCCACGCCGTTCGACCCCCACTCTTCGACCACCAGCTCACCATCGGGCCCGAACAGGCGGATCTGCGGCTCAAAGTTCAGCCCCGAGACCTCGCCCATCGTGATGCGGATCCCGACGCCCGTCTCGGCCGTGAACGAGAACTCATCGACCTCCCCCACGCCCACGTCGTCGCTGATCTGCTGGCCGCTCTGGATCGCCGTCCCCTGCGCCGCGATCACCTCCGCGGAAGTGGCGCTGACCGGCTCGAGCAGCCCGTCCTCACCGCCATACAACGACGCGCTGAGCAGCAGCCGCGGCTCCAACGCCTCGAGCCCGACCACCGCACACTCCGATGAACGCATGGCTTCTCCTCTCCCTTGGCGAACGCCGAACATCCGAGAAGAACCATACTTACCCAACCCCTGCTGATCTGTCAATCGATTTCCGTAAAAACATCACGCCCCCTGACCCCGCCCTCGGCCGCGCCAGGGTCGATTTCAGCCGTCGCCACGGGCAACGAGGTTTCATCGTGAGCCTCGGCGCGCGCACGAACCCGCCGACGCGCCCTTCTATGGAGGCCTGCACGATGCGCCGTGGAACCATGGACCCATGCCGACCGGACCGGGCCCGACGCGACCCAGCTCGCGCCTCGGCGGGCAGCAGGCGGGCGATGCTGGCGAACTGGTCGGGTTTGAACGAGCACGCCTCGAAACCCGACCAGTTCCGTGACCAGTTACGTGACCAGATGAGGCGGAATGGAACGAGTCAGGTGGGGCGGAGTGGGGAGGCGGGAGCCTGGTCGGGCGCCTCCTCCCCTACTGACTCCTTCCCTCCCGACTCCTACCCTCCTTCCCTCCTTCATGCCTCACAACACCGCGTGGTGGTCCGGCAGTGGCTCGGCCAGGCGCAGGCCGAAGCGCTCCAGGACGCCGAGGATGCAGTTGAGCATGACCCAGCACTCGCAGGCGAACGGCAGAAACCCGAGGAACCCGAGCAGGGGCATCTCGAAGTAGGCCCACTGCTCGGCCGGGCCGAGGAACGGCAGGTGGTAGGTCCACTTGGCGATGGCCCAGTAGTTCCAGAACTCCCAGAGCAGGCCGCAGGTCGCCCCGCCGGCGAAGAGGGCGAGGGTGCGGCCCCATCGACCGGCCTGCCAGTCACGGATCAGACTGGGCGCGCCGAGCTGGGCGTTGAGCGGGTCGAGCAGGAAGATCAGCCCGACCCAGAGCGTCAGGTTGCTCAGCGGGTCGGAGGCCAGCAACGTCCAGAGCGTCATGCCCACGCCGGTGGCGAAGAGGGTGAAGACCAGCGACTGCTGGCGGACCAGCGACGCGACCGGCGGGCCGACGAGCAGCAGCGCCGCGGCGAGGAGGCTGCGCGACGTGCCCAGCGCCCCGTCCTGCCGGCTCAGCAGCACGAGCAGCGACGCGACGATGACGGCCGCGGCGCCCAGGGGCACGGCCCACGCCAGTCGCCGCCTTGCCACGCGATCGGTCACGATCAGCCCGCGCGTGCCCAGCGTCTGGTAGAGCTGGGCGGCCAGGAACATGCCGGGGCTGATGGCGGCGAAGGCGATGAAGTAGCCGACGACGCGCTGGGTGAACGGCTCGGGCAGGCCGTGGTACCGCCACGCGTCCATGAGGTGGAAGTTGATCCAGTCGAAGAGGCACCAGACGGGGATGCTGGTCAGCCAGGCGACCAGGAAGCGGTTGGGCCGGGCGCGGATGGAGCTGATCGCCGGGTGGTTGCGTCGTCGCGCAAGCCACGTGAGCACGCCGTCGGCGACCAGCAGATAACCGACCCAGCACAGCGGGGTGACGTTGATGGCGACACGCCGGGCGACGCGATCGAGCGGCGTGGCGGGATCGGTCAGGTCGGCGGGCGGCAGGTCGTGGGGGATGACCGCGCCGCCGCGGCTGGCCACGTCGACGAACAGCAGCGCCTCAGACGCGGCGATCAGCAGCAGGCCCAGCGGCAGTGTAAGCGGCATCGCGCGTCGCGATGGACGGGTTTCGGCGAAGGTGACGGCCTGGTCGGGCATGAGCTCGTAAGCCACACGGGCGTCGCCGCTGCCCGGCACGGTGGCGGGCACGCACGGTCGCGAACGCCCGGGCGGGGTCGGCACGGTCGCAAGCGACCGTGGCACCCGGCGTCGAGTGTAGCGGCCGATCGAGGATCGGCGCGTCGTGGCGCGCCACGGTCGCGAACGACGGGGGCGCCCGCGCCGACGTCAGCGCGGCGTGTCGGGGCGCTCGTCGTCGCCGGGCTCGTCCGCTCCCGGCTCATCGGCGGTATCGCCTTCCTCCGCCGCCTCCGCGCGCACGTCGTCGAGCATGTCGTCGAGGCTTTCGGTCTCGAACTCGACGCCCGGGCCGTCCTCGTCATCGCCCGTGTCCGGCTTCTCGCCGCGCGCCAGCCGCTCGGCCCGCAGGCGCTTGCGGCGCTCGGCCCGCTGCCGCGCCTCCTCGTCGGGCCAGTCGTACTGCACCTCGCCGGTCTCGGGGTCGCGCCAGTCGGTCCCGGGTTCCTCCGTCGTCGGGACCCGGTCCTCGGGCACGGCCTCGAGGGCGATCGCCCCGCCGATCCGCTCCTGCAGAACCTTGACCTTCCGCTCGCGCACCAGCTCGAGCATCGCCAGGAACAGGCCGATCATCTCCGCGCGGTCGGTCCGGCCCTCGAAGATCTTCTGGAGCGTGGTCGGCCCGTCGCGGAGCAGGCGGTCGTAGATGTCGGCGGCGTGGAGGGAGATCGGCGTGTCGTCGTAGGTGACCTCGTGGTCGCGGGTGCGGCCGATCGAGTCGAGGATGTTGGCGAACGCCTCGCACAGGGCCATGACGTCGAGGTCTTCGAGCTCGAAGTCGCGCGGGGCGGCGTCGGCGTCGGCCGGCTCGGGCTCGTCGGGGGCGGCGGCGTGGACGGGCAGGCGTCGCGACCAGTCCTCCTGGCGGTGCTCCAGCTCGATCGCCGCGTCCTTGAACCGCTTGTAGGCGAGCAGTTGCTGGACCAGCTCGTAGCGCGGGTCGGTCGCGTCGGCGAGGCCGTCGGTCGCGGACTCGTCACGCTCAGCCTGCTCGTCCTGCGCCACGGCGACGCGCGGCAGCAGCATCTGGCTCTTGATCTCCAGCAGCGTCGCGGCCATGACCAGAAACTCGCCGGCGCGCTCGACGTCGATCGCCTTGATCACCTCCAGGTGGCGCAGGTACTGATCGGTGAGCGTGGCCATGGGGATGTCGTGCAGGTCGATCTCGTGGCGCTTGACCAGGTACAGCAGCAGGTCGAGCGGGCCGGCGTAGGCCTCCAGCTCGACGCGGTAATCCGTCGTGGGCGTGCGCTCACTCACCGTCGGGGTCCTGGGATGCGTGGGGTGCGGGCGTCGCGTCGCGAGCCGCGTTGCCGGCGCCGTTGTCGTCGTCATCACGGTCGCCCGGCTGAACGTGCGTCCTCACCAGCTCGGTCCACGCGGCGTAGCCCGCGTCGCTCAGGTGCAGCCCGTCGCCGGCCAGCAGCTCGGTCCGCGGCTCGCCGGCGTCGTTCAGCATCGCCGACTCGAGGTCCACGTAGATCAGCCGGCCGTCGTGCCGACAGCGCTCGCGGATCAGCTCGTTCGCCGCGCGCATCTTCGGGTACAGCGACCAGCGGGCGGTGCTGGGCTTGATGGCGAGAAACACCACGGGCGTGTGCGGCAGGCGCGTATGGATCTGTTCGATCAGCAGCCGGAAGTGGTCGTAGACCTGTTCGGGCGAGAGGCCGGCGGCGATGTCGTTGTCGCCGGCATAGAGCACGATCACGCGCGGGTTGTACGGGATGATGATGCGGTCGGCGAAGTGGTAGGCGTCGGCCAGGTGCGACCCGCCGAACCCGCGGTTGATCGTCTCGAGGTCGGGGAACCAGCGGTCGAGGTCCCAGCCGCGGATGCTGGAGCTGCCGACGAAGAGGGCGGCGTGCTGGGGCGGGGGGTTGTCGCGGTCGGCCTGCTCGAAGGCGGCGATGGCGTCGGCGAAGCGTTCGGGGTCGGCCGCCGGGGCGTAGGTGGGTTCGTCGTGATCGGCGTGCGATGCCGCGGGCCCGGCGGTGATCAGCGCCATCGCCGCGAAGCTGAGCACGCGGACGAGGCGGCTCGACGGGCCGACCGGGCGCCTTGGCGGCGGACCCGAGACGCCGCACGCCGGGTCGTACTTGCCCGTCGCGGGGTTGAAGGGGATCATCGGGGATACTGTAGTCGAACCGCAGGCATGGACAAAGCCGTCACGACCAGCTCGCCGACCGATGAACAGCTCGCCTTCGCGTGTCGGGTGCTGCGTGCCGAGGCCGAGGCGATCGGTCGTGTGAAGCTGGATGAGCGGTTCGGCGAGGCGGTGCGGCTGATCGTGGAGGCCGGCGACGGGGCGGTGGTGGTCTGCGGGCTGGGCAAGAGCGGGCTGATCGGTCAGAAGCTGTCGGCGACGTTCGCGTCGACGGGCACGCCGTCGCACTTCCTGCACCCGACCGAGGCGATGCACGGGGACCTGGGGCGGATCCGCCGGGGCGACCGCGTGCTGCTGCTGAGCTACGGCGGGACGACGGAGGAGGTCGTGACGCTGGCGAGCCTGCTGCGTCAGGACCGCGTGCCGGTGATCGCGATCACGGGCCAGCCGACGAGCGAGCTGGCGCGGCTGGCGACGGTGGCCCTGTGCATCGGCGACGTGGCCGAGGCGTGCCCGCACAACCTGGCGCCGACGGCGTCGACCACGGCGATGCTGGCGCTGGGCGACGCGCTGGCGCTGGCGGTCAGCCGGGCGCGGAACTTCGGCGTCGAGGACTTCAAGCGGGTGCACCCGGGCGGCCAGCTCGGCCGGCACCTGATGCCGGTGGTCGAGGCGATGCGGTTCCGCGCCGGGGAGAACCTGCCGCTCATACCGGCCGAGACGCCGCTGCGCGAGGCCTACGTGCGTGCCAGGCCGACCGACCCGACGCTTCGCCGCGCCGGCGCGCTGCTGGTGGTGGACGAGGCGGGCAAGCTGGCGGGGATCTTCACCGATGGGGACCTGCGTCGGCTGGTGTTCGACGGCGGGCCGGACGCGCTGGACGTGCCGATCGGCCGGGTGATGACCCGCGGGCCCGTGCACCTGAGCGACTCGGCCCTGGTGCGTGACGCGGTGCACCTGGTGCGCGAGCGGCGGATCGACGAGGTCCCGGTGGTCAACGACGCCGGCGAACCCGTGGGCCTGATCGACGTGCAGGACCTGCTGGCGTTGAAGGTGATCGAGGGGTGAGGCTGAGCGGGCGATCACAGTTTGTCGCTGGCCTGTCGCTACGCACACTCAAAGGGCAAAGTCCGCACGAAGTCGAGCTCTGAGGCTGTGCGAAGAGCCGGATCCGACCCTTCGCTCAGGCTCAGGGTTCGGCTTGTGTGGAGACGAGACGGACACACAGAGCTTGCGCTCAGCGCGACATCTCGCCGGCGACGCGGCGGTCCTGAATGCCCAGGAGTTTCTCGAGACGCTGCTCGAGGAACAGGGCGTGGTCCTGATCGTCCAGGTTGTCCAGGAGCTTGTGCTTTTTGCCGTCGCGCACGCGGGCGTGGAGCTGATAACTTCGGCTGGTGCCGTTCTTGGAGCGGGAGACGCGCTCTTTGCAAAACAGTTGATCGATGTCGACGGGGTTGAGCGCACGGCTGCCGGGCCAGGGCAAGGGATGGTGGCGGATGGACAGCTCCTGCTCATTGACCTGGATGGTCGTGCGGTTGAAGAAGAGGCAAAGGAGCCAGTAGGTCAGGAAGAGGCCGACGGCGACGTGCAGGAGGGGAAAGAGGATGGGCATCAGGGCCATGGCGCCGGAGGGGCGAGCGGGGCCGAGGGCCATCGCGTACCAGAAGATGAGAAAGCCGTCCCAGAAGATGACGAAGAAGAGCAGGCCGAACGCCATGGGGGAAAACCAGCGGCGAACGATCGTGACGTGGTAGGGGTCCTCGGTGATGGTGATGCCCTTGGGCGGGGCGATCTCCGGGCGGGTTCTGGCGGGGGCCGGGGGCGCCTCGAGGCGGTCGGCGAAGCTGAAGACCGCGCCGCACTGGGTGCACTTGGCCACCAGGCGATCGATGTTGATGTCCTCGGGCGGGATGCTGGACTGACAGGTTCGGCAGGTCAGTTGCATGGCGGGTGCTCGTAGCCGGCGGAAACGGGAGCGGAGCCGGCTACGAGTGTACCCGATGGCGTCGGGGCCGATCGTCTTCGGCCCGGCGACGCCCGTCCCGCTTTCCGAGCGACCCGCTCCGCCGTCGCCCGCCGCCTAGACGGGCCACCGCCGAACCGGTACGCTCGCCGGCATGAAGATCGGCGTGATCAGTGACACCCACGACCGCCTGCCGACGTTCCAGCGAGCCGTGGCCATGTTCCGGCGGCTTCGCGTCGACGCGATCCTGCACGCCGGCGACTACGTCGCCCCCTTCGCCGCCAAGCTCATCGCCCCCGACGCGATCGACGTCCCCCTGCACTGCATCTACGGCAACAACGACGGCGAACGCCAGGGCCTCAAGGCCGTGCTGCCCAACCTCGTGGACGGGCCGCTGACCGTGAAGCTCGGCGGACAGGCGATCGTCATGCACCACTTTCTGGACTGGCTCAAGCCCGCCGACCTCGCCCCGGCCGACATCGTCATCTCCGGGCACGACCACCGCGCCGCGGTCAGCGAACGCGACGGCAAGCTGTACCTGAACCCCGGCGAGTGCTGCGGCTGGCTCTACGATCGCTGCACCGTCGCCCTGCTGGACCTGGACGGGCCGACACGCAAGGCCGAGATCGTCGAGGTCCACGCGTAGATCATCGCGACCAAGGCCCCCCGGAGCCTCATCCGGAGCACCGCGACGGTTCGGTGGTGTGCACACCCGCGGCCGGCCGGTCTTCAGAAGGTGATAACCTGAAACCCCTCGTGAACGAGCTGACGAATGCTCGGGTGGCCCTTGTACTGCTCGGCCAGGGGCAGGCCCTGCTGCTCGATCGTTTCCTTGACCTTGAACGCCTTGGCGCAGTAGCTGCAGACGCCCGAGATGTATGGCATCACATCACTGTAGAGCTGGTGGTACATGTGATCGGCGTTGCCCAGCTCGCCGGGCCATTGCACGCCGGCGCCGTCGAGGATCAGGCGCACCTCGTCGCCGGCGTCGTCAAAGTCCTTGACCGTCATCAGGGCGTTGGCCATGCGGCCCATCGCCTCGGGCGACCCCGTCCCCGCCAACAGCACAATCGCGGCTTTGGCCATCGTGTCGATCCTTTCACTGGAGGTTCGCAAGCGGTCATAACGCCGGTCATTGGTGCATTATTCCGCGGTGCGGCGGCCGGGGCAGCACCACCTTGGCCCGTCGGCCGCTGAACGCTACCATCTGCCAGTCCCGCCGTCGCCGGATGCCACCGACTCCGCCATGCCCAAACGCACGGACATCCAGACGATCCTGATCATCGGCTCGGGCCCGATCGTCATCGGCCAAGGCTGCGAGTTCGACTACTCGGGCACCCAGGCGTGCAAGGCCCTCAAGGAGGAGGGCTACCGCGTCGTGCTGGTCAACTCCAACCCGGCCACGATCATGACCGATCCGCAGTTCTCGGATCGGACCTACATCGAGCCGATCACCCCCGAGGCCGTGACCCGCATCATCGAGAAGGAGCACGGCGGGCCGTTCCACATCGACGCCCTGCTGCCCACCCTCGGCGGGCAGACCGCGCTGAACACCGCCTGCCAGCTCTTCGACCAGGGCGTGCTCGACCGATTCGGCGTCGAGATGATCGGCGCGACGCGCCAGGTCATCTACCGCGCCGAGGACCGCCGCGAGTTCAGCGACATCATCGAGTCGATCGGGCTCAAGGTCGCCCGCCACGGCATCGCCACCGACATGAACGAGGCGTTCGACGTGCTCGAGCAGGTCGGCCTGCCGGCGATCATCCGCCCGGCGTTCACGCTCGGCGGGACCGGCGGCGGGGTCGCCTACAACCGCGAGGAGTTCGAGGACATCGCCCGACGCGGCCTCGACGCCTCCATGACCCGACAGATCCTCATCGACCAGTCCCTGCTCGGCTGGAAGGAGTACGAGCTGGAGGTCATGCGCGACCGCGACGACAACGCGGTGATCATCTGCTCGATCGAGAACTTCGACCCCATGGGCGTGCAC
>CAYSIX010000131.1:0-11454 GCA_964431205.1 uncultured Phycisphaeraceae bacterium
GCGCTGATCCGCATCGACATGTCCGAGTACATGGAGAAGCACAACGTCAGCCGTCTTATCGGCGCCCCGCCGGGGTACGTCGGTTACGAGGAAGGCGGCCAGCTCACCGAGCAGATCCGCCGCCGGCCTTACGCCGTCGTCCTGCTCGACGAGATCGAGAAGGCCCACCCCGACGTCTTCAACATGCTGCTTCAGATCATGGAGGAAGGCCAGCTCACCGACTCGTTCGGTCGGCACGTCGACTTCCGCAACGTGATCCTGATCATGACCAGCAACATCGGCGCCGAGCTGATCAAGAACAAGGGCGGGTTCGGCTTCGCCAAGCCCTCCGAAGAGGCCGACTACAAGAAGATGAAGCAGACGCTCCACAGCGAGATCGAGCGCTACTTCCGGCCCGAGTTCATCAACCGGCTCGACGACGTGATCGTCTTCCGTGCCCTGAACCGCGACGACCTGGTCAACATCGTCGAGTACGAGATGAAGAAGGTCTTCAAGCGGCTCGAGGAGCGCGACATGGTCCTGCAGGTAGACAAGGACGCCAAGGACTTCCTCATCGAGAAGGGCTACAACCCCGACTTCGGCGCCCGCCCGCTGCGGCGTGCGATCGAGCAATACGTCGAGGACCCGCTCAGCGAGATGATCCTCCGCGACGAGATCAAGGAGGGCCACCTGATCAAGGTGACCCGCAAGGAAGGCGAGGACCACCTGCACTTCGACTCCGGCCCGAACCCGCACGCCGCCGGCGGCGCCGACGAAGAGGTCGCCCAGGCCGGCGCCGAAAGCACCTGATCCTTCGCCACAACCCGGACGCGACAACGCCCCGCGACACCACGTCGCGGGGCGTTTTTTTTGACGGGAATGGCCACAAAGATACGCTACATCAGCAACGAACTCGCGCGGAGATGCCTCCCATGCCTATCGTCCCTGCATATTGTACAAACTGCGGAAGGTGGTTTCCCTCCGGTATCGAGTTCGGGCCGGGAGTAGACGGCACGATTCAGGGCGCCATGGTGGAATGTCCATTCTGCCCTGGGCAGAGCACGGATCGTGAAGTAGGGGAGTGGCCGCCCAGAGGCGAACTCTACGGTGTCATTCCCGACGGTATCTATTCAGTCCTTGGTGACACCCTTCGACTCATACAAGCGGGGGATACAGCCTCGAAGGACGTGCGCGACTTCATCAATGCCGTGCTGCATGGCCTCCGCGCAGGTCTATCGCCCGCTCAGGCTCTAGAACAGGCCGAAGCCCGCGCGGGTCCGACAAGGCGCGCACGGGTCGAGAAGCTGTGCGCATGGTACCACCGCAACAAAGGTGACCTGGTGTTACTCATGGCCGCGCTCACCTTCCTTGTGACCTTCATCGGCGTAGCGGACGGATGCATATACAAAAGATCAACTCCCTCAGACACGTCGCGGTCCGGCGGTGAAACGCAACCCGCACCGCGCCAATCGCTGCCAGCGGAACCGGGAGCGCAGGTGGATGTCCTTGTGGAATTATCTATAACCGTTGTGAATCAACACGTCCCGTCCCCGACACCTCCAGCAGACGACCGTCCCCCAATTCGGTCAAGTGACGACCTGTCGTGCGATTGACGTGCCCTCGTTCTCGACAGCCGGCTGAAGTGCCACCGACTTGCCCCTCTGAAAATAGCCCTTTGAGCCCAAAAGCGTCCACGAGAGGACTCGAACCTCTGACCTGCTGCTCCGGAGGCAGCCGCTCTATCCAACTGAGCTACGTGGACACGCTGCGATTACATGCTACCCGCGAGCGGCGTGCGATCAAGGCGGCGCCGAACCGCGAGGGCCGGCCGTGACGGGGCGGGCGGGGTTCAGTCGGCCTTGGTCACCTCGTCGAGGACGTGCTCGGCGACGAAGATGGGCGTGTCGCTGGCCACGCCGAGGGCGATCGCGTCGCTGGGGCGGGAGTCGACGTCGACGACCTCCTCGCCGCGGCGCAGGTGCAGGCGGGCGTAGAAGGTGTGCTGCTTCAGGTCGTTGATCAGGACCTTTTCGAGCTGGTAGCCGAGGGCCTCGATGACGTTGGCCAGCAGTTCGTGGGTCTGGGGGCGTGGCGGCTGCTGGCCCATGAGGCGTCGTTCGATGGCGGCGGCCTCGTTGAGCCCGATGACGATGGGGAACACGCGCTCGCCGTCGGCCTCGCGCAGCTCGACGACGTGGGTGTCATCCGTTTCGCGGATCAGGATCCGCGCCAGCTCCATCCGAACGGGCATAGTCGCTTCCTCTTGCCGTCGGGCCGATCCATTCTCCGGCCTGCCTGCCACGAGCCGGGCCCACCGCTCCGTCGGCCATTGTTCCGAGGCGGCGTGGATCCTGCAAGGCGGGTGACGGATCAGCCGCTCAGCGCCGCATGGTAGCTGCCATCGTGGTGCGAAGCCTGTTCGCCGGCGGGTAAAGTGGCCCGCTCTCGGACCAGGCGTAGGCCCAGCCGATCACGGGCGGCCGCGGCACGGTGCTGGTTCTCCTGGGGTTCGATGCTGCAGGTCGTGTAGAGGATCAGCCCGCCGGGGGTCAGCCAGGGGCGGGCCTGTTCGAGCAGCCGTCCTTGGAGGGCCGCGAGGTCGCGCAGGGAGCGGTCACTGAGGCGGTAGCGTGCCTCGGGGCGTCGTGCGAACACGCCGCTGTTCGAGCACGGCACGTCGAGCAGGATCAGCTCGTAGCGGGTGTCGGCGACGTCGTGCGGATCGACCACGCGGACGTTCGGGAAGATCGGCTCGAGCGATCGCAGCTCGTTACGGCGGGCGTTGTCGGCATCGGTGGCGTGCACGTGCGCATCGGGATACGCGATCGCGAGCTGCCGCGTCTTGGTGCCCCGGCCGGCACAGTAGTCGAGCACATGCGTGGGCGCCGGCAGCAGGTCGCGGCAGGTCTCGACGGCGGCGGCGGCCGCGGGGTCCTGCACCCGCCTCGCCGGATGCCCGGCCAGGAAGCGGACCAGGCCCTCGTGATCGTCCCGCCAGACGATGAAACCCGCGCGCTCGTGCCGAACCCACGACGCCGACTCATCGCCTTCACCGCCGGACGATCCGGCAGTCGACGCCTCGAACGCGGGTTCGACGGCAACGATCGTCGGCGGATTGAGCACGCCCTGTCGGCAGACCTCGACCGCCGCCTCACGACCGTGCGTCTTCAGCCACCGCGCGACGACGTCGGCGGGATGGCTCGTCGCCGCTTCGAGGTGAAGCGCCAGCGCGTCGAGCGGCGGCAGCGCGGCCTCCGCCAGGCACAGGGTTCCACCGTCGAGCGGGATGCGATCCGGCGCCGGCCGCCACGGCTCGTTGACGATTCGACCCGCGGCGGCGTGCTCGGCAACCCGTCGCAGCACCGCGTTGACCATCCCGCCCGCCCGCGGTCGCACGTGCCGCTTCGCCCATGTCACCGACTCGTCGACGACCGCGTAGGCCGCCCGCCCGGGCATGAAGAGCAGTTGCGCGGCGCCCATGAGCAGCACGGCCTGCATGCGCGGCTCGAGGCGTTCGAACGGCCGGGTGGTGTGGGGCCGCACGAGGTGACGCAGCGTGAGCCAGCGTTGCATAGTCGTCCGGTAGAGGGCGCCGGCGAAGGCGCGGTCACGCGGGGCGAGCGCGGACGTCTCAGGGGAGGCCGGGGCGAGTTCAGGAAAGGCGGCGGCCTGGTCGGCGAGGACGCGAAGGGCGGCGTCGCGGGCGTCGCGGGGCGGTGATGTACCGGCGGCCGCGGCCATCAGGCGTCGGTCGGAGTCTCGGACGTCACGGTCTGGGGCGCCTTGCCCGGCATCTCCACGCCGATCGCCTTGCACAGCTCCTCGTAGAGCTGCTCGACCTTGAACGGCTTGAACAGGACGCTGGAGAGCCCCTCCTGGCTGGCGCGGACGATCGAGTGGTGCGGGTCGTAGCCGAAACCGGTCATGAGCACCACGGGCGTGCCCGGCTGACACCGCTGCGCCTTCGCGAAGATCTCGTACCCGTTGCGGTACGGCATCTTGATGTCCGAGAGCACCAGGTCGAACGCGCCTTCCGACGATTCGAGCACGGTGCACGCCTCGTAGCCGTCCTTGCACACCTCGACGATGCAGCCCTGACGCCGAAGCAGGTCGCCGATCGTCTTGCGGATGTTCTCCTCGTCGTCGGCGACGAGGACGCGCTTGCCGGCGAGCACCTGCGAGAGCGGGGCGTGCTCGTGGTCGCGGGCGTCGAGCACGGCGCGGGGCCCGCGGGCCACGTCGCGCATCGCGTGACGCATCGACTCAACGTGGTCCACGATCTTGTTCAGCCGCTGACGCATCGTGTCGTCGCCGATGTATTCCTCCATCAGCGACTGGGCCTCGGTGACGATGTCGGTCAGCGGCTGGGCGAACTCCTGAACCACGTTGCTGGTGATCTGGCCCGAGGTCATCGACCGCTCGACGACCAGCAGGTCGAGGATGTTCAGCGCCAGGCCGACGTACCGCCCGAAGATCTCGGCGAACTGGCGGTCGTCTTCGGTGAAGGTCCCCACCGAGTCGGACTCGATGTTGTAGACGCCGATGACCTCATCGAAGAGCATCAGCGGGACGGTGAGCGAGCTCTTGCAGTGGCGCAGGCCCAGCACGTAGCGGGGGTCTTTCTCGGTGTCGTGGCAGATGTAGCTGCGACCGGTGGCGGCGACGTAGCCGGAGATCCCGTTGCCCTCGGGCTGAGCGTACAGGTCGATCTCCAGCGCCTCGGGCGGCAGGCCCTCGGCGATCACCACCTCGAGCTTGTTCGTCCGCTTGTCGAGCAGTCGGATGGCGAAGTGGTCGAAGTGCATCAGGTCCTTCGAGAACCGGATGATCTTGTCCTGCATGAGCTTGAGGCGGTTGGCGGGGGCGAGCTTGGCGACGGCGTCACGATCGATCCGTGCCAGCTCGCGGCCGGCGGCGTCGATCGCGTCGATCTTGCTCTGCAGCCGCTTGCCGCTGGTCGCGTCCCACACCACCGCCACGACCTGAACCACCTGCCGATCCTCGCCGGTCACCGGCGAGCACATGATCTCGAAGTACCGCTCGTTGACCTGGAAGGTGAACTTCTTGCTGCGCGGGGTGCGACCGCCCTCGATCGGCGGGCTGGACTGCTTGCGGAAGATCGACAGCGCCTGAGCGCAGATGCGGCGGACCTGCTCGACCACCTCGGGCGAGAAACGGCGCATCTGCTTGTTCGACCACGAGGCGCGACCGTCGGCATCGACGATGCACACCCCCTCGCCGATCGTGTTGAGCACGAGGCTGGACTTCTCTCCGACCAGCGCCCGTTCCAGCGGCAGGAAGTCGCCGACGTCGGCGAAGACGGCGTGATAGGTGTGCTGACGCAGCGCGGCCAGCGCCTCGTCCATGCGGTCGAAGACGTCGACCTGAAAGTGCTCGCACAGCGCCGCGGCCACGGGATGCCCGCGACTGACTTGGCCAGCAAACACCAGGACTCGGGGACGCTGATCGTTCATGGTGTATCGATCGTCCGCGACTTCATCCGCCGAAGTCGCTGCCTTCCTTATCGAACCTTCCGGTGTACGTCCATGAGCCGGGAGGGATTCCGCGAGCGCGGCGGCCACCCCGGGCCGTCCCTTGTGATTGTAGGCGTTCCCCGCACGCACACCCACCCCCGGCTGGTCAACTGCGGCGGGTGAGCACCGCCTCGGCCATCTCCAGCATCAGCGCCCGGGCCGGCGAGTCGGGCAGGGCGGCGCAGACGGCCGCCTTGGCGTCCTGGACCAGTCGGCCCGCCCATCGTCGGGCGTAGCCGACGGCGTCCGAGGCGTGCAGGGCGTCGCGTACGGCGGCAATCGCCGCCTGGCGCTGGCCCGCCGCCGTCTCGGGGTCCGAAAGCCGGTTGAGCAGCCGCAGCGCCTCGGCGCGGTCCCCCTCCCCGCCGGTCGCCAGAAAGCGAATGACCGGCAAGGTGAGCTTGCCCTTTTCCAGGTCCCGGCCGAGCGTCTTGCCCACCGTCTGCGGGTCGCCGGTCAGGTCCAGCACGTCGTCGATGATCTGGAACGCCACGCCGAGCTTCTCGCCATAGTCGAACAGGGCCTCGCCGATGGGTTCGGGGCTCTCGTGAAGCAGCGCGGCGAGGCGGCAGCAGGTGCCGCAGAGGCTGGCGGTCTTGCGGCGGATGATCTCAAAGTAGGTGCGCTCGTCGAGCTGCCAGTTGTTGCGGTTGGCCAACTGCAGCAGCTCGCCCTCGCAGACGACGTTGGTCGCCTCGGCGATGACGCGGCTGATGGCGGGGCGATCCAGGGCGCTGCAGAGGTGGTAGGCGTGACTGATCAGGTAGTCGCCGAGCATGACGGCGGCTTCGTTGCCGCTGAGCTGATTGACGGTCAGGCCGCCTCGGCGACGATCCGCGTCGTCGAGGATGTCGTCGTGGACCAGCGTGGCCATGTGGACCATCTCGACGACGGTGGCGACGACGCGGTGCGGCTCGCTGCTGGTCGGCTCCTCGGGCCGCGCCGCCAGGCCCGAGGTCAGGACGAGGGTCGGCCGCAGCATCTTGCCCCGATAACGCTCGATGTGCCCGACCAGGCGGTTGACGCAGGCCAGGTCGCTGAGCAGCTCCGCGGTGAAGCGGGCCTCGACGTCGGCCAGGTCCAACGCCAGACGCTCGCTAACCGGGCTGTCACTTTCCGCCGATACCAGCATGCGAGACGACCTCAGCGCGGCCCAACAGGGCGGCGTCGGATTGTATCCCTGTCCGCCCCGCGGTGCCCGCCCGGGTCGGCCGCGACGCCGAGACACGAACCGCCCCGGATCAGGACCGTTTGGTTGACACCGCCAGAACCGCTTTCTACTGTCCTGAGCGGGGATTAGGGGTACACCTCACGCGCGGGTCCGAGGCGCGCGAATCGTCACCCAACGTCGATCTGGCACATGGCGGATTCCTCTCAGTCCAGCTTCGACTCGGTGCTCGGCAAGCTCGTCGTCGAGAAGGGTCTGGCCACGCGTGACGAGGTCCAACGCTGTCTCGATCAGCAGCGCGTTCAGCTCCAGGGCGAAGCGGTCAACGAGGGCAGCCTCGCCGACCTGCTGATCGCCCACGAGATGGTCACCCGACGCCAGCTCGAACGCCTCCGCCCGGAGATCGAAGAACGCAAGAAGCGACAGATCCCCGGCTACCAACTGCTCGAACAGCTCGGCGCCGGGGCCATGGCCACCGTCTACCTGGCCAAGCAGTTGAGCCTGGACCGGCTGGTGGCGATCAAGATCCTGCCGCGCAAGTTCACCCAGAAGCCCGAGTTCGTCGAGCGGTTCTACCAGGAGGGGCGGGCGGCGGCCAAGCTCAACCACCCCAACATCGTCCACGCGCTGGACGTGGGCAACACCGGCGAGACGCACTACTTCGTGATGGAGTACGTCAAGGGCCGCACGGTCTTCGAGGAGATCGAGCGGCGGGGCCGGTACACCGAGCGGGAGGCGATCCAGATCGCCCTGCAGGTCGCCCGGGCCCTGGAGCACGCGCACAGCGTGGGGCTGATCCACCGGGACGTGAAGCCCAAGAACATCATGATCACGGAGGAAGGGCGCGCGAAGCTGGCGGACATGGGCCTGGCGCGTGCGGTCAGCGACCGGGAGGCGGCCGAGGCCGAGGCGGGCAAGGCGTTCGGCACGCCCTACTACATTTCCCCGGAGCAGATCCGCGGGGAGATCGACGTGGACTTCCGGGCCGACATCTACAGCCTCGGGGCGACGCTGTACCACATGGTCACCGGCCAAGTACCCTTCGACGGGCCGAACCCCTCTTCGGTGATGCACAAGCACCTCAAGCAGCAGGTCGAGCCGCCGGACCACATCAACCCGGAGCTGAGCCGGGGGATCTCGGAGATCATCGAGGTCTGCATGGCCAAGGACCGCGAGCAGCGGTACTCGACGACGTCGGACCTGATCGAGGACCTGGAGGCCGTGGCCCGGGGCGACCCGCCGCTGCAGGCCCGCAAAAAGTTCGACATCCTCTCGCTCCAGTCGCTGGACAAGCGCAACGACACGGCCGATCTGATCGAGATCCACGACGAGCCGGTCGCGGGCACCCCGCTGTTCTGGCTGGCGGTGGTCGGATGGGTGCTCTCGCTGCTGCTGATCGTGGCCCTGTTCATCGTCGCCACGCGGTGAAGGCAAGGCGCCGGAGGCAGCCGCGACAGGGAACAATCGGGCGGCGCCGGCGGTTGTCCGTGTAACCGGCCGGCCCGTAGGCCAGCACTTGAGGACGTACCATGAACGATCACCCGACCAACGATGCGTTCCCGCCCGATTCCGCCTGTGGTCTGCGCGGATCGTGCTGGTCCAGGTGGATCGGATTCCTGGTCATCCTGCTGGTCGGGGTCGGGGCGATGGCGTGGCTCGATCGTGGGGCCAGCGCCGACCTCGTGCCGTGGCAGAGTGACCTGCCGACGGCCCAACGGCAGGCCGCGGAAAGCGATCGTGCCATGCTGCTGAGCTTCACCGCCGACTGGTGCGGCGCGTGCCAGTCCCTCAAGCGGGCGGCGTTCTCGAAGCAGTCGGTCGCCGAGACGATCTCGGACCGCTTCGTTCCCGTGCGTGTGGACATGACCGACCCGGACGACTCGGCCAATGCGATCGCCAGCCGCTACGAGGTGATGTACCTGCCGACGCTGATCGTGGTGGACGCCAGCGGTCGGGAGATGGGCCGCCACGTGGGCATGGCCGAGGCCGGCCAGCTTCTGGACTGGCTCGATCAGACCGGCCGAGTGGCCGCCCGCTGATTCCTCACACGGCGTGATCCGATGATGATCGAGGCGTTCGCGCCGCGAGACGCCACGGCGATCGTCCGTATAATCACACGACCGTTCATCGATAGGACCTTCCGGCCTTGACACGAAGGGACGCGACATGACCTCACCCCTGCGGTCGCTGATCGAAAGCGGAACCAAGCTCTGGCTCGACTCGATCGACCCAGACCTGGTGCAAAAGAATCGCCAGCTCGGCGCGACCGGCGCGACCTCGAACCCGATCATCGTCGCCGATCTGATCAAGACCGGCCGGTTCGACGACCAGCTCGGCAAGCTGATCGACGAGGGTCACGACGACGAGACCATCGCGTGGCGACTGACCGATCAGCTCGTGCGTGACGCGCAGGACGTTTTCCGCCCGGTCTGGCAGCAAACGCACGGCAACGACGGGTACGTGAGCTTCGAGCTGGACCCGCTGCTGGAAGACCCGGAGCTGGGCCCGCCGCACGGCGAGCGGGTCGCCCGCTATATCGAGCTGGGCAAGCAGTGGGCCGAGGGGCACGACAATCGCATGATCAAGGTGCCGGCGACGCCGGCCGGGCTCGACGCGCTCGAGGAGCTGGCCGCCGCGGGCGTCACGTTGAACGTGACGCTGGTCTTCTCGCCGCGGCAGTACGTCGCCGCCCGCGACGCGGTCTGGCGAGGCGCCCAGCGGCGCAAGAGCCTCGACCGCTTCAAGAGTGTGTACAGCATCTTCGTCTCCCGCGTGGACGTGTACACCGAGAAGCACGTGCCCCAGCTCAGCCCGCAGGCCCAGGGGCAGGTCGGCATCGTCAACGCCAAGCAGATCTGGCGGGCCAACCGCGAGTTCTGGGCCGCCCAGAAGCTGCCGCTCAACCAGGAGATCATCTTCGCCTCCACCGGCACCAAGAAGCCCGAGGACCCGGCGGACAAGTACGTCGCGGCCTTCGCCGGCAGCGACATCGAGACCAACCCGCCGGCGACCAACGACGCGGTTGAGAAGCTGGGCAAGTCGTACACCCGGCGGGTGGACCAGCTGCCGCCCAAGGCGGTGCTGGATGAGATCGCCGAGAAGGTGGACATGCAGGCGATGGAGGACACGCTGATGCGCGAGGGCGTCGCCAAGTTCGCCGACCCGCAGAAGGCGTTGCTCGAGCTGATCGGCCAGAAGCGCGAGACCCTGGCCACGGCGCGCTGAGCCGGAACACGGCCCGGCATTTGACCTCGTCCGTCCTCACCCGGATACTTGCCCCACTCGCCCGGTGGCCCCGGAGCGGCGTGACCGACCGTTGTGCGCGGCCGGCCGCCCTCGGTGAGGAGGACTCATGAAACCAGTTCATCCGGCCCTGATCGGTCTGCTCGCGCTGTCGTGCCTGATTGGCGGGTGCACCTCCCGCCCCTCCGCCGCGCCCCACGCCGACGCGGCTTCCACGCCCGACGACAGCGACCGTCCGACCTCACTGCTCATCGCACCCGCCGACGCCCAGGCGCTCGGCTACAGCCTCCACTGGTCGAGCCACCTGGCCGTCGCGGAAGGGCATCGGCTCACCGCGGTCGAGGTGCTCGGCGACCTGCTCGTCGCCGTTGAGCAGCCGAGCCGCTTGATCCGTGCCGCGGCCGTCGATTCCGGCAACCCCGTCTGGTCACGCGTGGTCGCCAAGCCGGACGATCCGCTGTTTCACCCCTTCCGGCGGAACGAGCTGGTGTTCATCAACTCCGAGACGACCGTGTTCGCCCTCAACGCGCGCAGCGGACGGCTGGTGTCCGTGGGCCAACTGCCCTACGTGGCCACCACCGGACCGGTCCTGCTCGGCAACCGCGCCGTCTTCGGCAGCGCCGAGGGCGTCGTCTTCTCTTTCGACCTGCGAAGCAGCAACGTCAACTGGCGATACCAGATGAGCGGCGCGATCCTCACCCCGCCAGTGCGGGTGGGCGACAACGTGCTCGTCGGCGACGAGCGCGGCATGTATCGCCTGCTGAACGGCGAAGACGGCGAGTCGATCTGGGGCGGGCGCACGTTCGGTCCGATCGCCGCGTCGCCGGCGACGGACGCGACGTCAATCTACGTACCGTCGGACGACACCGTGCTCTACGCCTTGAGCCGAAACACGGGGCGGGACCGCTGGGTGTATCACGCCGGCGCGCCGCTCCAGTATGCGCCGCGCGTGTTCGAGCGGACGGTGCTCCTGCCGGTGCCGGGCAACGGGCTGGTGGCTCTCGACGCGGTCGAAGGTCGCGAACGATGGCGGACGCGCCAGCCGGCGCGACCGATCCTGACACGGAATGATCGCGTCCTGATCGCCCAACCCGACGGGCTCAGTTGGGTCGAGCTGGACAACGGCCGGGCCGCCGTCACCGTGCCGACCGCGCCCCTCGCCGGCGTGTTCCTCGGACCCGAGCAGAGTCTCATCCTGGTCGGTCGCGACGGTCGCATTTTGCGGCTGAATCCGTCGCGCTGACACCACGCCACCGTTTCCCGCGGATACAGCGATTGGCCCCCTACGGTTCTCTGTCGTGAGCCTGATCCCCGTCCAAACCGCCCTGCTCTCGGTCAGCGACAAGACCGACCTCGTGCCGTTCGCACGCCTGCTGGTCCATCACGGGGCGCGGCTGATCTCGACCGGCGGCACCGCGCGCGCCTTGGCCGAGGCCGACCTGCCCGTCACCCCCGTCGAACAGGTCACCGGCTTCCCGGAGATGATGGACGGCCGGGTCAAGACCCTTCACCCGAAGGTGCACGGGGCCC
>CAYSIX010000132.1:0-11327 GCA_964431205.1 uncultured Phycisphaeraceae bacterium
GTCGGCGCGCAGTCGTGGGGGTCGGCTGCGGCCGGGGCGTGGGACGTGGCGGACGTGGGGCGGATGGCGCGCCCGGGCCGGGCGGGTGCTCAGGGTGAAGACATTTACCCACCGTCACTTCTAACGAGGACAGCGCGACCCTCATTCTGAGCTCGTGAGAGCCTGCGGACCGGAAGCCAGAAAAAGGAGGTCAACTTGTTCTCTTCGGGCATTAGCCGCCTGTCAGATGAGAATTGGGCATATGTCTTCACCCTGGGCGGGTGCTCAGAACGATTGAATCAATGGCCGGTGCCCCCTAGAATCGCATGCCATTGCATGAGAAAGGGATACGCAAGCGGTGAAGCGGAAGTGTGACAAGTGCAATCGCCCCGCCACGCATCACTCCGTGGAGATCATCAAGGGGCAGAAGATCGAGAAGCACCTCTGCGACGCGCACGCGTCGGAGGAGGGCCTGGCGATCAAGGCGGTGCACACGCCGATCAACGAGCTGCTGACGAACTTCGTGAAGCTGCACAGCGGGGCGGGATCGTCGTCGGAGAAGGACGAGCAGTCGTGCCCGGAGTGCGGTCTGACGTTCGCGCAGTTCCGCGAGAACAGCCTGCTGGGCTGCCCGGACTGCTACAAAGCGTTCGAGTCGATGCTGGGGCCGCTGCTGGAGCGGGCGCACAATGGCGGGACACACCACGTGGGCAAGGTGCCGCGCCGGGCCGGGGCGGGCGAGGCGAGGCAGTCGCAGCTCCGTCAGATGCGCAAGCGTCTGGACGCGGCGGTGGCGGGGGAGGACTACGAGCTGGCGGCGCGGTTGCGTGACGACATCCAGCGGATCGAAGGTCACACGTCATGAGCCTGCGACAGATGACCGAACACGCCGGGGAGTGGCTGCGCGGCGCCGGGCCGCACAGCGACGTGGTGATCTCCAGCCGGGTCCGCTACGCGAGGAATCTGGCGGGGTTTCCGTTCGTGAACCGCGCGAGCCGGCGACAGCGGCACGAGGTGCTCGAGCGCGCCCAGGCGCAGATCATGAGCAAGCGCCTGTCCGAGAACGTGCTGTGGGTGTACCTGCCCGACAGCCCGGCGCTGGACCGGCAACTGCTGGTCGAGCGGCACCTGATCAGCCGGCAGTTCGCCGGCGCCGAGGACGACGTGCCCCGCGCCGTGGCCATCGACCCGGACGAGACGTTCGCGGTGATGGTCAACGAGGAGGACCACCTGCGTGTGCAGGTGCTGCGCAGCGGGATGCAGCTCTCCGAGGCGTTCGACCAGATCGAGCGGATCGACGACGTGCTGGAGGAGAGGCTGGATTACGCGTTCTCGCGTCGGTTCGGGTACCTCACGGCGTGCCCGACGAACGTGGGCACGGGCGTGCGGATCAGCGTGATGCTGCACCTGCCGGCGTTGAACCTGGTCGGCGAGATCGACAAGGTCAAGCGGGCGGCGCGGGACATGAACCTGGCGGTGCGCGGGCTGTTCGGCGAGGGCTCCGAGGCGATGGGGCACCTGTACCAGGTCTCGAACCAGATCACGCTGGGCAAGTCGGAGGCGGAGCTGCTCAACGACTTCGAGCGGACGGTCGTGCCGCAGATCATCGCGTACGAGCAGCAGGCGCGTCAGGCGCTGGTGCGGCAGAGGCCGACGCAGCTCGACGACAAGATCTTCCGCGCCTGGGCGGTGCTGACGAACGCGCGCGTGCTGGGGACGGAGGAGACGCTGTCGCTGCTGTCGCACCTGCGGCTGGGGGTGAACCTGGGGCGGATCGACACGGTGGACCTGCGCACGCTCAATGACCTGTTTCTGGTGACGCAGCCGTCGCACCTGCAGCGGATCACCGGCTGCGAGATGGAGCCGGCGCAGCGGCGGATCGCGCGGGCGCAGCTCGTGCGGCAGCGGCTCGGCCAGCGCTGATCTTGATCGCCGGTCGCGAGCGCGGGCCGTCGCGCGGCTGCCCGGCCCGCCGTTCTGCCAACGAATCCGGAGGATCGCGCGGACGAGACGGCCCGATGCCTGCTCGCGCCCGTTGAATCGCGGGGTTCAGCCGTGGAACCGATCGTGGTGGGTGTGGGATCACGCGCTTAGCCATAGTGCACCTCGACACGGGGCCGGTGCGCGAAGCGGTCTTCGTAGGCGGTCTGGCAACGCACGCAGCGGACGGCCTCGGGCTTGATGCGCAGGCGCTCGAGCGGGATGTCCTTGCCGCAGTCGGCGCACACGCCGTAGCAGCCCTCGCCGGCACGGCGAAGCGCCAGGACGGTCTCATCCAGCGAGAGGGCGCCCGCGGGGACCGCGTCGTGTCCCAACGCGCTCGCCAGTTGATCCAGGCGGCCGTTGAGCTTCTGCGAGAGTTTCTCCAGCGTCTTGGAACGGGTCATGACACACACTCCTTGTGCGAACGGCTCTGAGCGATGGGGAACCGACTCCCCATCCGCAGGCAGATATGTCAAACGGCGTGCCAGCGGGGTCCGGCACGGGGGCTTGGCCCGTAAACTGTGGTTTGGAAGGAGTTTGGCGTCTGTGAGGCTCGCACGGCGGATGTCAGCGCGAGGGGTGGAAGCGAGCCGTGATGGTCAGTTTCTGTCCGTGCCGGTCGGTGGTTGATCGGCGTCGGGAGTGGGGGCGTCGGCGTGGGTCACGCGCCCGCTGAGGCTCAGCCGGTGCCGGCGCATCTTCTGACGCAGGGTCGTGCGGCTGATGCCCAGGCGTTTAGCGGCCTGGCCCAGCCGACCCCCGCAGGCGTGGATCGCCTCGGTGATCACCGCGCGTTCGACGGCGGCGACGGCGTCGGCCATCAGTCGGCCGTGGCGTCCGCGATCCGCGACCAGCCGCCGCGCCAGCTCCGCCAGCGCGTCGGCCGGCACCGCCCCGTCCGACGCGGCCGGCCCGCTCATCCGTGGGGCTTCGGCCTCGCCCGCCACACCCGCCGCCGAGCTCGCCGCCCGCCTCACCGCCTCGGGCAGCATCTCCACGCGGAACACCGTCCCCGTCGCCCGCACCAGCGACGCCTTGATCACGTTCTCCAGCTCCCGCACGTTGCCCGGCCACGGGTAGGCCAGCAACGCCGCCACCGCCTCGGGGCTGAAGTGCCGCACCCGCGTCCCGAACGACGGGTTCAACGCGTCGACCAGGTAGTGCGCCAGCAGCACCGCGTCGACCTCGCGCTCCCGCAGCGGCGGCACGTGCAGGTGCACCACCTTGAGCCGGTAGTACAGGTCCTGGCGAAACCGTTTCGACGCCACCAGCGCCTCGAGGTCCTGGTGCGTCGCCGCCAGCACCCGCACGTCGCAGCGGATGCTCGCGTTCCCGCCCAGCCGCTGCACCGAGCGCTCCTGCAGCACGCGCAGCAGCTTCACCTGCGTCGCCAACGGCATGTCGCCGATCTCGTCCAGCAGCAGCGTTCCGCCGTCGGCCTGCTCGAACGTGCCGACGCGACGCCGATCCGCCCCGGTGAACGCGCCGCGCTCGTGCCCGAACAGCTCGCTCTCGAGCAGCGTCTCGGGGATCGCGGCGCAGTTGACCGCGAGGAACGGCCGATCGTGCCGCCGGCTGTGGCGGTGGATCGCCCGCGCGACCAGCTCCTTGCCCGTGCCGCTGTCACCGGTGATCAGCACGTTGACGTCCTGCGGCGCCACCAAACCGATCTGCTTGTACACCTCGTGCATCGCCGGCGATTGGCCGACCAGGCCGTCCTCGGTGCCGGGCGTCCCGCGACGCGGCCGCGCCGAAGCGCCCGCCACCGCCGCGCTGTCGGCCAGCGCGTCGAGCGCCTCGGCCAACCGCCGCGCCAGCGCCGGCTCGTCCAGCTCCGGCCGAAGCAGACAGTCCAGCGCCCCGTGCTTGAGCGCCTCGATCGTCTTCTGGCTGTCCGCGACCTCCGCGATCACCACGAACGGCAGGTGCGGCATCGCCGCCCGGCACGCGCGCCACTGGTCGGCTGAGCACAGCAGCAGCGACGCCGCCGGCGCGTCCGCCGACTCCGGCCCGTCCGCGTGTACCACGCGCGCGGCCATCGCCTCACATGCCGATTCCACGCCGCTGCGCATCGGCCCGGTCAGCCCGACGGTCAGGATCGTGTGTGTCATGCCGTGTTGCGCTCCGGGTCGCCGCCGTGGCCGCTGCCCCCTGCCCCTTGATACGCCTCAGACACGTCCCCGGGTTCGACGGCGGCGCGGCGTTGGCGCGGTTCCGCTGCCGTTCTCGCTCGCGCCCTCGACGCTGACACGCACCAGCTCGATCGCTCGCCGCTGCGGGTTCGACAACGGCAGGTCCTGCACGTCGCCCAGCGTCCGCCACGTCCCACGCCCCGGCCGCAGCCGACCCCCACGACTGCGCGCCGACACTACGCCGAACGCGATCCGCCGATGCGTCGTCCGATGCTCGAACCGCCCGACCGCCACCGGCTCCGTCACCCGCAACCCGAACCGCTCGCGCACCCAACGTTCGATCTGGGCTCGCTCGACGGTCTCCCCGTTCTTTCCAGCCGCGCCACACGCCGCCCGGCCGCTCTCGATCGTCGGCATCTGCCACATCCCCGCCCACAGGCCGTCGTCCCCGCGACGCTCGAACAGCCACCGCCCGCCGCGATGGATCGCCACCACCGTGTGCGCCACCGCCACCGGCTCGCGCCGCGCCAGCCGCCGCGGCAGCTCCGCCTGACGCCCGCTCGCCCGCGCCGCGCACCGCCGCGACAACGGACAAACCAGGCAACGCGGCTCGCCCACCACGCACACCAGCGCCCCCAGCTCCATCAACGCCTGATTGAAGTCCCCCGAGTTCTGACGTGGTACCAGCTCCGCCGCCAGCGACCACAGCGCCCGCCGGCCCGCCGGCGCGTCGATCGGCTCGGCCATCCCCGCCACCCGCGCCAGCACCCGCGACACGTTCCCGTCCACCACCGGCACCGGCCGACCGTACGCGATCGACGCCACCGCTCCCGCCGTGTACCGCCCGATCCCGGGCAGCGACTCGAGCGCCGCCACGTCGTCCGGCACCCGACCGCCGTGCTCGGCCACGATCGCCTTCGCCGCCGCGTGCAGGTGCCGCGCACGACGGTAAAAGCCCAGCCCCTGCCACAGCCGCAGCACCGCCCGCTCCTCCGCGGCCGCCAGGTCCGCCACCGTCGGCCACGCCGCCACGAACCGCTCGAAGTACGGCACCACCGTCGCCACCTGCGTCTGCTGCAGCATCGCCTCGCTGACCAGCACGCGGTACGGATCGGGCGGCGCGTCGCCGTCTCCACGCCAGGGCAGGTCCCGCTTCGACCGGCGATACCACGCCAGCAGCCGCCGGCGGATCGCCCGCCTCTGCCCGGCCTCCAGCGTGATCGCCTCGGTCCCAGCCATGCGCCGCGTTATAGCACGCCCCGCCACCCGTCGGCTTACGCCCCGGGCGCTTGACCGCGTGGCACAGCCCGTCACGATTCAGTAGCTTGCCGCGATGCCCGACGACACCCGCCGCACCCGAGCCACCGCCATGCCCGACACCCCCGCCGCCCACAACCCCCGACGCACGCTCCCGCCCATCCGCGACTCGATCACCCACAAGTTCCAGATCATGGGTCATGAGGGATACCTCACCGTCGGCCTGTTCGAGGACGGCCGACCCGGCGAGCTGTTCATCAAGATCTCCAAGGAAGGCTCGACGCTCTCCGGCCTGGCGCAGGGCTTCTGCCGCGCGTTCTCGCTTGCGTTGCAGTACGGCCTGCCGGTCGAGGAAGCCGTCCGCCGTTTCAAGGGCATGCGCTTCGAGCCGATGGGCCACACCACCAATCCCGAGATCCCCGAGGCCCAGAGCATCATCGACTACGTCGCCCGGTTCATCGAGCTGCGCTTCCTGGATCGGCCGACCGACGACGCCGATCGCCGCAACGCCTGAGCCGCGGCCGAGCGCCCGCCACCACGCCGCTCGGCGGGTCCGCGGCGTGGGTTCGTCCGTCGGGCCCATTTATACGAAATCGGGAATTTCGCTATTGACTATGAGCCGGTGTGGCGTTAAGGTCGCGGTGGTACTGGGATCGCGGGCTACACACTTCGTCCTCGTCCTGAGTAGCGGCCAAGGGGGGCGTCTCTCCCTGTCTGCGTTCGGGGGCGGTTGAGTCCTTGGGGACATCCACTCGAAAGGAGAAGGGAAGCGATGAAGACACTGAACACAGCTATGGCGTGTGTCGCGCTGGTGCTGGCTGGCGCGGGGACGCTGAGCGCGGACACGATCGTTCGATCGTTTGACGATTCCTTTGTCGCCAACGGCCAATGGTTCAAGAGCGACATCCGACAGGACGGTACTGCCTCGACGGTCGACCTCACCGGAGCGGGTGGGGATCTCGAGAACAATCAACCCCTGCCCATCGGAGCCGCTCTGCTGACAACCGGTTTTGACGATGGTGACAAGGCGGAAGTTGCTGTCGCTAACGAGTTCGGCACCATCTCCAGCATTCTTGACAACATCGAGCTCGCTTACTCCTATCACAAGGCCAACGTTCCCGGAGGCAATGCGTTCGCCGCGCCCTCGCTCAAGCTCGCGGTTTTCGGATCCCATCCCGATGACGGCTTCGTCACCCTGATCTATGAGCCTACCTGGAACCAGCCCGGCAACGAGGGCAGCAGCACCGCCGTGCCCACCGACCAGTGGACCGATGTCAGCATCGACGCCGACACCGGCCTGTTCTGGCAGACCGGAGGCTTCGGTCAAAGCAACTCGTTTGGCGGCCCGCCCCTGAAAACCCTGAGCGATTGGTCCACCACCTTTGATTCGCAATTCCTCGATGCGGAACTGGTCGCGATCAGCATGGGGGTGGGAACATTTAATCAGGGCCAGGAGGGCTACTTTGATGACGTTCAGATCGCCGGCACCGACGCCGACGCCAAGTACAACTTCGAGCCGATCCCCACGCCGACGGCGGCGCTGGCGGGCCTGGGTCTGCTCGGCGGAATGGCGCTGCGGCGGCGTCGCCTCGTGGCCTGAGCACCACCCGAGGGCCAAGCGGCCTCCAGACTGATCCGATTCTGCCGGACGCCCCGAGCGGGCGTCCGGCTTTTTCTTTGCCCCAACCCATCCATGGCCAACGCGCCACCTCACCGTGGCGCCGTCATTCAACGGTGCGACGAACGGTCGGGCGCCCGCGGGTCATCGGTCGGGCGTCACGCCGATCACCGGCTCGGTGGGCAACTGCCCGGTGTCCGGCGCCTCGGGCGCGCGCAGGCGCAGAGCCAGCCGTTCGGCGCGGCGGCTGTAGTCGATGGACTCGGCGAGGATCCGCGCCGACTCCTGGTCCGCGTGGAAGCCCTTGGAGTTCTCGCTGCTGATAAAGTCCAGCCGCCACATCGCCTTGCGCTGGTAGTCGAAGACCTCGGCGAGCTGCTCGTCGGTGGCGCCGGCGGCCTGGGCTTCCAGGATCGCGTCGAGCATCTGAGTCATCGCCTCGGCCGCCCGCTCCATCAGCGCCACCGTCCGGTCCTGGATCGCCCGGACCCGGTCGCGCAGCTCCTGCTCCGACACGCTGTGGCAGGTCTGGCAGGCGTTGTTGATGTTCTCCATGGGGCTGCGCACGGTGTGATGGCTCAGCTTCATGGCACCGGAGCGCTCGTAGGGCATGTGGCAGTCGGCGCAGCTCACGCCCGCGCGGGCGTGGATCCCCTGGTTCCACAGCTCGAACTCGGGGTGCTGCGCCTTGTAGAGCGGCGCGCCGGTTTCGCCGTGATTCCAGTCGTAGAAGTCGCTTCCGTCGGGAAAGGTGTGCTCGTCCCAGTATTGCTCGACCTGCTCGATCTTCAGGCCGTGCCCCCACGGAAACGTGAGCGTGTCCTTGTTGGCGCAGTAGTACTCGACGTGGCACTGACCGCAGACGAAGGAGCGCATCTCCTGCCGGGTGGCCAGGGCGTTGGGGTCGTACGGCTCGTCACGGCTGCCGCCGCGCCACCGCTCGACGCTGGGCATCTGGTGCACCTCGGCGTCGCTGGCCGCCAGCTCGGCGATGCCGATCATGAACCCCGGCCGGGTCACGCGGATCGTCATCGTCTCGGGGTCGTGACAGTCGATGCAACTGACCGGGTGCGCCTCGCTCATCTGGAAGTGGCCCTCGGGCAACGCCTCGGCGTCGTACCCCTCGACCGGCGGAGACGGAAAGGCCGGCTCCTCGTCCGGGTCGAGCTCCTGCGGCGGCGTGCCGTCGGGGACCCGCGTGAGCATCGCCAGCACCTCGTGATAGGGCTTGCGGCTCAGCTCCTCGAACCCGCGGATGACCGCCGGCATGTTGAACTCGGCGGCGAGCGCCTCCTCGTCCGCCGGCTCGCCCATCGCTTCCAGGCCGACCTTGCGGTACAGCACGGTGTTGGAGGCGTGGCAGTGCAGGCAAGCGCCGGCCTGGGCCCGCTCGGTGACGCGCTCGGTGACGACCTGATCGTAGAGCATGTAGGCGTGGCCGCGGGCCTCGCGGTAGTCGATGCTGAACGCGTAGCCGGCGTACAGCCGCTTGAGCCAGGGGTTCTGCTCGAGCTTGCTCTCGGGCAGGGCGCTGGACCCGCCGTAGAACTCGTCGCCGGCGGTCGCCTTGTACTGCTCGAAGTGTCGCGGCCAGTTGCGGCCCCACGGCGCCGGGTCGGTGCTGGTCTCGTCGAGGTCGACCACGCGCAGGTAGGGCGAGCGGGCGTCCTGCTTGTGCTCGAACATGGTGACCAGGGTGAAGGTCACGATCACGGTCGCCAGCGCGGTGACGATCAGGGCGGTGCCGAGCAGCAGCACCCGCCGCGAGGTGCGCGCGGGCGGGGTCGGCGTCGGGTCGTGCGGCTGGCTCGGGGCGTCGCCTTGCGGGCCGGGGTCCGTGTGGGGGTCGCTCGGGTGGCTCATGGTGGGGTCCCGATTCTCGTGAGTCAGTCTATCGGTGGGCGTGGCCCACGTCGCTGTGGCAGTGCACGCACATGAGCATGTCGCCGCCCGGCTCGGCGGGGAGCATGCCGTGCACGAAGTCCTGGTGACACTTCAGGCACGCGTTCTGCGTCACCGCGCGGTTGCGCGGCTTGATCTGGATCGGCTCGTGGAAGTCGCCGGTCGTGAACGCCAGCGAGTGAAAGAATCCGTTGTCCATCTTGACGATCCACTTGCCGACCGGGTGCGGGGAGAGGTGACAGTCGTTGCAGACGGCCACGTGCTTGTGGCTGGAGTTCAGCCACGAGTCGTAATGGTCCTGCATGATGTGGCAGTTGGCGCACGCCGCCGGGTCGTTCGAGAGGTACGAAGCGCCCTCACCGTAACCGAACGTGAACGCGCCGACGCCCGCGAGCATGCCGAGCATCACCGCCAGCGCCAGCGGGAGAAACCCGATCTGCGCCAGCACCCCGCGCCGCCAGGCGGCACGACCCGTCGTCACGTGTTCTTTAGTCGCTCGGGGGCTCGAGTCGGTCATGCGGCGACTCACGACGGGACGGGGCGGAAGAGACGGGCCTGACGAAGCAACAAACGCCGATCGTACCTTGCGGCGGCGTGCGCGTGCAAGGCACGCCCGGACGTGGACGCTCGCGAATCGCGCTCACGATGCGGCGACGCGCAAGCTCGACCCGCCTCGCCCACCGCCGCGACGCGCCAGCGGCCCACTCCGCCACGTCTCGATCGGCAGCAGCCCCAGCGCCATCACCACGAACTGACTGACCACGAACGCCAGCAGCCAGAACACCGCCGAGTCCATGAAACCGTACGAGTGCAGCCCGACGCCGAGCATGTTCGTCCCGAACCAGCTCCAGGCGGTGACGACGTTGCCCGCCACGGCCAGGACCATCATGCCGCGCTGCCGGATCAGCCCACCCCACCGCGCGTGGAGGATCACGGCGTTGATCAGCACGATCAGCGCCGCGCCGTTCTCCTTCGGGTCCCAGCCCCAGAAGCGTCCCCAGGACTGGTCGGCCCAGATGCCCCCGAGCATCGTGCCGACGAAGCTCAGCAGCAGCGCAAAGCACACCACCCCGTACACCATCCGCCCCAGCGCCGTGGCGCGATCGGGCGTGAGCAGCCGCGTGAACACGCCCAGCAGCAGGTACGCGGCCGCCAGCGTCCCGGCCAGGAACATGGTCGAGTACCCCAGCGTGATCGTGGTCACGTGCGTGGCCAGCCAGAAGTTGCTGTCGAGCACGGCCTGCATGACCTGCATCGTGTCGCCGTCGTCCCCGAGGTGGTGCGCCACGATCAGCGTCGTGACCCCGACGGCCGCCGAGCCCAGCGCCGCCATCCCGATCGGGTGCAGCCGCTCCAGCCACACCCCCAGCAGCACCGCCGCCCATCCGACAAAGACCGCCGACGAATACAGATTCGTCACCGGCGGGCGACCCTGCAGATACACCCGCACCACGATCGCCAGCGTGTGCACGACCAACGCCGCCCACACCAGCCCCACCGCCGACACGCGCAGCCCTTCGGCCACGCCCGGCACCCGCCCCCGCGTCTCCTGCCGCACACGCAGCAGCATCGACACGCCCAGCAGCCCGCACGCGATCGCGTACACGCTCATCGCCCCCACAAACGGCGACACCCGGTGGAACGCGACCTCGAGGTCCGATCGACGCATCACGCCCGGCATCTGATCGCGGAGCAACGCGTCGTACTCGGCCACCGCCCGGTTGAACCCCGCCGCGTCGGCCCGCGTGTACGCGGTCATGATCGCGATGCAGTGCGCCACCGCCGGGTGCACGTCGCTCGGATCGTCCGGCCGACCGGGATGCCCTTCGGGCAACGTCAGTCCCGAATCGAGAAACGCGTCATGGAACGACTGCCATTCGCCCCGCGGCCCCAGCGGCGGGATGTGGTACGGCTCACGCATGTGCGCGTACGACAGCAGCGTGCTGACCCCGTGGTACAGCTTGACAACCTCCCGCTGGAACGGGTCACGCCGCTTGGCGTCCAGCTCCAGCGCCGCCGCCGCCTGCTCGGTGATGCTCGGCCAGTAAGGCTCGATCGCCCCGAGGCTGATCCGACCGCCCTCGTTCGGCCGACGTTCCAGCAACGCCAGCACCCCCGGGTGATCCACACGCACCACCGGCAGGTCACGCACGCGCTGCGGCCTCGTCATCAGCTCCAGCACAAAACGCGTCGCCCCCATCCGCCCCTGATCCGTCCTCACCGACTGACGCCCGCCGGCCACCATCAACGCGTGACGCGCCGCGGTGTCCATCGGCTTGACCCGACCGCCCGACGTCACCGGCAGCCGCGCAAAACGGCCCAGGTCGTACTCGCTCGACGGCGTCGGCCGCACCTGCCCGACGCACGCGATCACCAGCCCCGCGACGCCGACCGCCCACGGCAGCGCACGCCCCCACCCCGTTCCGCTGCGCTCGACATCTCCAATCAACTCAGCC
>CAYSIX010000133.1:0-11275 GCA_964431205.1 uncultured Phycisphaeraceae bacterium
ACGGACACGAACTGATCGAAGATGTCATCGCCGGCGTGACGTTCACCGACGGCGACAAACAACAGGCCGCCTGATCATGAACCGTCCACAGAAATTGACAATATCATGGGCAGGTCGGACCACGGCGGCTGTTTGTCAAGCAGCCGGGGGATCTGCTCGAGCTCGGCCTCGGACAGACCCTCGTCTGCCACGATCAGCGGTCCCCGGCCAGCTTGGACGGCGTCCAGGAAATCGGCCGAGGAGCGACAGCGCACGGTCGCCAGCCCGCGTCGGTCCAACAGCCGCCCGATCAGGTCCTGATCGCGTCCCGTCGGGGTGAAGAGCACCAGTGGCGGGCGTCGAGGTCGTTCCGCCGTGACCCCGACCCTCTCCGCGGGGGAGAGGGAGCAAGAGGCGGGGGTCCTACGGCGTGACGGCAGTCGATGTCGCTCGGCCCTCACCCCGGCGCTTTGCCGGGCGGAGAGGGAGTCAGAGGCAGCGTTCATCCTCGTGCGTGCGCGCGGCGGACGGTTTGACGCGCATGTCTTGATGGATTCGCGGTGCACCCGGGCGCTTGCCCGTGCCTCGCGGCGGCCCGGGTTGAACGTCAGATATGGCAAAGTCAGGGCGGCGCCGACATCGTCGGCTGAAGCTGATTCTCCCGCTCCACGACGCGTGAGATGAGGGGGACACTCACGCTCTGACCCAGCGGTCGCCGAACAGGACCAACGCCAAACCGACGACCGCCAACGTACCGCCCCCGACCATGCACCAGACGGTCTTGTCGGTGTAGTGACCGGTGAAGAAGCTGCTCATCTGATCGGCGACCGAGTCGGAGGCGTTGATACCGATGATGAGCAGAATTGCGCCAACTGCCAACAGCACGATTCCGCCGATGCGCTGAGGACTCATGATGGACTCCAGAGAAAAAGGTGAAGGTTTCGTTCATCGCGTGAGTGCGGAAGCGGCTCTGCGTAGCGCACGTATTGAGCCTTCCGCGCTGCCGCTTATCGGCGTGATGAAAAGTCGGTGTGCCCTGCCCCGCGGGTCACGGGACCCGCCAGCAAGGCGCGGACGATCTTGCGTTCCGCCGATCCGCACAGCAGCATCACGCGCCTTGCGCTGATCGGGCGGCCCTGCCGTTCCGTGAGGATCGCGGCGATCTGCTGGTAGCTCCGCACCGCGGCGCTGGAGCGGCAGTGCTCGCAATCAGAATTTGATGTAGGTAACTCGGCTTTGTGCAGACGGTCCATGTGAAGTCTCCTCTGGTGTGGCCCCGTCCGGGGACGGGGCCGGGTCCACCTCGAGGGCGGTTGATCACGATTGATCAGAAGCCGCGGGGCAGTACGTCCATGACCAGCAGCACCACCACGATCAGCAGCACCAGGCCCAGGCCGCCGGTGGGACCGTAGCCCCAGTTCCGACTGTAGTTCCAAGTGGGCAACGTACCCACAAGCAGCAGGATGACGAGGATGAGCAATACGAGTCCCATGAGCATTTCCTTTCGATTGTTGACAGCGTCGACGCGCGCTCCCGACGCCGGCCGCCTCCCCTCCGAGCGGCCGACGTCTGAAGCGCGATCTCGTCAGCGTTACACGTTGAGCCGACGCCCTTGAAACAGTTGGACGAACATCATGATCAGCGCCAACACAAGCAGGACGTGGATCACCCCGCCCAGCGTGAAAGAGGTCAACAGCCCAAGTAGCCACAACACCAGAAGCACGACGACAATTGTCCATAGCATGGTCAGTTCCTTTCAGTCATACCGAATGATCAAAGACACGAAGACACGTTGGCGGTGACCACGACGGTCGGTCCGCGGTTTCACGGGCGCAGGGCCGCGGCACGTTCAGGGGAGTCGGTGTGCGCGGCGCTGTGACGAATGCGTTCCCACAACTCCAGACGAAGGACCGAGACTTGCACCGGGCCTTCGAAGCCCAGCCGCACATGATCCCCGTGGACAGCGAGCACGGTGATCTTGAGCATGTGCTCCCGACGATCGGCGCCGCCGACCACCACGGATTCCTTGCTCTTTCTTTTCAAGACCAGCATGGCGAGATCTCCTCAGGAAACGACGATTGGGTGTTTCGATCCATTCGAGACGCGTCAAATTCCCCGTGGTTGTCGACGTCGTCTGCACCGATCAGTCCATCGTGAATCGCGCGCGGGCCAGGTGTTCCGGGGCCTCCGCGGGCGCGTTGTTCGTCTGTGGCGTCGCTCGTTCGGCAGGCCGCTGTCGCCTGGCGGCCAGGGCTTCTGGCGTGGGCACCCGGACCTTCCACGCGAACCCCATCGCGGCCAGAGCGCGGATGGTCATGTAGCTGACGTCGACCTCCCACCAGCGCAGGCCGTGCCGGGCCGAGGTCGGGAAGGCGTGGTGGTTGTTGTGCCAGCCTTCCCCGAGCCCCACGAAGCCGAACAGCGGGTTGTTCCTGCTGTGATCGCGGGTGCGGAACGGGCGGGTGCCCCACAGGTGGCAGATGGAGTTGATGCTCCAGGTCAGGTGATGAACCAGAAAGATGCGGACCAGCCCGCCCCAGACAAGCCCCTGCAACGCGCCGATCCAGCTCATCGTGATCAGCCCCACGACGACCGCCGGGATGAGCAGCCCGACGACGATCCAGAGCACGAACAACCGGCTCACCACCCGCACCAGGCGGTCCTTGATCAGGTCGGGCACGTACCGGCTCAGGCCCGACGGGTCCGGGTCGAACAGCCACCCCACGTGGGCGTGCCACAGTCCGGCGATCAGCCCGCCCAGCCCCGGCGCGTGCACGTGAGGCGAGTGCGGGTCGGCGGGATCGTCGCTGTGCCGGTGGTGCAAGCGATGGACGGCCGCCCATTTCACGACCGCGCCTTCCGCTGCCATGGACCCGAGCACCGCCAGGATCGCCTGGATCGGCCGACTGGTCTGATAGGCCCGGTGTGTGAACAGGCGATGAAACCCCACGGTGATGCCCAGGGTCGTCAGCACGCCCATGACGATCAACATGATCAACGGCCACCAACCGACGCCCCAGCCCCAAAGCCACCCGATCGCGACGACACAGGCGACGAATGGGATCACCACCGCGGCGGCACTGGCCAGCCGCGTGGAGGCGGGGACCGTGTCGACCGGATCGGTCGCCACGACATACGCGTCGTCCTCGACCGGCGCTGGTTGATCGTGTTGCAAAAAAGCCGTCATGGCCTCGTGATCCGTTTCAGTTCTGTTGGCTCGGCTTCGTGCCGTGCCATGCGCTTTCGGGCACGTTGGCCGCCAGCAGGAACACCTGAACCATCGTCCCGCTGGTGAAGGCGTGCATCACGGTTCCGGTGGTGGTTTCGACTTCCACGGCCGCTTCGCGCACATCGACGCCCGTGATCCGCTTGATCTCCTGACGAAGCGCCTCGACGGAACTGGCAAAGAGCTTGCGATGAAATTCCTGCACCTGTGTGGCGCCCTTGGGGTCGATGGCCAGGGCCAGCTCGGCGGGCGTCAGGGCGCCGTGCAGCGTGATCACCAGCGTGCCTTCATTCAGGATCACCGTGACCTCTTTGGGCGCGTGACCGGTTCGCTGCTGTTGAAGGTCCCTGGCCGCCTGCGCCACCTGTTGCGCCATGGTCAAGTCGCTGCGTTCTGGATTATTCGTTGTCACCATGTGGAGTCCGTGTTCGTCATCCGCCGTCGTTTCCGCTGCGATTCACGCTGTTCGACCTTGTGACGCTGTCCGGGCGGGTAAGCCCTCCCGCGTGCGTCGACACGCGGGAGAGGGTGTCAGAGTCACGCACGATCGCAAGCAATCATTGCTCTCGTACGATCTGTTCGGATCCGACGAACACTTCCACCCGACTGTCACGGCGGAGTGCCGCGTCGTGGGACGCGCCGCCGCTGATCCGGTCGGCCGGCACGCCGGCCTCGATCAGGGCTTCACGAATGGTCTTGACCCGCTGATCAGACAGCTCCAGGTGACGACTGTCCGTCGCTCGCGGATCGCTCGAGCCGTTCAGACGCACATGATGCGACGGATTCTGCTTCATGTAGTTGGCGATCTGGGCCACCTTCGCCGCATCGACGCGATCAATCGCGACCTCGTCGGCGTCGAACAGGAACTCGCGGTAGAGCGTCCGGGGCTCAACCGTGTCCCTGGCGTCGGCCTGATCGCTCTGGCGCTGGAGGTCCTGCCCGGCCTGATGGTTCGGGTCCGTCTTGATCAACAGGCCCACGCGATTGGTGCGCCGGTCGTTGGCATTGCCGAACTCGCCCTGGCTGATCCGGCTGGCGGACAGACCCGCCGCCGTCAGCGCGTCACGCACGGAATTGCCGCGACGTGTGGCCAGGTCACGCTGGCGGTCGGTGGCGCCTTGGGGGTTGATGGAGCTGTCGATACCGACCTGCAGCGACGGATTCTGCCCCAGATAGGCGGCGATCTCCTGCGCCTTGTTCACGTCGGCGCCCTGAACGGCGGCCTGGTCGGTGTCGAACCAGAACTCGCGGTACATGGTCCATCGATCGATGATGCCGACCGGACCGCGTGGGCCGGTTGGCCCCGCTGCGCCCTGCGGACCTGTCGGCCCGGCCACGCCCGCCTGGCCGGCGACGCCGGCCGTGGTGCTGCCGCGTGAACCGGTCGGTCCGACTTCGCCGCGTTCACCGGCGGGGCCCGGACGACCCGCGGGCCCGGCGGGGCCGACGAGGGTCTGGCCACGTTCACCGGTCGGGCCCACGCTGCCGGTCGCGCCCGTCTGTCCGGCGACGCCGGCCGCGCCGGCATACCCGTCGGCGCTGGCGCCTCGCGGGCCGGTCGGACCCATTGCCCCCTGAGGACCGGCCTGGCCGGCAGGACCGACCGCTCCGGTGGGGCCGACGGCGACCTCGCCCGCCGGTCCACGTGCGCCGGTGGCGCCTTGCGCACCGATGGCGCCGGTGGGGCCGGCTTGGCCGCGCGGTCCGGCGACGGCGTAACCGGCTTCGCCGGTCTGGCCGACTTGTCCCCGCGCCCCTCTTGACCCGGTCGGGCCTTCAGCGCCCGTCGGACCGATGGAGCTGGCCTGCTGGCTTGTGGGGGGGTAGACATGATCAGTTGTTGTGTGTTGCGTCCGGCCGCTGCTGCAACCGGCGGCGATCACGATCGTGCTCGCCAGTATGAGACGTTTCATTGTTTTTTCCATCCGGTTTCGAGAGTGTCGAGCTACTTCTTCCGGTGACTCGCCAACGCGGCGTCACCTCGATCCGTCGATTGAGTCTGCTAGATCGCCCACGTCCTTTCTGCCAGGCTTCCATGCCGAATCGCAACAGTGTTGCGTGTGACCTTGCGAATCCCGCCCTCCGGGACGGCCGTCAACGCCTGGGGCGCGACGCCTGTCCGCCACGCCGGAAAGGTTCCCGCCGCTCGCGGCGGCTGCTGCGCTCTTTCTGGGCTGCTTGGTGTCATGGTGGCACCCTGATTCCCTTCGTTCCGTCTGCGTGCGTCGCCGTGCGCCAAAAAAAAGCCGACGCGGCCTGACACCCAAAGGTGTCAAATCGCGTCGGCTTACTCGTCGACGGGCCTGTCGCCGTGGCGACCTGCCCCTCGTTTAGTCTTCCGATTCCGGGCCCCGTTGTAACGCTGTCGGGGCCCCGCTGTCAGGAGCACTCTAAGCGAGCCGTCCTGAGATAGCAAGGATGACTTGGAAAATCGGACGCGCACGTTCTATCATCGCCTCTCGATGGCCGGGCGGACGCGGTACGCGGTTCGACCTATACCGTCAGCCAGCCACGCCGTCGGATGGGGCGGCAGGCACACTGTGCGGGTGAGCGAGCATGACTACCCAGAGGAAACAATCTGTACGGGCGAGCATGAAGACCCAGGGCGAAATCGAGGCCGCCATCTGCGAAGCGATCAGCAGCTTTGAGCTGGAGTACATGGGCCGCGGCCCCAAGAGCATCCATGCTCACCTGCTCCGTGAGCTTGTTGTGGTGCGCCTTCAGGGGGTCCTGACCGCGGCCGAGCGGCACCTCGTGACAACGCTGCCCGCTGAGAAGGGCAGGGATCTGCTCAAGCAGGTACGGACCCACCTGATCGAGACGGCCCGCCCGCGCATGGAGGCCGTGATCCGCGGCATCACAGGCATCGCCGTGCGCAGCCTGCATCACGACGTCAGCACGGTCACCGGTGAGGAGGTCATCGTCTTCACGTTGGAGCAGCCGCCTCGCGTCCGCGAAGTCAAGCCGACGTGACAGCCTTGCGAAGACCGACCGTGGAGGGAAGTATGAGGGGACTTTCCACCGTTTGACAGGGGGCAGGCCGTGTCGCCGGGGGCACCTGTGGGATTCCGCGTGGCCCCCGACCATCTACCGTAGGGACAGGGAGGGAGCAAGTGGCATGCGCTCGTGCGCGCGCTGGGCACGGTTTGAGGCGCACCTCTTGACGGAACCGTGAGACACGCAGGCCTTCAGCCATGCCTGGCCGCGGCTCGACTTGAGGCCGTGTCAGACGTCGGTGGGTCGCGGTGTGCGCACGGGCGCGGCCATTCCGGCAAGGGTGAAGAGGTGAAGCTTTCAAGGCTTAAAATGCAAGATTCGAGGTGTAAGGTTGAGTATGAAGGCTGGAAGGCTGCGCAACCGGAAGGCCGGAAATGGCGAAGGACGCCGCCACCGGGCTACCGGATGCTGGGCGACTGGTCTGGTTTGCACAAGCGCGCCCGCCAAAGCAGACCAGTTTCCAGACCAATACCCGACCAGTTCGAGACCAGTCTGGGGCGCGATGGAAGATGCCCCCGTTGCTGAGGCTCGCGGGCCGGCGGCGTGCCGCGGCGTGTGGCGTGAATCGGATACGCTGGGCGGGCACACACACACAGACGATGGGAGCGCGATGATGAGTGCGACGCGGCCGGTGACCCGGACAGGGGCGGGGTGGTACGCGGTCGAGAACGAGGCGGAGATCGCGTCGCCTGCGCTGCTGCTGTACAAGGACCGCCTGCTGGCGAACACGCGCCGGGTGATCGAGATCGCCGGGGGGACCCGGCGTCTGCGGCCGCACGTCAAGACGAGCAAGTGCCCGCGGGTGGTGGGGCTGCTGCGGGAGCACGGGATCGAGCGGTTCAAGTGTGCGACGGTCGCGGAGGCGGAGATGCTGGCCGTGGCGGGCGCGACGGACGTGCTGCTGGCGATGCAGCTTACGGGCCCGCATCCGATGCGGCTGGCGAAGCTGGCGGCGGCGTACCCGGGCACACGGTTCGGGACGATCGTGGACGACGCGAGCGTGGTCGAAGGCCTGGATGACGCGGCGGGGCAGACGGCGGTGCGGCTGGACGTGTACCTCGACCTGGACTCGGGCATGCACCGCTCGGGGATCGAGCCGGGGCCGGAGGCGGCGGCGGTGTATGAGCGGCTCTGCGCGGCGGCGCAGCTGGCGGCTCGGGGGCTGCACGTGTACGACGGACACCTGCGCGACCCGGACCTCGATGCGCGGCGGCGCGCGGTCGAGGCGGCGATGCGGCCGGTGCTGGCGTTCCGGGACGAGCTGCGTCGGCGAGGCCTGGCGGTGGAGGAGCTGATCGCCGGCGGCAGCGGGTCGTTCCCGATCCACGCCGAGCACGCGGATCGGCAGTGCTCGCCGGGCACGTGCTTCTTCGGCGATGCCCGCACGAACGTGGAGTTTCCCGACCTGGACTGCCACCCGGCGGCGGTGCTGCTGACGCGGGTGATCAGCCGGCCGGGCTCGCGGCGGGTGTGCCTGGACCTGGGGCACAAGGCGGTGGCGGCCGAGCGCCCGCCCGACAGCCGCGTGTCGATCCTGGGGCTGGAGCGGTTCGAGGTGACCAACCACAGCGAGGAGCACCTGACGATCGAGACGGACGAGGCGGAACGGTTCGCCGTGGGCGACGCGGTGTACGCCGTGCCGCACCACATCTGCCCGACGTGCAACCTGCACCAGGAGGCGGTGGTCATCGACGGCAATCGTGCGGTGGATCGGTGGCCGATCACGGCGCGGGATCGGCGGCTGGGGGTGTGAGGTGGTCGGGTGGAGTGTGGGGAACGCTGCAAAGACGTTAGGATGGAGCCCGTGAAGACTGAGGCGGCCCGATGATCGCGAGCAACAGCACCATGATCACGCAGTTCCATGTTTCCAACTTCAAGGCGCTTCGCAATGTCTCGCTAGATCTGACGCCGATCCATTTGCTGATCGGCCCGAATGATTCGGGCAAGACAAGCGTGCTGGAGGCGATCGCGGCGCTGTCACGCTCTGTGGAGACACACCTGACCGATGCCTTCGCGGGGACTTGGTCAGGTCGTGACTTGGTGTGGCGCCATGAGAACAGTTCGGTAACGTTGGCGGCAGGTATCCCACGGGAGACAAAGCAGGTCGTATACAAGCTTTCTTGTGAGTTTCGGGTCGATCAGAGGTCAGCTAAATCTGCTGGAGAACAGATTGTCGTCGACGACAAGGTCATCGATTTTGGAGCCGTTCGCCCTAATCCGACCATTGTCGCGCAATTTGGCAAAGAAGGGGGAGGTTCAGGTCCGCCCCAGGTGTCACCTTACCTTGATCTGATCCGGTTTGTACACAATGCGCTCAAGGGCGTGCATCAGTATCGATTCGTCCCAAGTATGCTTGCCGCGCCTTGCGCCGAAGACATCAAGCGGCAATATCGAATGAACGCGGATGGATTCGGCCTTGCCTTGTGCCTGGATCAGATTCTGGGCTACGATCGCGAGCGATTCATGGATCTGGAGAAGGAGTTTTGCCGAATCTTCCCACAGTTTCAACAGATACGGCTCAAGCCTGCACGCGCGTTCAGCGGCCCGGTAAATCCAAGTGGCGATCTGACCCAGTTTCGTCCCCAAACAGGCAAGGGGCTGTGGTTTGTCGTAACGGACTCCGGACAAGAAATTTCATCTTACCAGGTCTCAGATGGCGCATTACTTGTACTCGCATACTTGACGGTATTTCACTTGCCGCAGCCGCCGCGCTTTTTACTGATCGAGGAGCCTGAGAATGGCATCCATCCCGCTCGACTCAAGGACATCCTCAGCATCATCCGTGAAATCGTCAATCGGCAGTCCCGGACACAGGTGGTAATGACCACTCACTCACCTTACGTGGTTGACTTGTTCCAGCCGCAGGAGGTGACGCTGTGCCGGCGAAAATCAGATGGCTCAGTGTCTGTCTCACGCCTCTCGCAGAGCAAGGCGGTGCGTGAGCAGATGGATATCTTCACGCTGGGAGAGATCTGGACAGGCGAGGGTGACGAGTCGCTGGCAATGACTGCCAAAGAGTCGGAGGAGAGCGAGTGATGCGCGTCCTTGTCGTGGCGGAGGGTGCTCATGAGTTGGGTGATGACAATGACGGGCTGGGCGGCGCGTTGGAGGTGATGGTCAAACGGCTGGTGAACACGACGCTGGATGTCGAGCGCCGATCAGTAAAAGATCCCCAGGTTCGTCGCCTTCATGGCAAAGGGAGGCGGCTGTTCAAACGGGCGATTGGCTGGGTCCATTGGGCAAGAAGCCACGGGTTCCATGCGCTTGTCTTTCTGGTTGACGAGGATCAGGATGGCGATCGAGTGCGGCAGGTTGATGACGCGCAAAATGACGTTCGGTTTGACCTTCCGCGAGCCATGGGCGTCGCGATTGTCACGTTCGACGCGTGGATGATCGCAGATCACCAGGCTGCGGGCGTAGTGCTGGGCGAAGAGCTGGATATGTCACCTGAGCCCGAGAGCATCCGTCGCCCGAAACAGTGGTTTGTTGACAACTGGTTGCGGCCGGCGGCGACTTCAATGCGTCAACGGGACGTCTACCGGCAGATCGCGGAGCGTCTGGATTTGGCGATCCTCAAGAGGAGGTGTCCGCGTGGATTCGCACCTTTCGCTGAACGGGTCGCCATAGCACTCGATCACCGATGAAGTGCGTCCTTACCTGTGATTCTGGCCCAGGGTCGATCGAACGGTCAATCCTCGGCCACGCCATCGAGGGCGTCCGGTTCAACATGCCCGAGGGCCGGCGGCGGCCCGCGACGCCGACCGCAACGGACGCGCAGCGCGGGCGTGGCGACGCCTGATTACCGTCGGTGGGTGACGAAGCGGACGTCGGCACACAGACGCCGCTCAGCGTGTCGATTTCTTGCGTCGGCGGACGACCTTGCTGCCGGGGGCGCCCGGCCGGGGCTTGCGCTTCTGGGACCCGCCCACCTTGACGCGGCCCATGGCGGGGCTGGCCTTGATCTCCTGGAGGCGATCGCGGAGGTCGGCCGCCTTCTCGAACTCGAGGGACTGGGCGGCCTCGAGCATCTGCTTCTCCAGTTCGGCGATCAGCTCGGCGCGGTCGTACTCCTTCTCGTCGGCGTTGAGGGCCTCTCGTGCGGTGCGGCGGGCACGCAGCTCGATCTCGATGCCGCGGCGGATCGCCTTCTTGATCGTCGCCGGGGTGATGCCGTGCTCGCGGTTGTAAGCGAGCTGCTTCTCGCGGCGGCGGCTGGTTTCGTCGATGGCGGCCTGCATGGCGGGCGTGACCCGGTCGGCGTAGAGGACCACGAAGGCGTTGACGTTGCGGGCGGCGCGCCCGATCTGCTGAATCAGGCTCGTCGGGCTACGCAGGAAACCGGTCTTGTCGGCGTCGAGGATGGCCACGCAGGAGACCTCGGGCAGGTCGAGGCCCTCACGCAGGAGGTTCACGCCCACGATCACGTCGAACTGGCCCTCGCGCAGCTCGCGGAGGATCTGCACGCGGTCGAGCGTGTCGATCTCGCTGTGCAGATAGCGGCAGCGGACGTCGGCCGAGTCCATGTAGGTGGACAGGTCCTCGGCGAGGCGCTTGGTGAGGGTGGTGACGATGGTGCGTTCGCCGGCGGTGGCGCGCTGCTTGACCAGCTCGATGAGGTCGGGGACCTGACCCTGAGCGGGGCGGACCTCGATGACCGGGTCGACCAGGCCGGTGGGGCGGATGACCTGCTCGACGATCTCGCCCTCGCACTGGTCGAGCTCATAGGGGCCGGGCGTGGCGGAGACGAAGATGACCTGCGGCCAGACCTTCTCCAGTTCCTCGAAGGTCAGTGGGCGGTTGTCGAGGGCCGAGGGCAGGCGGAAGCCGTGCTCGACGAGCACCTCCTTGCGGTGGCGGTCGCCGTGGTACATGGCACGGATCTGGGGGATGGTGACGTGGGACTCGTCGATGAACAGGAGCCAGTCGGAGGCGGGGTGGTCGGGGTCGAACGCGGGGGCGTGGTCGCCGTCGTTTTCGTGGTCGCTGAAGCGACCACGCCGGGGGGCGTCACGTCCGTTGTCGGGGAAGTAGTCGATGAGGGTGTAGGGCTTGGAGCCGGGGGGGCGGCCGTCG